>WGOA01000011.1 GCA_016124275.1 Bacteroidota bacterium
CCATACAAAGGTATATCACTATAAAAAATGGATCAAACCTAAACCTTTTGAGCGCCTTGGATAATTTAAAGGCCGCAAAACCCGAGGATCAAAAACTGGTATTAAACACGCAAGATGGTTTTTCACAAATACCGCTTGGCAAAATCACGATGATTGAAAGTGATAGAAATTATAGTTATATTTATTAAAGCGATTCAACAAGGAAGCTCTCCTCCAAAAACCTGGCCTACTTTGAGGATTTTTTAACCGACAAAGGTTTCTTCCGATGCCATCGTTCCTATATCGTGAATCGACTGCATGTGGACTCCCTGAAAAACGAGGAGCTCCTGATGAAGGATGGGAGGCTCATTCCTGTCTCGCGCCGCAAGAAAAGCACCACCAAAGCGTGGGTGCGTATGGCTGCCCCTATTGCTTGAGCTTGGGATCGAGTGCATCGCGCAGTGCTTCGCCGATCAGGTTGTAGGCCGTCACCGTCAGGAAGATGGCCAGACCAGGAAAATACACCAGCCAGGACGCTTCGAATTCTTGCCGGCCTTTGCTCAGCATCTGGCCCCAGGTAACCACGTCATCAGGGACACCGATGCCCAGAAACGACAAGCCACTTTCGACCAAAATAGCGGAAGCGATGCCGAAGGCGATGGCCACGAAAACCGGAGCCAGCGAGTTGGGAAGGGCGTGACGGAAAATGACGCGAAACTCGCTGAAGCCCAGGCTGCGCGCGGCGTCAATGAATTCCAGGCTCCGGGTGCGCAGCAATTCTGCGCGCGTAAAACGGGCAATGCCCGTCCAGGAAGTAGCCCCGATGATGATCATCAACAGGGTCATGGAACGGTCCAAAATAGCCGTGATGGTAATGATGATGAGCAGGCGCGGCAGGGAGTTGAGGATCTCAATGCCCCGGCTGACAAAGGTATCCACAGGCACGTGCACCTCATCGGTGAACCAGCCCAGCTTGGCGCGATTCAGGAGCGCCCCAACGACCAGACAAACCGCCAAAAAAGCTACGCCCACGCCCCATAGTCCGAGCTTGCCGCCGTAAAAAAACAGCAACCCAAAGCCGATCAGCACCAGCCAATAGCGAATACGCGCAGTGCGCAAGCCAGTATCCCCAAAATAGCCGGCCAATGCGCCCAACACAATGCCAATAAAGGTGGCGATGCCCATGGAGATCAGGCCGATGGTGAGCGAGATGCGCGACCCGTGAATCAGGCCACTGAGCACGTCAGCACCCACTTGGTCCGTGCCGAGATGGTGACGAAAACGCGAGGGCGCATCAATGATTTCGCCTTCCAACGTTTTGAATTTCTGCACGCCGCCGGGAGAGGCATAGTCGCGGTTGTATCGGTCGGATTTGCCGGGCGAATAGGGCACCGGTGCCCACACCACTTCGTCCAGCGCCAGTGCCTTCCAGTTGGTGATGTCAAACTGAAGCCGCTCTGGATTGCCGGCCTCGTTGTACACCGTATCCACAGTGGTGGGCGCAAAAACGGATGTCCAGGCGGGGTAATAGGTTTCACCGCGGTACTCCGCGTAAAGAGGCTGGTCGTTAGCCAGGTAAGGAGCGTAAACGGCGATCAATATCAACGCGCCCAACACATAGACCGACACCATGGCCGGAACATTGCGGGTAAACTGCTTGATGGCATAGCGCTGAAACGAGAATTCTTCGGCGTTGTAGGCATCCTTGTCAAAGGTCATGGAAGACTGGCCCCAATAAAACAACAACACGCCCAAAGCGAGCACCATGGCGCCTAAGGCCACATTAAAACCTATGGTTGGAACAAGCATTCCCGCACCGGCAGTAATGGCCACAGGCAACAAGATCAACAGCCACTTTCCAGGCAATTGGTTGTGGTACAACCGATAGGTCTCCAGCGTAAGCAGCGTTAGGGCGCCCAAACTGACCAACATCATCCAACGCTCCGGCAGCGGAAAGGCCCAAAGCAGCAGCAAGTAAACAAAGGCACCACTCCGGGTTAAGGTGGTCCATACCCACAGGTTGTACAAGGGAACAAATGCCTTCCACGGTGCCAGTCCGCATTTCTTAAAGTTTGGGTACAAGGCCAAACCAAAAACTGCCGAAGCTGCCGCGATTTTGGCCAGTTCAAGGAAGAGATGCAAGAGGAAAGGTGACATGGGCTGCAGGATCTGTTGAGGGCAAAGGCGTAAGGAAAAGCTGGAATTACTTGTAGGATATACGCGGGTCGGCAATGCCGTACAACACGTCGGAGACCAGGTAACCGATCATGGTGAAGAAACCCAAAATGGTGAAGATGCTTACGATAACCGGGTAGTCCTGATTGATGACCGCCTCGTAAATCATCACGCCCATACCCGGGTAGCTGAAAATCATTTCAATGATAATGGACCCGCCGATGGCTACCGGAAAAATATCCGCAAACACCGTAATGATCGGGATCAATGAATTTCGAAGGGCGTGTTTGAGCACCACTGATTTTTCGGGAAGGCCTTTGGCCCTTGCGGTGCGGATGTAATCCTGGCCGAATACTTCAATCATGCCCACCCGCATAATGCGGCTCAAAAAGGCGAATGATCCATACGTGTAAGCGAGCACCGGCAAAACAAAGAAGGGAGCGCGATGCTGGATCTTTTGCCAAAGGTTCATTTCATCCGGGAGGTAACGAGCCGGGTCCATGATGCCTGATTCTGGAAACCACACCAGGTTGTCCGGATTGGCAAACATGTACAAAAGCCATGTGCCGACAAAAAAGACCGGAAGCGAATAGAGGATAAACAAGATGATGGAAGAGATTCGGTCAAATGGACCGTTGCGTTTGTACGCCGACAAGATGCCGATGGGCACCGAGATCAGGTAGGCCAGAAAAATGCCCAACCCTGCCAGTAAAAGGGACCACATAACGCGCTGACCGATCTTGTCGCGGATGGGCTGACCGTCATGAAATGACTTTCCAAAGTCGCCGCGAATCATGCCGTATCGGGTTCGGTTGCCCGGATTCTTCCGCACAAAAGGGACATCACCAAACAGCCAAAGGTGGTACTGGTTAAAGTAGCCGTGCCATTGCAGCGTAGGAATAAAGGATTTCCAACGGGAACTCTGGGTGCTCATGGCCTCATAGGCTTGGCGCACTTCGGCATAAGCCGCAGCGGGGGCAGCTAAAAAGGTGGCACCGGCGTAAAGGCTTTGGAGCGAGTCAAGTTTGGTTTCAATAACAGTTGGATCCTCCGTGCGCATTAACATGCCATAGGAAATGTTACTTCGATTGATCTTCTCCTGCATCTGGTTCTTCTTGTCCTGAAACAGGGCGAGTTCATCGGCCATGGCCACCGAATCGATGTTGGCCGTATCCATAGGCATTTCTGCAAGAAACAAGGCATCGGGATTGATGCCGCCGTGCGCCCTTTTGGCTTTTTGCAGCGCCAGGTAGTAGCGGCTCACCGTTTCCCAATTGCCTGTGCGGTTGACCAACTTGGTCAGCGCTTTGCGCTCGCTCTGCTCAGGGATGCGGTACAGGGTATCCGGTTGAGCGAGCGTGCCTAAGGTCATGTAAAAGACCGGGCGATCCAGACCCAGCTCTTTTCGGAGTTCCTGGCGCTGTTGTGAGGCTGCACTGCTTTGTTCGCTGGTGCCGCCTTCAGAATCTGCGGCGCGGAGCAAACGCTCTACCGGATCGCCTGGCGCATTAATGCTGATGACAAAGGCCAAAAGCGAAATGATCAGCAGCGTGGGAATAAAAGCCACGATGCGCTTGAGAATGTATTTGAACATGGTTGGGCCTGGCTTATAGTTGCTCCGGTGTCAGCGTGGCACTTCCCGTGGCAAACTCCGGTCGTAGCTTGAGGTTATTGGTAAACAGTCCTGGCTTTTCGCTGTACATCTGCCGGTTGGCAAAGCGTTTGTGGATGACCGTAGGGCGCACCCGGCTGTACAGGAAAACATAGGGTTGATCATCGTAAATGCGCTTCTGTAAGGCCTTTTCTACAAGGGCGCGTTCGTCTTTATCCACCTTGCTGTTGCAGAGGTCGATCAGGGCATCGCTAGCAGCGTCGCCAAAACCCACAAAGTTGGAGCCTTTGTTCACCCAGGAACTGGTGTGCCACAATTGTACCGGATCGGAGTAAGAGCCGCTTCCCCCCCAAACCCCGAACATGGCGTCAAAATCGTGTTCGTAAGCCTTTTTGTAGAGAATGGTGAAATCGAGTGGCACCGTATTGGCTTCCAGACCCACCTTGTAGTACTCCTCTTTCATCATCAGCGCCGTCTCCTTGCTCAGCTGGGAGTTGCCAAAATAATTCATGTCAAAGCGGAAGGCCACCTTGCGGCCGTTGATCACCTTGTCGCGGATGTTGTCGCCATCGGTGTCCACCCAGCCAGCCTTAGTCAACAGCATGGCGGCGGTGTCCAAATCAAAAGGTATGGGGCGGAGATCCTGGTTGTACGACGGTACCAGCGGAGACGTATTGCTGGTCTGGCGCTGGCCATTGTTGTAAAGCAAGACTTCGATGATTTCATCTACCGGCGTGGCGTAAGCCATGGCCCTTCGAACTGTTTTGTCAGCAAAAAACGGCATGCGGCCCACCTCTTCCGGGCGCATATTGAGCCCCAAGTAAGCATAGGCGTATTCCGGCACAAACTCGGAATCGAAGGCCTCGTTGAAATAATCCAGGGCCTGGAGTTTGAGCAGGGAACTGTTGCCAATATTGACCCCCACATCCACCTTTTGGTTCTTGAGCGCCATCTTGGTGGCCGCAGCATCCTTGATGATGCGGAAAACGATCTTGTCGGGATAGTTGGCGTTGTAGCGGCTGGTGTCGTTGTCGCCCCACCAATTTTTCTTGCGGGTCAACTCAATGTAGTTGTCCGTTTGCCATGCAGTAATCTGGTAAGGACCCAGGCCCACAAGGCGCTCCGGCTTGTAGGAGTTGTCCGCGTCATTAAATGTTTGCATCCAGTCAACCAGATCCTGCCCGGCTTTGGATTTGAAATTGGGCGAGTAAAAATCAGTAAAAGAGTAGCGGTCTAACACACCATCCGGATCCCAATAACTCTGTTGTTGAAGGTAGATTTCTCCGTAGATCTCCGCATTAGTCGCATAGACCTTTTTGGCCTTCATGGTAAATGCATAAGGATCATTAGGATCCAGGAGCACATCCTCAATCACCGTGTCGTAAATAGGTCGAACGGCGGCGTTGTCGGTGAGCGGGCAAATCTGCAGCTTGGAGGTGAACAGCACATCCTTGGCCGTGAGCTCTTCACCGTTATCCCACTTAATGCCTTTTCGCAGGCGGTATTTGTAATACAGTTGATCGTCTGAAATCTCCGGCATGGACTCTACCAGCGCAGGGAAAGTCTCCAGGCTACCAAAATCCAGCTTGACCAGGCTCTTCTGCGTGTAATTGAAAATGATGGTGCGGTCGCCGGAATTGTTGTTGAAAGGGTGCAGGCCATCGGGCTGTGAGGACAAGTGAAAGGTGACTACGTTTCTGCCCAAGTCCGGAGGTGGAACACAACCGGGAAAAAAAGCAAGCCCGATCAGGCAGGTGAGCAGAAGGGCGGATTGGAGGCGAAGAGCTGGTGACATAGACAGAATAGTTTGACCCTCAATGGTTTAGCGCAGAAATAACTGCCAATACTAGCGCGACCAAGGTTAACAAATATAGGCAAACAGGCCTGCTTGCAAAAAGCCTGAAATGTTAAGAGTAGCCTTCTAAGGATTGACTTAATTTGCCGGACCTTAGAAAAGCGTGGGGGGCCGGGCTTTTGCTCTGTTTTTATTCACTTTACACCGCTAAGGTCCCGCCTATGAAAGTAACCCAGCACACTGTTCTGATTTCCGGGGGAACTGGCCTTGTTGGTAGCCGCCTGACCCTTGCTCTCAGAGAACGTGGACATGAAGTTCGCATCTTGAGCAGGCAGCGGGGCATGGTCTATTGGGATCCGCGCCGGGGCCACCTGGCAGAAGATGCCTTTGATGGTGTTGACGCCATTGTTCACCTGGCCGGAGCAGGCATCGCCGACAAACGTTGGTCGCCAGCCCGCAAACGCGAATTGGAAGAAAGCCGCCTTGGGACCACCCGCTTGCTCGCAGAAGCCCTTCAAACCCGCAAACATCAGGTTAAATGCTTTGTCGCGGCTTCAGCGGTTGGTTTTTACGGCAGTCGAGGCGATGAGCGGCTGGACGAAAGCAGCGATCCAGGTTCAGACTTTCTGGCCAAATTGAGCCAGCAATGGGAACAGGCCAACGCAGCGGTTGCCGCGTTGGGCATACGGCTGGCCATCCTTCGCATCGGCATCGTGCTCTCCCGAAAAGGAGGTGCCTTGCCCGAACTGACCAAGACGCTTTCATTGGGCGTTGCCGGCGTGCTGGGAAGCGGCCGCCAATTCTACCCGGTCATTCACGTGGACGATCTGGCGCGCATGTTCCGTTTTGCCGTAGAAGAACCAAACCTTCAGGGTGTTTACAATGCCGTCGGGCCGGCACCCGTGCGGCAGCGCGACCTGATGCGGGCCATTTTGCGGGCCAGTGGCCGCAAAGCGATCCTGGCTCCCGTTCCCGAATTCGGGCTTCGGATGGTTTTAGGTGAAATGGCCGATGCCGTATTAATGAGCAGCCGCGCAGGCTGCCAGAAAATTGAAGAGGCGGGCTTCCGGTTTGATTACCCCACCGTCGAGCGCATGCTGGAGGCGCTGTATGCCTGAACCCAGGGCAGTCCGCCCACATTCCAGGTCTCGCCGTATTACCGCGCACGTTCTACCCGTAGTTCAACACGGGCCGCAACCAGCGCTCCATGACGTCCACCGGCCAACCTTTGCGGTGCGCAAGGTCTTCGACCTGATCGCGGCCTATTTTGCCCGTGCCGAAGTAGCGCGATTCCGGGTGGCTGAAGTACCAGCCGCTGACTGCTGCCGTCGGGAACATGGCGTAGGAATCCGTCAGCGTGATGCCCGTATTGCGCTCGGCGTCCAGCAGGGACCAGAGCGCGGCTTTTTCTGTGTGGTCCGGGCAGGCCGGGTAGCCCGGCGCCGGGCGAATGCCGCGGTACTTTTCGCGGATCAGGTCTTCCGCGCTCAGGTTTTCACCGGGCGAATAGCCCCAGTGCTCCGAGCGAATTTGCGCGTGCAGGTACTCCGCAAAGGCTTCGGCCAGGCGGTCGGCCAACGCTTTGAGCAAGATGCTGTTGTAATCGTCGTGCGCGGCTTCGTAAGCGGCGGCACGCGCTTCCAACCCGTGTCCGGTGGTCACGGCAAAGCCGCCAATCCAATCAGGGATGCCCTCCGGGGCGATAAAATCGGCCAGCGAGCGGTTGGGCTGTCCGTCTGACTTGCTGTTCTGCTGGCGGATGTGGTGCAGCACGGTCAGCACCTCCCGGCGCGATTCGTCCGTCCAAACCACAATGTCATCGCCGCGGCGGTTGGCCGGGAACAGGCCGTAAACGCCGCGGGCCCGCAGCCATTTGCCGGCAATGAGCTCGGCCAGCATAGCCTGAGCGTCGTCAAAAAGCGCGCGGGCCTGCTCGCCTACCACGGCGTCATCCAGGATGCCCGGATAGCGACCCGCCAGCTCCCAGGTTTGGAAGAAGGGGGTCCAGTCAATGACGGCGGCCAGGGTGGCCAGGTCCACATTGTCCAGAACATGCACGCCCGGGTTGCGGGGGGCGGGGGGTGCGTATGCCTCAAAATCGAGTGCCGCAGCGTTTTTTCGGGCCTCTTCCAGCGTTACGAAGCGGCCGGCATCCTGCTTGGCGGCATAGCGGTCGCGGAAAACCTGGTAATCTTCATCCAGCGCCTGCATAAAGCGCAAACGCTCCGTCTCGTTGCCCTTTAAGCTGCTGGCTACGGTTACGGCGCGAGACGCGTCCAGCACGTGCACCACCGGTTGCTGATAAGCCGGCGCGATTTTGACGGCCGTGTGCATCCGCGAGGTGGTCGCCCCGCCAATCAACAGCGGAATGTCAAAACCCTGGCGCTCCATTTCCTGCGCCACGTGCACCATTTCATCCAGCGAAGGGGTAATGAGCCCGCTGAGCCCGATCATGTCCACGTTATGCGTGCGCGCCGCTTCCAGAATGTGGTCAGCAGACACCATGACGCCGAGGTCAATGATGTCGTAGTTGTTGCAACCCAAAACCACCCCAACAATGTTCTTGCCGATGTCGTGAACATCGCCCTTTACTGTAGCCATGAGGATGCGGCCCTTCGAACTACCGGCTGCTTTGCTGGCTTCAATGTAGGGGGTCAAATGGGCCACGGCGCGTTTCATGACACGGGCGGATTTTACCACCTGGGGAAGGAACATCTTGCCGGCCCCAAACAAGTCGCCGACCACGCCCATGCCGTCCATGAGCGGCCCTTCGATGACTTCGAGCGGCGCATCAAATTGCAGGCGCGCTTCTTCCGTATCCTCTTCTATGTAATCGGCCATGCCCTTGATCAGGGCGTGGCGCAGGCGCTCGGCCACGGGGGCATTTCGCCAGCCTTCGTCCTTGACCGCAACTTTTCCTTTGGCACTGATAGTTTCCGCGTAACTCACCAGTCGCTCGGTGGCATCGTCGCGGCGGGCCAGGACAACATCTTCTACCCTTTCCAGCAATTCAGGTGCAATTTCATCGTATACTTCAATCATACCTGCATTGACGATGCCCATGTCCATGCCAGATCGAATGGCGTGGTAGAGGAAAACCGTGTGCATCGCTTCGCGTACGGCGTCATTTCCCCGGAACGAAAAAGACACATTGCTCACGCCGCCGCTTACCTTGACACCGGGCATGGAGGCCTTGATCTGCCGCGTGGCTTCAATGAAATCGAGCGCGTAGCGGTTGTGCTCTTCAATGCCGGTAGCTACCGCAAAAATGTTGGGGTCAAAAATGATGTCGTGAGGCGAAAAGCCCGCTTCCCGCAACAACAGCTCGTAGCTGCGCCGGCAGATGGCCACGCGCTTCTCTACCGAATCGGCCTGACCGCCTTCATCAAAGGCCATGACCACTACGGCAGCTCCGTAGCGGCGCACGGCGCGGGCGTGCTGCAGAAAAACTTCTTCGCCTTCTTTTAAACTGATGGAATTGACCACGCCTTTGCCCTGCAGGCACTTGAGGCCAGCTTCCAACACCGACCATTTGGAAGAATCCACCATGAAGGGCAACCGCGCGATGTCCGGCTCGGAGGCCATAAGATTAATGAAGCGCGTCATGGCCGCCGCGGAGTCCAACATAGCTTCGTCCATGTTCACGTCCACGATCTGCGCGCCGCCATCCACCTGGTGCCGCGCCACCGACAGGGCTTCCTCGTATTTTTCGTCGCGGATCAGCCGCGCAAAGGCGCGCGAGCCGGTTACGTTGGTGCGCTCCCCAATGTTGACGAAGTTGGTCTCCTGCGTGATAACGAGTGGTTCCAATCCGCTCAGTCGCGTGTAAGGCGAATACTCCGCGGGCACGCGCGGCTTGTATTTGGCAGCAACTTCCGAAAAAACTCGAATATGATCCGGTGTGGTGCCGCAACAACCGCCAATGATGTTCACGAAACCACTTCGACAAAAATCTTCGATCTGTGCGCCCATCATCTCCGGGCTTTCGTCGTACCCGCCAAAGGCATTGGGCAAGCCCGCGTTGGGGTATGCGGAAACAAAACAGGAAGCCATGCGCGAAATGGCCTCCAGGTGCGGCCGCATGTCTTTGGCGCCCAGCGCGCAGTTGAGGCCCACGCTGAACGGGTTGCCGTGTTCCAGCGAGATGTAAAACGCTTCCGGCGTTTGCCCGCTGAGCGTCCGGCCGCTGGCGTCGGTAATGGTGCCCGAAATCATGAGGGGCAAATCCAGCCCCTTTTCATCCATCACCTGCCTGACCGCGTAAACGGCCGCTTTGGCATTGAGCGTGTCAAAAATGGTCTCGATCAGGATCAGGTCGCATCCGCCGTCAATCAGGCCGCGGGTTTGCTCGGCATAGGCTTCGGCCAACTCATCAAAGGTCACGGCGCGGTAGCCGGGGTTGTTCACATCGGGGGAAAGGCTTGCGGTGCGGTTGGTCGGCCCTATCGCACCGGCAACAAAGCGCGGCCTTGAAGGGTCGGCTGCCATGACGGCATCCGCGGCCTGGCGCGCCAGCCTGGCGCTTTCCACGTTGAGTTCGTAAACCACATGCTGCAAGCCGTAGTCTGCCTGGGCAATGGAGGTTCCGCTGAACGTATTGGTCTCGACGATATCGGCACCCGCCTCCAGATAAGCCCGGTGGATGTCCCGGATAATGTCCGGTCGGGTCAGGCTGAGCAGGTCATTGTTACCGCGAAGATCGCTGGGGTGATCGGCGAAACGCTCGCCCCTGAAATCGGCTTCCGTAAGCGTATGGCGCTGAATCATGGTGCCCATGGCACCGTCCAGCACAAGGATGCGCTGGCGTATAAGTTCCCGTATGGTGTGGCTCATGGTATTGGTTCTTATCTACCCCAGCGTTCGTGGGCTCTTTTTGAAAGCCCTGGCTGCGCGTAAACGCAGTATTTCTGGGTCGGAGGTGGCACCTTCAGAAACAGCCCTTCGAACTGTTTCCGGGTTGCCAAGACGTCATTGGGCCGAATCCCTCAGTCTATCTCGATAAGGTTGAGAATGGTCAGGTGGTTTTTTTTACCGGCGCAAAGCTAAGGCCTTCAGGCTTTGCGGCCAACGATTCCGATTAGGCTATCTTTGCCGGCTGTGAAAGTTACCGAACACCTGCAAAACGCGTCCTCGACGCTGTTCAGTTTTGAAGTGCTGCCCCCGATGAAGGGCAAGACCATTCAGGACCTCTTCCGGGTTATGGACCCGCTCATGGAGTTCAAACCGCCCTTTGTTGACGTTACTTACCATCGCGAAGAAATAGTATACAAAAAACGCGCAGATGGCTTGGTCGAAAAGGTGCCTACCCGCAAGCGGCCCGGTACTGTGGGCATCTGTGCGGCCATCACCGCCCATTACAAAATTGATGCGGTGCCGCACCTGGTCTGCGGAGGCTTCACCAAAGAAGAAACGGAAGACGCCATCTTCACGCTGCACTACCTGGGCATCCAGAATTTTCTTTTGTTGCGCGGCGATGGCTTGAAAAGCGAGCCCCGTTTTCAACCCTCTGACGGCGGTCATCACTACGCTTCCGACCTGGTAGCCCAAGTGGCCAACATGAACCGGGGTCGTTTTTTGCACGAAGAAACGGCCACCGATGCCGCTACCGACTTTTGCATCGGCGTTGCCGGGTACCCGGAAAAGCATTTTGAAGCGCCCAACATGAGCACCGACCTGCGCTACCTCAAGCACAAGGTGGACCAGGGCGCTGACTACATCGTGACCCAAATGTTTTTTGACAACAAGGTCTATTTTGATTTTGTGAAACGCTGCCGGGAGATGGGCATCACGGTTCCCATTATCCCAGGGCTAAAGCCCATTACGGCAAAACCGCAAATCAGCACCTTGCCCCCGGTCTTCCACCTGGACATCCCCGACGAACTGGTCAACGCAGTTTCCAAAGCCCCGGACAACAAAGCGGCGGAAAAAATCGGCATCGAGTGGGCCATTCAGCAAAGCCGCGAGTTGATTGAGTTTGGCGTGCCTTGCGTGCACTACTACTCCATGTCCAAGGCGGAGCCTATTCTGGCCATTGCCCGCGCCGTCTTTTAGGGCTGCTGGCTGAGCGGCCCGGCTCCGGCGTTACGCCCAATTTTTTAGGGCTGCTCCCAAATTTTAGGGTTGCTCCACCAATTGAATCACTTCTTTGAAGCGAAACCGCTTCAATACCCCCTGGCAATCGACGGCAAGTTCGCCGCTGTCTTCCACGCCGGCAATGACGCCTTCGAAAACTTCGGGGCCAGCAGGGGTGTTGCGCTGGAAAAAGCGCTTTTCGCCATAGCCCCAAAGCGCTTGCAAGTACTGCCGCTTTAACGCCAACCAAGCCCCCTGGCGGAGTTGTTCATAGCGGGGTTCCAGGGCTTCGCAAAGCCGAAAGGCAACCTCTTGCAAATCACGCTCTTGCCCATCCAATTGGCGCAGCGAAACGGGATTGGGCAATTCCGCGGGAAATTGCATTTGATTGACGTTCAGGCCAATGCCTAAAACGCTGTGTGTCAAGTGGTTGTTAGCTATCCCATTTTCCAGCAACAAGCCGGCAACCTTGCGGGAACCCGCGTAAAGGTCATTGGGCCATTTGACGGACCAGTCTTCTGCGCAGTTCGAATGGGCAATAAGCCCGCGCAAGGCATCCCAAACCCCAAGCGAAAGCGCAACATTCAGCCGAAAAGCCTCCCGGGCCGGCAGAAAACCGGGGTAGAAGATCACAGAAAGCGCCAGGCCCGCTCCAGGCTCGGTGGCCCAGCTTGTGCCATATTGTCCGCGTCCGGCGGGCTGTTCCAGGGCCATTATGGCAGTTCCTTCAGTGGGAGCCGCATCTTCACCGTCCGGCCTGGTTTTTGCGGCTATCCAGTCCAATGCAAAGCGGTTTGTGGAATCCAGCACTTGCCTGACCAGGAGAGGCTTGCCTACATAATGGGTGGCGGGTCGTGATTCCAAACCAGTTTGTGTAAATTTGATAGTAACAACGAGGGTCTGTGGCTGTAGAAGCGTTTTTTTGCAGCAGATTCTCAGAATGGTCCTATTGCCGGTTGACAACACGCCAATTTTATTGGCTTTTTGTTCAAGGGTTTGGCAATTTGGGCATTAAAACTCGCGCGTGAACAAATCGCTTTCCCGACCCATTTCCAGACCGCTTACGCAAACATACGACGTCGAAACCCTCAACGATTTGATTGTTGACAGCATTTCAGACAAGAAAGGACTGAACATCGTTTCGCTCGACCTCCGAAAAATAGAAGAAGCTGCCACGGACTTCTTCATCATTTGCACCGCAGAATCCACCACGCAGGTAAAGGCCATCGCCGATCACATTAACAAAAAAGTGAAGGACACATCCGGTGAGTTTCCCTGGCATACCGAAGGGATGCAGAACCTGGAATGGGTGCTGATCGACTATGTGGATACGGTTGTGCATGTCTTTTTGCGCGACAAACGGCAGTTGTACAACCTGGAAGACCTTTGGAGCGATGCGCGTTTGAAGACGTATTGAACCCAACAGGCCTCCTTGCTGTTTCTCCCTTGAATTTACTCCCCGCGCAGTTGCGCTGCGTGTTCCCTTAAATCAGCCTCTGCGCTAATCCCCGATGAGCATCATCCGAAACAACGATAACGAAAAACCCCAGCAGCCCAAGAAGAAGTTCAACTTCTACTGGTTGTACGGGTTGGCGGCCATTCTGGTCCTGGGTCTGCAGTTTAACACCTTCATGCCCAAAACCAATCAGCCGATCAATCCCACCAAGTTCAATGAACTGGTGGAAAAAGGCTATGTCAAGGAAGTGACCTTGGTTAAAACCACCAGCCGCAATTACGTGGAGGTGACCCTGACCGACGAAGCGCTAAAGGATCAGGAATTCAAGGACATGAACCTGCGCCGTCCTCCGCATTTTCAGTTTGAACCCATCAGCGTGGAAGGTTTTGAGACGGCCATCAACACCTACAACACCGCCGAGACCACTGAAGCCAAAATTGCCATGGATTCGCGCACGCAGGTGGAGTGGATGAAAACGCTCCTGGCCTGGGTGCTGCCCATTGTGGTCATCGTGGTCATCTGGCTGTTCATCATGCGCCGGGTTACCGGGGGCGGGGGAATGGGCGGAAGCGGCCAGATCTTCAACATTGGTAAATCAAGGGCTAACCTCTACGATCGGGATACGAAGGTCAATGTTTCCTTTGCCGACGTCGCCGGACTGGACGAAGCCAAGCAGGAAGTCATGGAAGTGGTCGACTTCCTCAAGAACCCCAAGAAATACACGGCTTTGGGTGGCAAAATCCCGAAAGGTGTGCTGCTCATCGGCGAGCCTGGTACCGGCAAAACGCTCATGGCAAAAGCCATGGCAGGCGAAGCGCAGGTGCCCTTCTTCACCATTTCCGGCTCTGACTTTGTGGAACTGTTTGTGGGCGTTGGCGCCAGCCGTGTCCGCGACTTGTTCAAGCAGGCCCGCGAGAAGGCTCCCTGCATCATTTTCATCGACGAAATTGATGCCATTGGGCGCGCACGGGGCAAAAACATGATGCAGAGCAACGACGAGCGTGAAAACACCCTCAACCAGTTGCTGGTAGAGATGGACGGTTTCAGCTCGGAGAAAGGCGTGATCATGCTCGGGGCCACCAACCGTCCTGACGTGCTGGACTCCGCCTTGCTGCGCCCAGGCCGTTTTGACCGCCAGATCTCCATCGACAAGCCCGACCTGACCGGTCGCGAACAGATTTTCCGTGTGCACCTCAAGCCGATCAAAACGGCTTCGGATGTGGACGCCCACAAACTGGCCGCGCAGACCCCTGGTTTTGCCGGAGCAGAGATCGCCAACGTGTGCAACGAAGCTGCGTTGATTGCCGCCCGCTGGGACAAAAAAGCGGTTGAAATGAAGGATTTCAACGACGCCATCGACCGGGTCATCGGCGGACTGGAGAAGCGAAACAAAATCATTTCGCCCGAGGAAAAGAAAATCATTGCCTACCACGAAGCCGGGCACGCCATCTGCGGCTGGTTCCTGGAACATGCCGACCCGCTGGTTAAAGTGAGCATTATTCCCCGCGGAATTGCAGCCTTGGGTTACGCCCAGTACCTGCCCAAGGAACAATACTTGTACACGGCGGAGCAACTCATGGACATGATGTGCATGACGCTGGGCGGTCGCGCAGCGGAGTCCATCATTTTCGGAAAAATTTCAACAGGCGCGCAAAACGACCTGGAGAAAATCACCCGCATGGCTTATGCGATGGTCACCATCTACGGCATGAACGAGGTGGTGGGCAACGTGTCGTTCAACGATCCTTCCGGCGACTACCGCTTCCAGCGCCCTTACTCGGAAGAAACGGCCAAGACCATTGACGAAGAGGTTCGCAAAATCATTGATGAAGCTTACCAGCGTACCAAGCGCCTGTTGCTCGAAAAGCGCCAGGAATTGGAGCGTGTTGCCCTGTCGCTGCTGGACAAAGAGATCATTTTCCAAACAGATTTGGAAGAGTTGATCGGTGCCCGTCCCTTTGCCATTCCGGAAGAATTAAGCCTCGCGGGAAGGGCCCCGGGTTATGTGAGCAAGAGCAGCAACGGCGCTTCGGCAGCAGATCCAGCAGCCTCCGGCTCTGCAGAGCAAACGGATAGCGATGCATCGCAGCGTCCGGCTGCAGCATCCGAAACCGGCGATTCGCCCCAGGCAGAGCGCACTCCTGGTGCAGAAACTCCCGGAGAGAGCAACCCCGGCAACAACTAGGCAACTCCCTATGGCTGACGCCAGAGCGCGCATTCTCGGTCGCATTAAGCAGGCCCTGCAACGGCAGGATCCCATGCCCTACGAGGGCGAGGACCTCAGCGGTCCCGTTTTCGCAGGGTCTGACGATCCGCTGGACGTGTTGTTTGCCGAGCGGTTTACCGCAGCCGGGGGCAAGTTCTTCTTTGCGGAAAATCCGTTGCACCTTATGCAGGCGCTCCGGGAGTTGTTTGCCGCAAAAGGCTGGTCGGCAGTTGCCTGCCGCGATGAAGCCCTTCGCCTGGAGTTTACCCAGGCAGGGTTGCCAGCGCTTTACGACGGGCAAGACCTGGGACCCGCCCAGGCCGGACTCAGTCGTTGCGAATCATTGGTAGCCCGCACCGGCAGCATTTTGCTCTCGTCGCGTTTGGCTTCTGGCAGGGCCCTGCCCATTTACCCGCCCGTGCAATTGGTGGTAGCGGATACGGCCCAACTGGTACCGGATATTGCCGAAGGGCTGGCGGCCGTCCGGCAGCGCTACGGCGGGCAACTGCCTTCGCTGATTAACTTAGCAACCGGGCCGAGCCGCACAGCCGACATTGAAAAAACGCTGGTACTCGGGGCACACGGCCCGCGCGAGGTTTACGTTTTTCTGTTGGATCGCCCCTGAGCGGTTGGGGGCCAACGCGGAGCCGGACAGCAGGCCAACGCGCGCTTGATGCGCGCAAACCCTGCCGGAATGGCTGGAACATCAGGCATATGGGCAAAGCGGCAGGCCATACTATTTATTTTGTTTCGGACGCCCACCTGGGTGTCCCCGACCACGCCAGCAGCCTGCAGCGCGAAAAAAAACTTGTGGCCTGGCTGGACGCCGCCGCCCAGGACGCCGCCGCCATTCACCTGGTCGGCGATTTGTTTGATTTCTGGTTCGAATACCGCCATGCGGTGCCCCGCGGTTTTGTGCGCGTGCTGGGCAAACTCGCAGAACTCCGAGACCGCGGAATCGATCTATACGTGTACACGGGCAACCACGACCTGTGGATGTTCGACTACTTTGAGCAGGAGCTGGGCATTCCGGTGTTTCGCGAGCCGCAATCCTGGACGTATAACGGCCAACGCTTCCTGGTTGGACACGGCGACGGTATCGGCCCCGGCGATCACGGGTACAAATTCATTAAACGGGTGTTCAGCAACCGCTGGTGCCAGTGGGCCTTTGCCCGCCTGCACCCCAATTTGGGCGTTGGCATGGCGCTGTACTGGTCGCGCAAAAGCCGGCAGGCAGACGCCCACAAAGACGAGACCTTCCAGGGCGAAGCCGAGCCTCAGGTCATCTATGCCCGCCAAGTGCTGCAGCGCGAACCCTATCAGTACTTCATCTTCGGCCACCGGCATTGCGCTACCTTGTACCCACTCGGAACGGAGAGCATGTTTTGCAACCTCGGCGACTGGATCACCCAATTCACGTATGCCGCTTTTGACGGGCAAAATCTTGCGCTCAAAACCTGGACCCAGGAGCCCCCCGCTCCTCCCCTTCCTTCCAAACCCACAGCGCCCAATACAGCGCGCGCAGCAGCGTTGACCCTGCTGCTGGTCCCAGGGCTTTTTTTCGGGGGAATGGCCTCCGTCACCGCACAACCCCTTCCCGGTTCGCGTGCGCAGCAACCCGCCGCCACCGAGCAAAAAGCAGCGCTATACACGCTGTCCGGTCGCTTTGAAGACCTGTCGCTGGATGGGTTAGGCAACCTGTTCACCGTAAGCGAAGGCGGTGAAGTGCGCCGCTACCGCGAAGACGGTGCGCTGCTCTATCGCTTCAGCGAAGTTCGCCTGGGTCGGGTAGGCAGCCTGGATGTCTCCAACGCCCTGCGGGTGCTGGTGTACTACCCGGACTACCTGACGGCCGTGCTGCTGAGCAATACGTTGGCCATCAGCGGCGAAATCAACTTTCGCAAGTTGGGCTTTAACAAAATCAGGGCGGTGGGCCTGGCGCGCGACGGACAATTGTGGCTGTACGATGAAGCCAATTTCGAACTGATAAAAATTGATGAACGCGGGCAAGTTATCCGGCGCAGTGAGCCGTTGAACTATGTGTTGGGGCTAGACCTTCAGCCGCAACAACTTATTGAGCGCAATGACCGCCTTTTTCTGCGCGACCCGCAGCACGGCATTCTGGTGTTTGACCTTTTTGGCACCTACGAGTACCGCTTTGGCGGCGAAGGGGTAACCCACATGCAGATATTTGCAGAACAAGTATTATACGAAAATTCAAAAGGCGTATTTTTCCACGACCTGCGCAGCCTGGCCGAAGGGCCATTTCAAATGCCCCAGGGCAACCCGCTCCGCTGGACCATCGAAGCGCGGCGCATGGCCCTGATGAGCGCAGAAGGCATTTCGGTGTATTCGCTGCCCTGAATCAACCGCTTTAGCCCTTCCCCGATTCCTGCACCGTCCGCTTACCTTTGCGCCATGCTTGAGAAATTGGAAATCCTGCAAGACCGCTGGCGCAATTTAGGCGAGCAGCTCAATGACCCGGAGCTTATCCGGGACATGAAGCGCTACAAGCAGGTGCACAAACAGTACAAAGATCTGGATGCCATCATGGAGGCCTTCAGGGAATACAAATTGGTCTTGGGCAACATCAAGGATTCTGAACAAATCCTGTATGTAGAAAAGGATTCGGAGCTGCGCGAGATGGCTCGTGAGGAACTGGGCTTGCTGGAGGGGCGAAAAGAAGAATTGGATGCGCGCATTCGGCAATTGCTCATTCCCAAAGACCCGGAAGATGCGCGCGACGCCATTTTGGAAATCCGTGCCGGAACCGGCGGAGATGAAGCGTCGCTTTTTGCCGGTGACCTGTTCAAGATGTACAGCCGCTACGTGGAGCGGCAGGGCTGGAAATTAGAGGTCGTATCAGCCAGCGAAGGCACGAGCGGTGGCTACAAAGAGATCATTGCCAATGTGATCGGCGATGATGTTTACGGTAGGCTGAAATACGAAAGCGGGGTGCACCGCGTGCAACGGGTTCCGGCTACGGAAAGCCAGGGCCGCGTGCACACGTCAGCCGCCACCGTGGCGGTGTTGCCGGAAGCCGATGAAGTGGATGTGGTCATCAGGCCGGAAGATATCCGCATTGACGTGTTCCGCGCGTCGGGGGCGGGGGGACAGCACATCAACAAAACGGAATCGGCTGTGCGCGTAGTGCACGCTCCTACCGGTTTGGTGGTTGAATGCCAGGACTCCCGTTCGCAGATCAAAAACCGGGAGAGTGCCATGAAGGTGCTTCGCACGCGGTTGTACGAACACACGCTCAAAGAGCATCTGGACAAAATTGCCGGCAAGCGAAAAACGCTCGTCTCTACCGGCGACCGAAGCGCTAAAATCCGCACCTACAATTTCTCCCAGGGCCGCGTAACCGACCACCGGATCAACCTGACGCTCTACGCCCTGGACGATGTTCTGGGCGGCCAGATCGATTCCCTGGTGGACGCGTTGCAACTGGCCGAAAATGCCGAGAAAATGAAGGCCGGCGAAACGATCTAAACGCCTTAGCGCCGCATAATTTTTACGGTAGCCGCAGCCTCGGCGGCACTTTGTTTGTTGCTTTCTAAGGCCAGTTCGCGATAGTTGATCAAATCGATAATGGTGCCGATAAAGCAAAAACCAGCGGTTAAAAAGTAGAGAATGCCCATGCCGATCTGACCCAGAATGAAGCGGTGCACGCCGGCTGCGCCCAGCAGTCCAAGCAGCGCAAGCAAGAGGATTAACTGAGGATCCTTGCGCTTGGCCCGGTAAATCTGAAGCGCAGTGATTTGCTCGGTTTCGTTCAATTCGCCCAGAACGTTGTGCAGGAAAATGCGCTCGGTGCCATCCATGTTGGGCAACAGTAAAATCTCTTTTTCAACAGCGTTCATGACGGACTATTTTGGCGATGAAAGGGAAACGGCGAAGGTTGATTTTGCTGCTGCCGTTTTGGTTTAACCATCCGGCAAGCGAAGGAAACGACAGTACTACAATGCGGTGAAACAGCGTCAAAAAAGCGGGAATGCCCAGCGGATGCATGGCCCAGGACGCCGCCAACTGACCGCGCAAAGCTAACGCGATGGAGCGCCCCAGCCCACAGCCTGGGCAAAGGTGCCATCCAAGGGCATGAAGCGGGCACAAACTCCAGGCCTGTTGCTCCAAATTGGCGAAAATCCCGAGCCACAAAAGGGCAACACCCCAGAACACAGCCTCTGGCGCTAAAACCAAAAATCGCAATGGCCGGAGTTTAGCCTTCATCCGAACCGAAGTTAACCGACTGCCGTCAGAGTTTTGCGGCGCGGCGCAGCATCAGGCAGGCTGTGCCAACATCGCTTCCAGCAAATCGCGAAACGGAAGCGCTTGCGTCCAGGCCCGGTCGTGGTAAATGTGATTGACCAGGCGAATTTCGGTGGTTTGGCCGTCCATGATGCGGTGCTCCACCAAAATATTACCGAAACGCTGATCGGAGATCTGCTGCCCTTCGTCATAAGCAAAACGCGGCTTGAAATACCGGCGCTCCAGCTTCTCCACGACGTCATTTTCTCTGATCCAGGAGCGCACATCGGCGTTTTGGCGGTAGTAGCCCTGGCGCTGCACTGCTTCGCCCAACCAGTCAAAAACCCAGGGGCAGTTGCGCTGGCCAAAATGCAGGCCCGGCTGCTGCAAAATGAACCCGCGCGTGCTGGGGGTCTGGAGCACAAAGAAATCGTCATGGCGTCTTTCCGGGTCTTCAGCCAACAATTTCTGCTGCAAAATCAGGCGAAAGGGCTCCAGGTTGTTGCTGCACCATTCCTGGTAACTGTTGGTCTCCCGCGCACTGCGCTCCAATGCTTCGCGCACAAAGCCTTCCTGCGGAGCGGATTTCTGCTGGAATAGGCGGCGGATTTGTTGGAGGATGTTGTTCAAAGCAAATGGCGTTTATGCGCTATGGTAGAACAGCTTAACCCTAATCCTGTTCAAGCGGAAAAGTTACAACAGGGTACCCCTACTTTTGCCCTCAATGAGCGACTGGCGCGGATATGACGTTGATGAACTGGCTGCCTGGTGCGGAGCAACGCATTGGGTTGGCAGCTCGGCAAACGCTGTTCCGGGCTCCCGGACAACCGAAAGGCCGGGAAGCGGTTCAGGCGCTGCCGCTGAACAACCGGCGACGCGCGGGCCGGAACCCGGCATTTATCAGCTGGCCACCGACAGCCGCAGCGCCGGGCTTGGCTCGGATACCCTGTTTATTGCCCTCAAAGGCAAAAGCCGCGATGGCCATCGCTTTTTGCTGGACGCCTACCAACAAGGAGTGCGATGCTTTTTGGCAGAACAATCCGCAGACCTCCCCGGACCGGCGCATTGGCTCTTGCATCCTGACCCGTTGGGGGCCTTGCAGGCCATCGCTGCCGCGCATCGGGCCCGCTTTCGCTACCCGGTCATGGGCATCACTGGCAGTAACGGCAAAACCATCATCAAGGAATGGCTGGCTCATTTGCTGGCGCCGGACTTCTTTGTGGTGCGAAATCCGCGCAGTTTCAACTCACAGATCGGGGTGCCGCTCTCGGTTTGGGCCATGCGCCCTTACCACGAAATTGGTGTCTTTGAAGCGGGCATTTCGCTTCCGGGCGAAATGCCCCGTCTCCAGCGCATCCTCCGTCCGGACATCGGGCTGTTTACGCAGCTCGGGGCCGCACACGATGAGGGTTTTGCCAACCGAACCCAGAAACTCCAGGAGAAGCTGGCGCTTTTTTCCGAAGCGAAAGTGCTGCTTTATTGCGCCGATCAACTTGCCGTTGCCGATGCCATTCAGGAGCGCTACCCCGATCGGGAACGGGTGACCTGGTCTGCCGAAGGCCGCCCGGCAGATCTGCAGGCAAGCTGCGGCGACCGGCAATGGGTGTTGCAATGGCGCGGTCGGGAATTCCGGCTGATCCCGCCCTTTGACGACCCTTTTTCGCGCGAGAACCTGCTGCACGCACTGACCGCCGCCCTGCACCTGGGAGTCATGCCCATTGCTCTGCCGGGCCGGGTGGCGCAATTGACGCTGCCGGAGTTGCGCCTCAATGTGCAGCGGGGGGTGGGGGGATTGGTTCTGGTGAATGATGCGTACAGTGCAGACCTTGGCTCGTTGCAACTGGCCTT
Organism: Bacteroidota bacterium; assembly: GCA_016124275.1. Lineage (GTDB taxonomy): Bacteria > Bacteroidota > Bacteroidia > Chitinophagales > BACL12 > WGOA01. The sequence continues at coordinate 21,392 of WGOA01000011.1, forward strand.
GGCCTATGCCGCCCGGCAGGGGGGCAATTTGCCGCGCACCGCCGTGCTCAGCGATCTGGAAGAAAGCGGGATGGACAGCGATCTCCTCTGTCGCGAGTTGGCGCGCAGCTTGCGCGACAACGGCTATTCGCGCTTGCTGGCTGTGGGACCGGCCATTAGCCGTGCCGATGCCTTTACAGGGCTTGAGGTCAACGCCTTTGAGGATACGGATGCGTTGCTCCAAGCCTTGCCGGCGCTGGAGTTAAAGGATCAACTGGTGTTGATCAAGGGAGCGAGGCGCTTCCACCTGGAACGCGTAGCAGACGCCCTGGCTGAAAAAGTTCACGGTACCCGTTTGGAAATTAACCTGACCGCGCTGGCCCATAATTTCAGTGTTTACCGCGACCGGGTCCCGGCCGGAACCAAAATTATGGTCATGGTCAAGGCACTCGGCTACGGAGCCGGTGATGCCGAAGTGGCCCGTGTTCTGGAATTTGCCCGGGCGGATTACCTGGGTGTCGCGTACGCGGATGAGGGCGTTGCCCTGCGCCAGGCTGGCATAACCCTTAAAATTTTGGTGCTCAATGCCGCTTTGGAAAGCTTGTCCACCTTGCAGCGCTACGATCTGGAACCGGAAGTCTATGACCTGGCAACGCTGGAGCATATCCGGGAGCATTACCCGGGCATGGCCATTCACCTGAAACTGGACACTGGCATGCACCGCCTGGGTCTTTCGGAACAAGATGTTCATGAACTTGTGCTGGCTCCGCAGCGCTTGCGCGGTTTAAGGCTCGCGGCCATCCTCAGCCATTTGTCCGCAGCAGAAGACCCGGCACACGATGCCTTTACCCGCGATCAACTCGCTCGTTTTGAGCGCTATTCGAACCAAATTTTGCAAGCCTGGACCCAAGAAAACCCCAACCAACCTGCCCCGCTGCGCCACTTGCTGAACTCTGCCGGCGTGTTGCGGTTTCCGGAAGCAGCCTATGACATGGTGCGGCTCGGTATTGGTTTGTACGGCTATGACCCGGCAGCGCTGTTTCGCAATCGTTTGCGCCCGGTAAGCCGGCTGTTGGCAGCTGTGGCGCAGATTCGCCTGGTGCCCGCGGGGGAAAGTGTGGGCTACGGACGCGCAGCCATGCTGGATAAGCCGACCCGTGTAGCGACACTCACCATAGGCTATGCCGATGGACTGCGGCGCAGTCTCGGCAAAGGCATAGGGGCTGTGGCTGCACACGGCAAACGCATGCCGCTGATCGGAAACGTGTGCATGGACATGTGCATGGTGGATGCCACCGCCGTGCCGGAGCTGCAGGAAGGGGAAGCCGTTGAGGTCTTTGGAGGGCAGATTCGGTTGGAAGAGTTTGCTGCCTGGATGCAAACCATCCCTTACGAAGTGTTAACAAGCGTGTCTTCCAGGGTTAAAAGGGTCTATTTTGTAGAATAAGGCCCGATTTTTGCTTTAAGTTTCCCTTTGCCCCAATGAAGCCATGGTTTAGCCATGGTTTAACCATCCGTTTCAGCAACCCCCTAAACCTTTTGGGTCTGTTTTTGTCCATAAGGAGTTGTTGGCAGTCCTCACCTCTTTGCTTCCTGCATATGCCCCCTCAACTTTTACTTTTTCGTTCCCGGTCCATCGCGTTCCTATTGTTGGTTGCAAGCAACCTGTTCGTTTTTGCGCAGCAGCCCGCCGAATCCGGAAGACCGGGCGCAGAACCGTCCGGGGCTCCCTATTCATCGAGGCCTGCCATCGGCACGATTACCGGCGTTGTGCACGATTCCATTAGCGGACAAGCGCTGGAATATGCCACGGTTGCGCTGTACAGCATCAACCCGGACAGCTTGATCGGCGGAAGCATCACCGACCAAAAGGGGCGCTTTACCCTTACAGGGATTCGCCCGGGGGCACACCGCCTGGAAATCAGCTTTCTGGGTTTTACCATGCGCCGGCTCGGTCCCTATGCTGTGCGTCCAGATCGGCCGTTGGTTGATATCGGCGTAGTTCAGCTCTCAGAGGCAGGAGAAACCCTGGAGGCGGTTCAAATAACCGGCGAGCGCTCGTACATGCAACTCGGCATTGACCGCAAAGTTTACACCATAGAAAAAGATCTGATCGCCCAATCCGGAGACGCCCTTGACGCCATGCGGAACATTCCTTCACTGGACATCGGTGTGGAGGGCAATGTCAGCCTGCGCGGAAGCGAAAATGTGAACATTCTCATCGACGGAAAACCGTCCGGGTTAACCGGGAGCAGTCGCGCCGCCATTCTGGAGCAACTTCCCGCGTCATCCATTGAATCAATCGAGATTATCACCAATCCCTCTGCGCGCTTCAACCCGGACGGCACCGCTGGCATCATCAACATTGTGATGAAAAAAGACCGCAAACTAGGCATGTCCGGGGGCGTTTCCGTTGGTGTTGGGACCAACTACAAGTACAACGGTTCTACTAACTTCAACTACCGCACCAAGGATTTTAACGTCTTTGGGAATTACGGCTATCGCTACAACAATGCCTTTTCTCTCCGGTCAACTTACCGCGAAACCGATACAGGCGAAGAACTGCTGGTGCTCGATCAGGATTTCAACGGCGACGGTCAATCGCAATCGCACCTGGCCAAACTGGGAGCGGATTGGTTTGTAAACCCCAAGACCACACTTTCGCTGGGGGGGCTGTTCAGCACCGACAACCGCGTTTCGGAAGGGTCAACCTTCTACCGATACCTGACGCCCGCTTCGGGGTTGCTCGAAGGCTTAAGTGTGCAAGGTGAAGACGATGACGAAGAAGGCTGGAATACGGATCTTGACTTTCGGTTTGACCGACTGTTTGACGTGCCTGGCCAGCAGTTAACGGTGGATGCGCGCTACTCCTACCGCAACGATACAGAATTGGAAGCCAACCTGCTGACCGACTACCTGATCAACGGCAGCCCGGTTACCAGCATGCCCTTCACCCGGGATAACAGTGAGGCTTCAAGCAACCAGATTGTGACCCTTCAGACGGATTACATCCATCCGCATATGGTCAATTCCGGAGGCAAGGAAGTAGAAAGCTGGCGATTGGAAACCGGGATGCAGGTGATCTTGCGCCAATCCGAAACAGACTACCAATCCGTGATCCAGGATTCGCTGACGGGTGCATTCATCCTGGATGAATCGGTGAGCAATGTCTTTCGGTTGGAAGAAAGCATTCTCTCTGCTTACGGAAGTTTTAGAAAGCGCTGGAGCCGCTGGGGCATGCAGGCTGGTCTGCGCGTGGAACAAGCGCTAACCGACCCGCAACTGATCAGCACAGGCGAAGTTTTTGACAACGACTACCTGTCGTTTTTCCCTTCCATGTACGTCAGCCGCGATCTGGGCAAGGATCAGGAATTGCAGTGGAATTATTCGCGGCGCATCAACAGACCGAGTCGCTGGGCGCTCAACCCTTTTATAGACAATTCCGATCCACAGAATATTCGCATCGGCAACCCGGACCTGCAACCGGAATATGTGCACTCGGTAGAAATGAACTTTGCCAAATCCTGGCCCAGTGGGAATGCCCTGACCAGTTCGCTGTTTTTCCGCCAAACGGATGGCGTTATCCGAAGCATACGTACAGTAGATTCCTTGGGAATTTCCACCCAGGTGTACAACAACTTCAGTTGGCAGCGCGACTATGGTTTAGAGCTGATATCCGTATTAAATCTTACGGATTGGCTGAAGATGACCGCAAGCGGGTCGGTGTTCCGAGCAAACTTTGAAGCAGGCGCTGCCGCAGAAGGGTTGACCAATACCAACTACAGTTGGAACATCAAGACCAATGCCAATGTCAACCTTCCCAAAGAATTCTACTTCCAAACTTCCTTCCGCTACCGCGGACCGGGGTTGACCGCACAGGGCACTTTTGTGGCTGTCCCGGAACTGGACGCAGCCCTTCAAAAAGATTTTCTGGCGGGCAAAGCCTCGCTCAGCCTTCGAGTCAGCGACATTCTGGACAAGCAGCGCTTTGGCTACACGCTGGAAGATGGCAACTTTTTTCAGGACAGCTTTTACAAGCGCGAATCTCGAATTGCCTGGTTGACGTTCAACTACAAATTCGGAAAGCAAAGCTTTGAGCGCAAGCGGAACAGCGGTGGTCCAGGCGACGGCGGTGATTTCTCGCCAGATATGGGGATGTAAGGTAAGCGGTTCTGGTTGAGGCTTTTTAAGCGTTCATGCCTGAACAGAACACCCTAAACCTCCCGCATCACTGTCCTGAAAGCCACAAATTTATTTCGATACCGTTCGGTATGTTCCTGTTGCAATGCAGGTGCCCTTTGCTCCTGGTAAGTCAGGTAGTCTTCCATGCTGGCCGCGCGGTACTGGATAGCGTAGGTGACCCCATCGTGCTCATCCATCTCCAGCAAACGCATCATTCGGTTGTCTTTAAAGTAGCCCGTGGCTAAGACGGCCGGAATATGTTCCTGCTTCATCCAAAGCAGCCATTCGTCGTGGATATCGTGATCCACTTTAACGGTTACGTTGTAGACGATCATCGCGCAAAGTAAGGGAATCTCCTAAACTCCTTTGAGGGTGCGGCTTGAAACTCCGTATCCTCCGCGTTGCCTGATGTTCTGCATCTGCATGGTGACTTCCTGGTCCCACCGGTCATTGGGTCAATTCAGGTTATCCCCGCGGAGCGCGCGAAATCGCTTCCGCGCTTCAACCACAAACACAGAGTCTTTGTGGTCAACCATGATGCTTTGGTAGTACTCCATCGCCTTCTCCTTGTTGCCCAAGCGCTCTTCGTAAAGTTCTGCCAGGGTAAACAGGGCATCGTCAGCCAGAATATCGTGGCTGAAACCCGCTACGAGCGCTTCAAGCAGAGAAACAGCCCCTTCAATATCGTTGGTCTTGCGGGCCAGCGTGCTGCGCAACCAAAGCACATCGTCTGCGAGTGCATGCCCTGGAGGCAGCGCCTTCATGGAATCCAGGACAGCTTCCGCTTCGCTGAGCCGATTCTGGAACACCAATAGATCAGCGCGGGCGTATTGCTCCATGGCTGCCGAGCTGGTATCCAGACCCATATTTGCCGAAAGAAAGACGTCCAGATTCAGGGCGTCATTGGCTACCAATTCGCTGGTGCTGGCCTTGAGCACTTCCAATTGCGTCTTGGCCCAGGTAAAGTCCCCGTAGAAATAGGACAAACGCGCGTTCAGGAAACGAGCCCTTTCGCCCAACGGTTCATCTTTCATGGCCTTGTCCACCTGGCTGTAGAGCAAGGAGGCATCCCAAATTTCGCCGTCCATGAGGAGGTAATCGCCCAGATCAAGCTTTGCCTCGGCCAATTCCGCCGGGCGCAATCCTGGCCAGGTTAAGGTTTGTTGCACCCATAGTACCGCTGAATCCACCTGTTGTAGGTAAAGGGCGTGAAGGCGAGCCCGGCTTCGCCAGGCTTCCGCAGAGCGGGCATCTCGGCGGCCGTAATCGCGCAAAAACTGCTCATAGTCCTTGCTCAATCCCCGAATATCGGCTTCGGTGTAGTTAAACCCAGCCATGAGTTTTTCTTGCCGGCACTCAATTAGCCCATTCCGCGCGTTGAAATAGTAGATGCCTTCGCGCCCTTTGCTGGCCAGGTAATCATAGGCCTCAATGGCTGCGGTCCAGGCTTTCTCAGACTGAGCCAGTTCGGCGAATTCGTAAACGCGGTGACCGCCCTCCTGGAGCCGGCGATCCTGTGCCCGAACTTGCTGGAAAGCAGCCTCAAAATCCTTGTTCTGGATGAAATTCCAAATGAGCAGTTCCGTCCAGCGCTCGTCATTGGGTTGCCGTTGAATCCGCGCGTATACCTGGTTCTGAAGCTCTTCGTATTGGCTTTCTTCGGTGAGGTTGCGTTGAAGCGATGCCTGAACGGTGGGCATATTGCGCTCATCGGCCTGTAGGTAATTCAGAAAGGCTCCAATCATAGCCGGGATATCGCCCTTGCGGTAATACAGATTGGCCAATTCATAGTCAAAAGGCTGCGCCTGGCCCTTGAGCAGCTTAGTGCCGCTTTCAAGTGCGCGTATGGCAAAATCGTACTCGTCAATGGCGGTGAACGCGTTAGAGAGCTGAACAATCTGGCTGCGATCTGCTGCCAACTGCTCCAACGCCCCTTCGAACTGCATTTTTGCCTGTTCCGGCTGTCCTTTTTGGCGGTACATCGCCCCTAAATCCACCCGATAACCCAGTTGCAACGGCTGCTTGCGGATCAGACGGCGCAGTTCTTTCTCCAGGTCGTCGTAAGCCTTGAGGGCCATCTGGCACTGGTAGAAATAGCGGTAAAAAATGTCCGATTCCGGCTGCTGCTCGCGAAGCTCCTGGTACAAAACAACAGCCTTGTCAAACTCCCCCCTGCGAAAATACTCCTGGGCAAGCGCCTCCTTTTTAACCTGCGCAGACAGCCCTTGGGCAATCAGAAGCAGACCAGCAAAGACAATCAGGCGGATTTCCATGGGCAGGGAATAAGAGCAAACTGTTTTTGGGGGAAGGGCGCTGTGCCCTCAAACAACTTACGCGGAACACTTGGACAGGTTGGTTAAATTACCGCCCTTTTTAAAACAAATCCACCCGCCCGGTAAGGGCAGGTGGATGAAAAAATTTTACACAAATTGGGCGTAACGCAGTATCCAGGGCTTTAGAGGTACTGTCCAAGGCAGCGCTAAAAGCCGTTAGTTGAGTTGGAAGTGAATAGGAATGGTAAACTGCACCTTAACAGGCTTGCCGCGCTGCTTACCGGGCTTCCAATCAGGCATTTGGTTGACCACGCGAAGGGCTTCTTCGTCGCAACCACCCCCAATGCCACGCACCACTTGGGCGTCTTTGACCTTGCCGTTCTGGTCCACAATGAAGCGAACAAAAACCTTGCCCTCGATGCCGTTCTCTTTGGCAACTTGCGGGTATTTAATGTTTTTGCCCAACCACTTGTACATAGCCTGCTCCCCTCCGGGGTACTCGGGCATGTCCTCAACGACCACAAAGAAGTCAGGCTCTTCTACTTCAACCACTTTGGGCTTCTCAGGCTCGACGTATTTGGGTTGCTCAATAACCTTGTCTTCCTGAAAATCCTGTTCAAAGATTTTCGGAGCTTCTTCAATGTCTTCGTCATCGTCCACCTCAATCACCTCTGGTGGCGGTGGGGGGGGCGGGGGGGGAGGAGGGGTCTGGTTGGTCTGGGGAATGTTTTCAATATCCTCGTCAACCGCTGAGGCCATCAAAATGCCTGAGGAAGCTTCAATCGGCGGCTTGTAGTTAAACGCCATTAAAAGCACGCCAAGCGCTACCGCAAACCCTGTGAGGAGGAATACGGTCCGGTAATACGGAATGCTGGCCTCCATGTAGGTTTTAACGAAAACAGACCGACTCTGGTCGCTGCCTTCGTATTTGCCCATGATGGAATCCCGGGACCGCAGCCGGAAAAACAGGATGGTTCCGGCAATGGGCAGCACCAAAATCGCTACCACGAAAGCTACAAAAACTGGAATAGTCATAGGCTGGGGTTTATTCGTTTAACGATGATGATGATGAAGGCGAATAATCCCAAAGTTGAGCCGATAATATTAGCCATTAAATCGAAAACATCAAAGTAACGTTGAGGAATCCATGCACCTTGAACCCCTTCGATGGCTAATCCATACAAAGCGATGACAATCCAAAGGACCCAACTGCGCCTTAAACGCCAAAAGGAGCCTTGGTATTGCGGAACAAAGGCGATTGCGCACAAGAAGGACAGCAAACCGTAAACCCCAATATGCGCAAACTTGTCAAACTCCCAGAAATTGACTTCGGGCAGTTCCTGGCCAGGAGTCACGGAAAGTGCCAGGATGACCAAAGCCCAAATCAGGGCTAAGGCAGCAAAAAGGGGGGAGCGCTTAACCGACCAGCGCGGCATAGGCATCTGCATCCATCAGGTCACCCACTTCGGCAGGTCGGCTCAGGATGATTTTAGCCATCCAGCCCTTGCCATAAGGGTCGGTGTTGACCAGATCAGGGTTCTCTTCCAGGTCGGGATTGATTTCGCTCACCTGGCCACTGATGGGCATATAGAGGTCAGCGACCGTTTTAACGGCCTCGACCGTGCCAAAGGTGTCTCCGGAGGCCAGATCTTCGCCTTCGGTTTCAATTTCTACATATACAATGTCGCCAAGTTCACGCTGTGCAAAGTCCGTGATGCCCACGGTAGCGGTATCACCGGTTACACGTATCCACTCGTGGTCCTTGGTGTACTTGAGGTCTGCAGGAAAATTCATGGGTCGGTTAAATGTGGCGCAAAGATAACCGTTCGCTGCATAGCGGGAAACAGCCCTTCGACCGTTATTCCGTTAACGTGAACCGGACTTTGATGCCCGCATCGGTGTTGGTAACAGGGAAAGAGTTGGAAATCTTGGGCACGTTGCGGGTCCGGTTAAAGAAAAGCTGAACGTTAAGGCGGTTGTTCACCACGTAGTCAATGGTAGGGTTAACCGTTATAGCGCGCGTGCCCCCGGTAGGCTCGGCAAGATCCTGGTCCAATCGATAGTTGGTCACTAAATCGTCCCGCCAGTTCATGTCAAACTTAAACGTGAGGTCATTTTCGAGCCTTATGGTCTGGCCTCGCCATTTAAACGGCAATTGAAATCCGGTCATCCGATATCCAAGGCCAATAGTGAACGAGGTCGAGTTGTTTTCGCTCAATTGATAATCTACAAAGTTCATGCTCAAGGTGCGCGAACGCTTGTAATCAAACTTCATGGTTATGTCGTTGACCAGCGTAGCGTCAATGCCAATAAGCGGACTGAGTTGTTCACTGAGTACAATAGCCGGGATATCGTACAACGTCAGGAAGTTTCCTGAAACGGTATCTGTTACATTTGCGTACAGAAAATAATTTCCATTAAAATCCATATCTGTTCGGTAACTGTTCACCGATAAGGTTGAGGTATAACCGTGAGTCAGGTTAAAGCTGGTGAATACCTTTTGAAGCGCCTTGATTTTGCTCAACCCGTTGTAGGTAATCCGCCAGTTGGGCACAGGCATCGTCTCAAAAATGTTAAGGCGAATTTTGTCCCGGTTGTTGCGCAAATCTTCCGGGGTAAGCCCGCGATAGGCTGCCAGGAAGGCGGGGATCAACACGTCCTGCGAGTATGGACCATAACCTTGTGTATAGTCGTTGAAGTTCACCGAACCCGTGTCCACAGAAGGAGAGAAACTCCCTTCGCTGAATGGGTTTAGATCAGATAAGTAAGCGGAAATCTCAGCGCGGTTGTCCTCTAAATTATTGAAGAGCACCGATACGTCGTTTTCGTCAAAATCACTGTTGAACATGGTGTTCCACGCAATGTAGGTCACGTTGAAGCTTCCAACATCAATAGGGTTCAGGCTCTCGAAAAAGGGATTGTCCACGGTGCGGGTATTCCGGAAAAACTCACTGTGGTTTCTGCTGAACGTCTTGTCCACGTTGAGCTCTATCCGAAAATCGCGCGCGGGCTCAACCGTGGCCTTGATGGACAAATTCTCCGAATAATTCTGGGTGAACAATTGGTTCAGCGAAAGCGAGGTGGAAATCCACCCTTTAGCCGCCGCTTCCTGAAGCCAGTTGTTTCCCGGTTGCAGGCCCGCCACAAAGCCCCAGCCCGGTCCAGCCTGACCAGGGGTGATACCCAGGTACTTGGGCGTCAGCATATAGCCGGGAACGTTGGTGGAGTAATTCTGGGAATAATTGACCGTGGCTCGCTTTACGCCAAGCACCACGCGGAAGATGACATCCAGCAAAGCATCGACCGCCGGACTGGTCTTGTCTTCGTCGTCTTTGCCCTTCTTTTTCTTTCTATCGTCCTCTTCACCTTCCTTGCTATCTTCCGGAGGCACATCCCAATCGTCCTCTCCTCCGCCTGTATCGTCGCCCCATTTGCCAAAGTCAGCTCCTCCCGCAGGTGCTTTGGTATCGCTGTTGTACTTCTTAAGGAAGGGGATCTTGTTGTAAAAGTTCTTGAAGTTAAGCTCCGTATTCAGCGAACGCGTTTGTGTGTTGCCAATCAGGTGACCAAGCGTATCGGCTAACCCGAGCGACCCTGCAGTCCAAGCGTATGAGCCGGCATAATTGGCCCGCACCGTGACCCAATCCAAAATCGGAATCTTTTTAAACGGCAGCGTATAGTTTAAACCAACGGTCTGGCGGTAATTAACGTTTCGACCAAAATCAAACACGTTTTGCCACATGGAGTCGCGCTTCACTTTGGTATCCAGGACGCCGGCAGGTTCGTCTATGCGGCTTTGATTGGTAGCGGAGTAATCAAACTTGATGCTCTTGGTCAGGTCCCAGCGCACGTTGTAAAAACGATCCCAGTTAAAAAACTTGTTGAAGGTGGGAATGGTCAATCCGTCGCCATAAATGTCCCGGAGGATCGTCTCGCCAAATTGCCGGTTCAATTCCGTTCGGAAACTGTAAGAGTTGGGAATTGGGTTGAGGTTGATGTCCCGGATAATGGCCAGGTATTTCTTTTCGCGCGAAATCAGCTTTTCAAAAGGCGAAATGTATTTGGCCTTGCCCGTGTAGTTGTAGGACACTGCCCCTTTGTGCAGCTGAATCAGGTCCTCCTGAATAACCGGGTCAGAGCGGAAAGTTTCCGAATAGGCGTAGGTAAAATCAAAGTTCTCGACATTCCAGGGCATGGGCTTTTTGCCCTTGCGGTCGCGCTCAATGCGGACATTGGTAAAGTTGAAACTCTTGATGGACTGGTAATTCTGAACGGATCGCTTGTAGATACCTGCAGAATCATTGCCAAACACCGTGCGGATCTCATCCAGGTTGGGATCCAGCACAACGTCAAACGTGTAAGGATCAAATTCAGGCGTGGAGAAACTCTCGTTGATGCTGGCGTAAAACGGCAGGCGCACCCCCCATTTGGATGGCAGAAACTTGCCGAGTTCCAAATTCAGCGACGCATCGTACTGAAAAAAGTTATCGAGGTAGCGTTCGGCAATCTGTTGATCAAGCGTACCAAATCCAATGGTATGCATATTCGCCGATACCGTGGCCGAACCCAAATCGGCCAACTTCACATCCATTCTTCCCAACGCAGCCCAGCCCCCTCGTTCATTGATATCGGAAAGGCGCAATTCGTTGACCCAAATCTCCGAGCAATAGCTCTGCCCAGTACCTACCTCCTCTTTCGGGTTTCGAACACCGATCATCACTTGTTCAACGTAGCCGAGATCCGGGTTGCCAATGATCGTGAGCTTGAAATTATCGAACTCACCCGGACCATAATTATTAATCTCCTCATACGGCACAAAGGGCGAAACCCCCGCAGCATTTCTGTTCACCTTAATGGTAACAAAGGAATCCATCGGGAAATCGATCCGGGTTCGCCAGATGGCCTCTTTCACCGCATTGTCATCAATGGTTCCGGGAGGGAGATCTTCTGGCCGCGTAATGAGCAGCGGCACTTCGAGCTCGTAAAAGTTCTGCGTAAAGTCAGAGCCAATTCGGAGAAAAAGGGTCAGGTTGCCATCCCGGGGTCGAAGGGATTCCGCCGCTCCGATCAACGCTTCGCCGTGGGCATCCATCAGCAGGCGCTTGTAACGCCGGAGGTCAAGGTTGAGCTGCTTGAAAATGGCCCGGGCATCGCCGTCAACAAGTTCACACACCTGCATGCTCAGCGCTTGTTCGTTCTGGAGGAACGCTGAAGTTCCCGGACCAGCAACAATCGCTTCCCGAATGGCATTCGGGGGCAGGCTGTACGGAATGGGATCGCGCTCCGAGTTCTCTTCCAGGCTCACGGCCGAAACGTTGAAATCGGTTTCTCCGGCGCCATCGTCGGGAAGGTATTCCCCCGGATTGAGCAGGCTAAACTGGTAGCGGCGCCATTGGTTGCGCACCAATTCCAGACGGCCAAAACGCATGATGACCGGCTCGTCAAAACCCGTCATGAACATTCGGATAAAACGGATGGAACGGAAGTCGTTGATGTTGCCGACCCGCTGGTCAAACTCTGCCACCGGAATTTTGAACTGGATCCAGCGGTAAGGGGCGACATCGCCGTCCAGCAGCGTCTCCTGCCCTTCCACAACACTGGTTACGTACTTGTCGCCCGTGTTCATGCCGGGGCGGAACGGAATGCGGTAGGAGAAATACGCCTCGGTTTCATTCAGCGTGAAGTCGCGGTTGAGGTCTTCGGAGTTCGGAAGGTTCGTGGCTGAAGTGGGGTAGGTCTCCGGTGAAGATTCCGAAACCGGCGAGTTGCCCTCTGCATTGTTATAGCGTTTGTAACGCTCCAAAATGGGCAACTGAAGGTCGTCGTAATCCTGCCCCCGATAGTAATGATAGTTGTCTTTTGCGGGGTCAAGCGTGATCTGCCCGATGATGCCGGGATCAACACCTGCGGCCACCAGATCCGTGTTGATGTACTGGTTAAAGAAATCCCGCTCCTGATCGTCGTTTTGACCGTCCAGCCCTTTGTCCTGATTGACCCGTGTGGCCGGATCGTTGTCAAACGCTGTGGTAATGGGCTGGGTGCGCGGCACCAACGCCCAGTTGGTTTCATCCAGGTTATCGGTAGAGCCATCGCGGTCCAGGCCGTTCTCAAAGAACATGCGCGAATCCTTCAGAATGTCTTCACTGACGTTGCCGATGTTGATGTACAGGTCACCGGCATCAGCGGGCACCGGTTTGTCGGGAGCGTCCAGGTAGGGGTCCATGACCCAAAACTCGATGAACTCAATGTTCGCCGCTTCAAAGTCATTGGTTTGCAATTCGCGCATGATGCCGCCCCAGCGGGTTTGCGGTTCGCGCAACGTGCCATCAGGAGCAAGACCAGCTGAAATACCCGTTGGCAATGCATCAAAGTTATAGGGACCAATTTCACGGGGATAATACGCCAGGTCAAAGGTGGCCATGGTAGTCAGTGTACCCGGCGCAAATTGTTGTGTGGGAAAGATCTCCAACTCGCTAACCTGACGGACGAAGTTGCTGCTCTGGTCATCGTTGCTGATGTGGTCCGGTGTGGCGGCGTTGTTGGTCAAAAACAGCGGGTCAATCGTGTACCAGGCAATTTTGGCCCGGTTCTTTCCGTAGTCCAGGTTATCAAAACGCTCGGCTTCGGGGAACAACACCCGATCATCAGCACCAACCACGCCGGCGGGTGTTGAGGCAATTTCCCACGCAATAAACGGAAAGCGAAGGTCATAGGCTGCGCGGCTCCCTTCAAAGTCATCCAGGAAAATGACTCCTTGGCCATCCTGGTCAATAGCCGGTGAACTGCCGGGTTTGAAATTGGCCACTTCGCCGGAAAGCGTGATGGTCGAAGTTTCTTTGGTACTGAACAGCGGCAGTTTGTCCAACGCGCGCGTCAGCCAGGGGGCTTCAGTAGAATAGTTCAGGTCAACCCCAAGCATGCGGTTCTGAATCGGGTCATCGCCTACGTTCACCTTTTGGGTGAAGGGCCGCTCGCTCAACCGCAGCACTGTTGCACCGATGGTAAAATCATCGCTGATCCAATAGTCAAATCGCGAACCCAAAAGCGACTTAACCTGGAAGCCGAACTGGTTGTTGTTTTCAAAATTGACGTTGATCGGCAGGCCCGAGTTGAGAATAGACTCGTTGATGATTTTGATGCGGCCCAGGTTGTAATCAACGGTGTAGTCCACATTCTCCTGAAGGGCCTGGCCACCAGCTGTAACCGTCACGGATCCTCGCGGCAGGTTGAACGTACCCAAATAAATATCCGAACTCACGGAGCTCTTGTACTCCCCCTGCATCACAAAGCGGTTAAACTGGGGGAATTGCTCAGCGATGATGGGCGTCTGCGTGTACAATTCGTCGTAAGCGTAATTGTTGGCTTCGGGATCCGGGCTGCCGTCGTCGTTGACAAATTGACCGCGCAGGAAGGAACCGAAAGGCTCGAGCACCGGGAAGATGATACGTCCCGTTGCCGGTAAAATGGTCACACCGGGCAAAAAGTCAAAGACCCCATCTGGTTGAGGGTCGCTGTTGTTGTTGAGGTTGTCCAGATTCAGCAGCGTAATCAGCGGCTTGCCGTTGATGCGCGGATTGTCTGCGGGAATATAGCGCTTGAATCCACCCCCTGGGTCCTGGTAAACCAGGTTCATCCGGAATCCGTCAGGCGAAATCTGGAAGCCGCCAAACGAATAGATGTTCTTCATCATCAGATCCCACATTGGCAGGTCAATGCGGTTGCTGGTGGGCTTGAGCAACTTGAGGAAAATGACGTTGCTCGTGTCCACATTCGGGGGCAATTCGTCCGTGAATTCCCCAACCTGATAGGTGCGTCCGTTAAGCGTGTATTCGTAGGCAACCGCCAGAACATCATCGGGCTGCAGGGAGGCGTTGATGCTCAGGTAACCCAGCTGGCCGTTGAGGGTGTATTCCGTGGGCAACAACTTGCGACCGCGGGTCTTCTCAAAGTCCCGCACTGGCTGCATTTTGAAAGGGCCGCCCGGGTTGGTCAGCGTAGCAGTTACTGCGTTAAGATCCCGCGCACCGCTGGACCGGCTTAGGTCGCTGTACAGGTCGTTGGCGTAATTGCTGGCCGGGCCTCCGGGATCGAGCGGGTTAATGGTACCGCCTCGGTTAGTCCTCCAGAAAATAGAATCGGCTTCGCCCATATCCGCAAAACCGACAATATCGCGGGTATTGATGGTTGCCCCAGTGGTGTTGGTGACCCAGACTTCAATCCGGTTCACGAAAACAGGCGAATTGATAAAGGGCAGCGTATTCAACCACGGCTCATAATTGTCGCGGAAGTAGTGGCCCAAAAAGTAGTGCCGGAACGCGTCGTATTGGTTGGCGAAAATCTCAAACTCGCGGCGCTGCGCTCCGCCCTGCACCTGGATAGACTGCGTTTCGGAACGCTGCTGGCTCATGATGCTGGTCCAGCTCAGGCGGCCGAACTGCATTTTGGTCTTGAACCCAAACAGGCTCTGCGTACCGGGAATCAACGTGGAGGTGAGCGGAAGGCTGACGTTACCCGCTTCGATGCTCTGGACGATGTCGTCTTCGAACCCCGTGTATTCCAATTTGACCTGGTTTTCAAAGTCAAAGGTGGCCTCGGTGTTGAAATTGGTGGTCAATTTCAGTTTCTCCCCGATTTTGCCCAGCAGCGACATGTTAATGGCCATGTCAAAGTCAAAACCGCCCTGTCGCCGCTGGCGTTCGGTCAAAATAGGATTCTCAATGTTCTGGAAACTGCCGCCGAACGTCAGATCAATGTTTCCCGAAGGGCGGATATCCACGTTGCAACCGCCAAAAAGCCGGCAGAAAAACTCGTTGCCGACATACAACTGGGGAACTGTTCCGCCCCCGCTCAGCAGCGATTCACCTTGCGAACGCTCCTGCCAGTACTCCTGCAGCGACTTTTGGCTTTCGGCTTCAATAAACTCCTCAAACGAATAGTAGGTCGGAGGGCGGTATGGCGTGCCACCCACTTGCTGGGTCACCGTGTACTGGCCGGTAACGGGATCATAGGTAACCGTTTGCTCCACCGCAGCAGGCGCATCCAGGTTAAACGCGTGGGGGTCGGGATTGAAAATGTTTCCCTCGTCTGAATCCTCAAAAGGGTAAGGCAGTGAATCGCCGGGATCGGCTGAATCGGCCAGGAACAGGGCCTCCGGGGCGCTTTGCAGGGCGAAGGGCGACCCAACCAGCGCAAGAGGCTCAGGATCAGCCAGTTGTGTCTTTAATTCAGGCAGGAACCCCGGCGCTGCGCCGGTCTCGGGCTCGTTCACTTCCGGCCATGCATACAACGGCAGGTTGGCTTC
Source organism: Bacteroidota bacterium (assembly GCA_016124275.1). GTDB lineage: Bacteria > Bacteroidota > Bacteroidia > Chitinophagales > BACL12 > WGOA01. Next base: position 37,127 of record WGOA01000011.1, read on the forward strand.
CCGAGGGAGGCCACCGCCAGACGTGTTGCGCAGTTCGGCGGCAAATACCACCGCACTGACCAGCGCACCTACACCAAACCATGCGTAGATCTTGGTCAAATACAAATCCTTCCCCTTTACATGTTTTGCAGAGCCAGCTTAATCAGTGCCTCAACGGACGAGATAACGGGCTGATTCTTAATTACTTTCGAGATTGCTTTTTCGCTGGCCGGACGAGCAAAGCCCAACATGACCAAAGCGGATAACGCTTCCTCCTGCATTGTATTGCGCGGAAGCCCCGGAATACTTTCAGCAATTGGTCCTGAGGCAGAAACTTTGTCTTTCATTTCCAGAATCAGTCGCTTAGCGGATTTGGGGCCAATTCCCTTGATGCTTTTAATGCGATCCTCATCTTCAGACAGGATAGCTTGGGTTAACTCTTGGGGCGACATGGATGAAAGCACCATCCGGGCAGTGCCGGGCCCGATGCCGCTTACCGCAATCAGTTTCTGGAAAAGCTCGCGCTCTTCCTTGCCTGAGAAGCCGTAAAGCGTATGGGCATCTTCCTTGATATGCAAGTGGGTGTACAAGCGGCAATTGGGCTTACCCTGAATCTGCTCGTAGGTGTACAAGCTGATGTGCACGGCATAGCCCACCCCCCCTACCCCCAGGACAACCTGGGTTGGCGTGATCTCGATAAGCTGTCCATCCAGAAATGCAATCATGCTAATCCCCCCCCTGTCAGCCAGTGAATCCGGAGGTTTTGACCAAAAAGTCAGGTTCCCCCGGGTCTGAAGCGCCGCAAGTTATGGAAAAATCGCGCGCGGCTAAGGGCAAGTGTACGCGTTTAACACGGACACGTTGCAAAAATTAGACATAGGTGGCGCAAAAGATAGCAAAGGCCGTCAAGGCACCACTAAAACCGCCCTTTTAGCGTCTGTCTAAAAACCCCGGCGTACCCTTAATGATGGCCGTTGGCGCTGAACTGGTCTGCCTCCGTGGAGTTTTTCAGCGCTGTGGTGCTGGACGTTCCGGCCATGACCGTGTTCTGAACGGCATCAAAGTAGCCCGTGCCCACAAAACTCTGGTGCTTGGCGGCGCGGTAGCCGGCGGCTTCGTTGGCAAATTCGCGCTGTTGCAACTGGCTGTACGCAAACATACCCTCCCGTTTGTAGGCGCTCGCCAATTCAAACATGGAGTTGTTGAGGGCGTGCCAGCCGGCCAGCGTGATGAACTGGAACTTGAAGCCCATAGCGTTCAGCTCTTCGCGGAAATGCTTCATGGTCTTCTCGTCCAGGTTGGCCTGCCAGTTGAAGCTGGGCGAACAGTTGTAGGCCAGCATCTGGTCCGGGTACTGCTTTTTAATGGCCTCGGCAAAGGTCCGGGCCTGCTCCAGGCTGGGTTTGGAAGTCTCCATCCAGATCAGATCGGCATAGGGCGCGTAGCTCAGGCCGCGGTCAATGCAGGCTTCGATGCCGTGGCGCACGTAGTAAAACCCTTCGGCAGAGCGCTCGCCCGTCACGAAACCCTTGTCGCGATCGTCAATATCGGAGGTAATCAGGTTGGCTGCCTCCGCATCGGTGCGGGCGATGACCACGCTGGGGACCCCGCAAACATCAGCCGCCAAACGCGCGGCAATCAGCTTATTGATGGCCTCTTGCGTAGGAACGAGCACTTTTCCCCCGAGATGGCCGCATTTTTTGGCCGAACTGAGCTGGTCTTCAAAATGCACCCCGGCCGCGCCGGCCATAATCATGTGCTTCATCAGCTCAAATGCGTTCAAATTACCCCCAAAACCAGCTTCGGCATCGGCCACCAGCGGCACCATCCAGTCGATGCGGCTGTCGCCCTTCATCCAGTGGATCTGGTCCGTGCGCAACAGCGCATTGTTAATGCGGCGAACCAGCGCGGGCACGGCATCTACCGGGTACAAGCTCTGGTCGGGGTACATGGTCTCGGCCGTGTTGGCGTCGCCGGCCACCTGCCAGCCGCTCACGTAAATGGCGTTCAATCCGGCTTCCACCTCCTGGATGGCCTGGTTGCCCGTCATGGCGCCCAGCCCCGTCACTGGCCCTGCCTCGTGCAGGCCCTTCCACAGTTTCTCCGCCCCGTTGCGGGCCAGCGTGTGCTCAATTTGGACGGAACCCCGCAGGTTCACCACTTCATCGGCGGTGTAGGGGCGGGTGGTGTGCTTCCAGCGCGGATTTTCGTTCCAATCGCGGATCAGCTGGTCAACTTGGTCCTGGCGGGTCATCGTATGCGTATTTGAGGATTAGGTCGAAATAGGTTTTTGCAACGGGCAAAATCAGATCAATTCATAAGCCGGCAACGTTAAAAACTCAACAAAATCGCGGCTCCGAATGAGGTCATCAAACAATTCAGCGGCCTTGGCAAAGCGGCCCCGGTCGTAGCGCTCGGCTCCGACGTAGGCGCGGATCTTTTCCAGTTCCTCCGGAATCATTGCCGCAACCATAAAATATGTTATGGTACGGCCGTCGTCCAAGGCACTTCGGCGCTGAATCCACTGCCAGACCTGTGTCCGGCTGATCTCCGCAGTAGCGGCATCTTCCATGAGGTTGTACAGCGCAGCGGCGCCCACCCCCTTCAACCAACTTTCTATATAGAGAATACCCACGTTGATGTTGAGGCGCAGGCCCGCTTCGGTAATGGTACCGGGCGAAGGGCTTAGCAGATCCTGCGCGGAGACGTGCAGGTCTTCGCGCTTGACGTGAATTTGATGGGGCGTGGGCATTTGGCGGTCAAAAATGTCCATGGCAACTCCGACCAGACCGGGATGCGCCACCCAGGTGCCGTCATGCCCGTTGCGCACTTCCAGCTCTTTGTCTTTGCGCACCTTTTCAATGGCGGCGGCATTGGCCTGCTCGTCTCCCTTAATGGGAATAAACGCCGCCATGCCGCCCATGGCGTGCACCCAGCGGCGGTGGCAGGTCTGAATAACCAATTGCGAGTACGCGCTCATGAAGGGCACCGACATCGTCACCTGCCCGCGCTCCGGCAGCACATAACCATCCAGGTTGCGCAAGCGCTTGATGTAGCTAAAAATGTAGTCCCAACGGCCGCAGTTCAAGCCGGCACTGTGGTCGCGCAACTCCCAGAGAATTTCGTGCAGTTCAAAACTGGCCAGAATGGTTTCTACCAAAACCGTGGCTTTGATGGTGCCCACCGGGATGCTCAGGCGATCCTGGGCGCGCACGAAAACGTCATTCCACAGGCGCGCCTCGTGATAGCTCTCCAGTTTGGGCAGGTAGAAGTAAGGACCGCTGCCTTTGGCCAACAGCCAGGCCGCATTGTGAAAAAAGTACAGCCCAAAATCAAACAGCGACGCGCTCATGGGCTGCTCGTCCACCCAAACATGGCTTTCTTGCAAGTGCCAGCCTCTGGGCCGAACCATCAACACCGCTGTTTTCTCGTTCAGGGTGTACTGTTTGTTGTTCTCGGGGTTTTCGTAACTGATACTGCCGCGCACCGCGTCACGCAAGTTGATCTGGCCGGTGATGCAATTGGTCCAGGTGGGCGAATTGGAGTCTTCAAAGTCAGCCATGAACACCTTGGCACCCGAATTCAGCGCGTTGATGATCATTTTGCGCTCCACCGGGCCGGTAATCTCTACCCTTCTATCCAGTAAATCCGGGGGAAGGGGCGCCACCGTCCAATCAGCATTCCGGATGCTGGCCGTCTCCGGCAAAAAATCGGGCAGATCGCCACCGTCCATCGCAATCTGGCGGTTCTGCCGCTCCTGAAGCAGCGCCAACCGTCGCTCGTTGAACAAACGCTGTAAATCAGCCACGAAGGCCAGGGCTTCCGGTGTCAGAATTTCGCGATAGGCCGCGTTCAGGCTGCCGCGCACTTCCACGCCGCCGATGCTGGTCAGGGCTTGCAAAGACATGAGGGTTTTGTTTCAGGTGATAGCATCTGTAAAGGTTACTCTATTCCCGGCTTCAAAGTTACAACAAGCGAATTTCACAGTCAAGCGAAAATTCGCTAATCGCAATTTTTAGCGCACAGCGACGGGGCTTTTCGTATCTTGCCACCCGCTTTGATCCCCCATAAACACGTCATCCGCCTCATTTTCGGCCTAAAAGTCCGCGAACTGCGCAAGCAGAAAGGACTGTCCTTTGCCGAATTGTCGCAAGCCAGCGGGCTGTCGGTCAGTTACCTCAACGAGATTGAGCGGGGCAAGAAATACCCCAAAGCAGACAAAATCCTGGCCCTTTCTGAGGCTTTAGAGGTGTCTTACGACAACCTGGTTTCGCTCAAACTCAGCAAACGCTTGAGCCCGGTGGCTGACCTCCTGCGCTCCTCATTCTTTCAGGAGCTGCCCCTGGAGTTTTTTGGCCTCGAACCCGGCCAATTGCTGGAGCTCATCGCCGGCGCGCCCACCAAAATCAACGCCTTCATCTCCACGCTGATTGAAATTGCGCGCAATTACGAGATGCAGCAGGAGCAATTCTACTTTGCCGCCGTTCGCTCCTACCAGGAACTAAACGACAGCTACTTTGAAGACATCGAAAAGGCTGTGGCTGATTTCTCCCGGGCGAAGGGCCTCGACACGCTGCCCTGCGTTCCGGTTGATGCCCTGGAGCGTCTGCTCCGCGACGAGTACGGCTACAAACTGGATGGCGATCTGCTCACCAACATACCGGAACTGACCGGTCTGCGCTCGCTCTTCAACAAGAAAAAGCGCATGCTGATGATCAACCCCTCGCTGAGCCCAACGCAGCGCGCGTTTTTGCTGGCCAGGGAATTGGGGTTCAACGAACTGGCGCTTAAAACCCGGCCGCTCTTCACCCCCGGCATTCAGGCGAGTTCCTTTGAAGAGGCGTTGAACAACTTCAAGGCCTCCTACTTTGCCGTGGCCCTGTTGGTGAACCAACGCCACCTGATCCCGGATCTGGAGCAACTCTTTGCCCGCGAAAGCTGGAACACCTCCCTGTTTACCGACTTGCTGCAACGCTACCAGGCCAGCCCGGAAATGTTGGTGCAACGCCTGACCAACCTCTTGCCCCGCCATTTTGGCATCCGCAACCTCTTTATGCTCCGCTTTCGCCACGTTCCCGGCGACGCAGGCAGTCCCGATGAGTACTTCATCACCAAAGAGCTGCATTTAGCCCGCCTGCACAGCCCGCACGCCAACGAAATCAACGAGCACTACTGCCGGCGCTGGGCCTCCATCCGCGTGCTGCAAGACTTGCGAGCGCTGCAACTGGGTGGCGGCAGCACTGGCAACAGCGGCGCTGCACCCGGAACCTCGCCAGGTCCTCTCGCCGACTTCCAGCGCTCCACCTATGTAGGCTCCAAAGAAGAATACCTGATTCTGTCGCTTGCACGCCCCAACGCCCCTTCGCCCGGAAACATCAGCATCACGCTGGGCCTGCAGGTGGACGACCGCCTCCGCAAACTCGTGGCCGTGCTCAACAACGACAGCATTCCGCTCGTCACCGTCAACGACACCTGCGAACGCTGCCCGCTGAACGACTGCCTGGAGCGTGTGGCTCCCCCGTTGGTACTCGAGCGCGAAGCCCGAACCGCAGCCATGCGCAAAGCGGTGGAAGGGGTGTTGCGGGGGTAGGCAAATAATGGCATAAAAAATTATAGATTATTTATTATACTTATAATTCTATCAAAACGCTCAACTCGGTTCACAAACGGTAGATTACCTAAAACTGCCTCCAGCTTGGCTGGCTCGATCAATATACATTTCAATTGTTCCACTAGCCATGGTTTGACGTCCGAAGGTGCAGTGTTCAAAAGTTCTTCTATATCAGTGCGGTTGTCCAGGATGTAAACTAAATCCTCCAAATCATGGCTGGTTCTTGGTTCATGGATGCCTCTGCTGGCAAATGCGTCAAACTTGGAAGCCATAAAATAGGGTAATGGCAAGACACTAATCCGGACGTCCAATACTTCAATAGATTCCCGTTGAGCAAAACCAGGCGCAAACCAACGGTTAGCAGGTGCCCACCCCAGGGCTTGCGTGTTCATGACGTCTACCTTGATCCCCTCGTATCGAAATCGGCAGATTACATTGTCGTCTGCTGATTGTGTAAAGCCCTTCTGTGTTAAAGTTTCACGTATGGCTTCCAGTTCATGCAAGGAAACAATAGCCATAGTGATGTCCAGATCATCAGTAGGGCGCACATCCTCCGCGGCTAAATCATCGACATAAATGCCCACCACAGCTCCACCAACAAAGGCCACCTGTTCATTCAATGATCCTAAAGCTTTAGCTACCTTCTTTATAGCCATATACTGATCTGTGCGATTCATGCTCGTACAATTTTCTCTAACTCGATGGACGCCAACTTTCTCTCGCGCGCTCGGCCAACGCGCAATGCGTCAATTAAAGCCAGAGACCGGTAAAGTCCTTCATCTTCCAAGGCTGCAAGCGGAACTTGTGGATAGAATGGTGTAATACTTTGACCGCGCACATGGCCTTTATGGTATGGCCACACATATGCTTCGTTGCTTTTGATCTCGCTATTTAAGGGTTCTGCCGAATGGGCGGTTGGTATTCCACGGACAACTGCTCCTGGTCTGGCAGGAAACACGACAGCCACTCCATATTGCAAGAAGTCGGAGAAAGCCAACCGCATGACCCTCTTGCCAGTGTCATCCAATAGACCTGCATATTTTGACCGCGCTACGGACTGACTTACTTCACTTTGGCTCAATTTCAGGGAATGCGCCAATGGGATTTGCCGCCAGGACTCATCATTCATTGCAATAATCTTTAACAGAACGACAATGTCTTGTGGCCTCATTGAGTGTTGCGACTTATTCATTGCAAGTGTTTAATCGTCTATTGCATTATGCAATAATACTCAATCAAATTAGTATAATAGGCCTTATTGACAGAATTATTACGTATCGCAATACGCAATAAATCAACAAACTCCTAAAAAACAAAAGAAGAGGCGTCCATGAAGGTGCATGATCGTCGTGTAAACACCCTATGGGTTCTACTCAACCCAATCATTACTAATCAACACATGTCCGTCCAGATCCGCGTAGTCAAACAGGCCGGCCAGTTGCGCGGCGGCTGACGTGGCGATCACCGACTCGGCCATGCAGCCGATCAGGGTGCCCAAACCAGCAGCTCGCGATTGCGCATGCAGGCGAAGGGCTGGACGCAAGCCTCCGCATTTCATCAGCTTGACATTGATGCCGTTGAACAGTTCGGCCTTCTGTTGCAGGTCCGCCGCGGTTTGGATGGACTCATCCCCATAAATAGGAAGCGTAGTGCGGGCGCGCAACCATAAGTTATCTTCATCCGCGTGAACGGCGAGCGGCTGTTCCACCAGGAAGACCTGCCGCGCAGGCAGGTATTCCAACGAGCGAATGGCTTCTTCGCGTTTCACAAAAGCCTGGTTGAAATCGACCGCAATCGGCTGTTCGGTCAGGCGCGTCACCAGCGCGATTACAGCGCGGGTTCGCTCCCGATCAGCATCCAGCTTGAGCTTGATCCAGGGCGCGTCCTTACCTGCTTCAATTGCTGCCCGGGTAAAGGCCGCATCGCCGATGCCTATGGTGTGGCAGGAGCGCACAGCCTCGGGATTGGGAACACCCAGCATTTGCCATACGGCCTGCCCGGAATGCTGCTCCATCGCGTTGTGCCAGGCCATATCCAGCGCGGCCAATGCTGGCAAACAGCCAGGCGAAACGCGCTCCGGCTGCTCGAGGTAGGCAGCCCATTCCCCCAGCTCACGAGGGCCCCTGGCCACCCATTCCAGCAACTGCGCTTGATTTTCTACCCGCGTAGGGAGCATGTAGGGCGGGAACGACGCTTGCCCAAGGCCGGTAAGCCCTTCGCCTTCCAACCGCACAAACAGCGCCTCCGTTCCGCGCCTGGCATTGCCGGCAACAGCGAATACCTGACTAAAGACCAGGTCACGCGACTCAACGCGCAGGGTGTACAAATTGCCGGGACGCAACAGGGAAATTTTTAGAGCGCTAAGTTACGGTGAGTAAAAACGTGGCGTTATGCTTCAGAGGACCTCAAGCCTATACATTGTTATGGTTATGCTGTCCTTAATTGGACTTATGGTTTTGTATTTCTGACGATAATCGGGCAACCAATACCGTTGTTTCATTTATTACATTGCTAAGTAAATTAATACAATCCAGGTTAATCCAATAGTGTACTGCAGCATTCCGTAAATACTCTTCCCTATTCTCTTTTACTTCAAAAGCAGATAGGTTTTCAGAATCCGTTTTGAAAATAAAGGATGTGGATGGTTCAAACTTTAAAACGCTGAAGTCTACATAGAACGGCGCATCTATCGGTAATGCCCAATCAGCGTTAACTTGAAAGTTGGCCTTGATGTAGTCGTAGTTTGCATAGTGCTTAACAATAACATCTCTTAAATCAACATCGTTAATCACGCCCATATTTCCGGTACTCGATAAATCATCAAATGTTGACGTGGATGGATTGAAAAAAGGGTAATGGCAACCATAGATTAAATACTTCTCAACCTTTTCAAGTACCACTGAATCTGAATAATTCTTATGGTTTAAAACTGTTGCCATCTCCTCAATTGTTTTGTTGCCTTTCGTCAAGTCTTGTATGCTTTGCTGAAATGTCACTAAATCCTGTTCGTTTTCAATCAATAGTCTACCTAAATAGGCCAATTCCTGTTTGCCTTGCTTTCGCTTTTCATTCCAGTTATTGATTTGAAGGGCAATCAGAATTCCAATGACCACAAGTATAATTTCACCTACTGCATAGGTCAAATATTTACCGGTTCGTCCCTGGTACAACAAACCTTGTCTGATTCTTCTAAAGAATTTTATCATTGGTTATTGGTTGCTTATCATGAATAACAACTTGCACCTTGTATCAAGGAAAGAACCGGAGACGGAATAGAAATCCAGGTTTTCATTGCACCTCCTTACCGCACCCTTAACCTCCGATAGCCAATGTTGCTGCGCATCCAGAAGCCCGATGCCAAACCAAAGGCAAAGCCACCGATATGCGCCCACCAGGCCACTCCGCCAGATTCACCGTTCAAGGCTCCAAGTCCGCTGGTCATTTGCATGTAAAACCAAAGGCCCAGAAAGAGCACGGCAGGCACCCGAAATGGGATGAGCACCAGGAACAGCAGAAAAACCTTGATCCGGCTGCGCGGGTACATGACCAGGTAGGCTCCAAGTACCGCGCTAATGGCTCCACTGGCGCCCAACATCGGAACGGGGCTGAAGGGATCCGTGATGGTGTGGGCAGCCGTGGCCGCTATTCCCCCGAGCAAATAAAACAACAGGAAACGCGGCGACCCTATGGTGGATTCAATGTTGTCCGCAAAAATCCAGAGGAAGACCATATTGCCCAGCAAGTGCAGGAAACCGCCGTGCAGGAACATGCTCGTGACCAGCGTGTCCCAATGGCGCAAGGCCAGGATGTCCGCAGGCACCGCCGAATAGCGCATCGTAAACGCGCCGCCGCCCGGCTCAATAAGTTGCCAGATAAAAACGCCGATGTTCAGCGCCAAAAAGGTATAGCTGATCAGGGGTCGGTGCCCGCCGTGCACCTGATCGTCGCCGTAGGGGAAAAACATGCAGGGCTAAAGTTACGGCATGGCGGGACACGAATGGACTGTTTGCCCCTCCCCTGTTAAAGCAGCATGTCCAGGAGACGGAGGGGCTTCCCAGGTTACTGTTTGAGCAACCTTTGGACTTTCTGTTTAAGGCTGCCTTCAATCGCAACTGTAGCAACGTAAACACCGGCAGGTAACCCAGTTAGGTCGAAGGGTGTTGTTCCGCTGAACCAGCGCCTGACTACCTCCCTGCCGTAAAGGTCTTGCACCAACAACCAACCTTCCTTGGTACTATTCAATTGATACCACCCACTGCTGATGCTCGGGGTAATGGACCATTCTCCTTGTATGGGGAAAACAGGTTGGATGCTGGTTTGGGTGGTGTCTTGCGGAGAGAGGGTATCGCAAGGGCTGCCCACTAAAGGTCCGAGGTTGTAGTTGGCGAAGTTGGGGAGGGAGTAAACGCCAATCGTAGGTAATCCATCTAGGTAAACTCCAAATGTATCAAAAGCACAATAGAGAACACCCCGATTAGGCTCATTAATTACAGCTAAAAATTCTGGGTATATAGGCAATCCACCAGAGGCAGACAACTTAACATTAACTTGATATACTTTTCCATCTGGAGCTAGCTGAAGTTGTCCACCTTGGTTGATGAAAAAATCTTCTCCTGGAAATGTATACAATAAAGAGTCTGTCAAAACTCCCGCACTTAATTGAATTTTATACAACTTATGTCTTGATGTGGAATTTGCATATATTGATTCTCCATCCAAAGAATAGGTGACCCCATAAAATCCACCGTTAACACTTGGCAACAACGTGTCTAAAATTTGTATACTTCCATCGCAACGATTGAATTCGAAAACACCAAAAAATTTCGAGCCACCATCTGCACTAAATGAAATGGCTAATTGGTCTCCCATTGGAGATGGAGACATCTCTCCACTGCGAACTGCTTCAAATCCAATCGAATAATCGTTATGGTAAGTAATCCCAGTTGGGTCCATCAATGCTACCAAAATTGAATCTGATTTATTTCCGTATGTACGTGCGATCACCCACCAATCTCGGCCATTACCATGTCGAATTGCAGTAACAGACTCTGCGACCTCGTTTTTCCAAACCGATAAATTTACTACTCCGGAAACTAGTCCCGTCTTCCCTCCATTCAAAGTCTTATCAAACAAAGAGTAATGGACTTTACCTGAAAGTTCATTCGTATAAATAACGACAAACAAGTTATCACTGCTATCTCCAGGCCACGGAAGTGCAATACATGCATTTGTTCGAGTTGATCCATTGATTCCAGAAGGTCCAGGATTCAAAGAATCTGTCCCAGCAATGATGTTTAAATCGCTACCCCAGAACTGGACATTGTTACTAAACAAAACCAATTCACCTTCTTGATCGGAAATGGCTGTTGCTGCCTCAAAGGCGCTGTACCCTACAATTGCAGCGCGGACTTCTGGACCACCGGCAGTAAATTCTAGATGATTACCATTTCCAAACACCCAATGGGAGTCATGGCCCTGGCCCTGTGATGCTCTGCCGAAGCAGAGCATCACAGCAGTCAGGAAAGTCGCTATCACCCTCCTCATCGGTTAATGAAGAGTTTATAGGTTACCGCAAGTCCGCTATCCTTTGTAATCTGCACAAGGTACAGGCCCTGGGGTAAGTTGCTGATGTCAACACTAACCGTTGATTCTGCTTCCATGCGAATTACCGGGAGTACTTGTCCTTGCAAATCGGTAAGCACAGCTGATGCGGGTTCGGTAGAGGCATCTAGAAAAACGATCGTCTGTGCGGGGTTTGGATAAATTCTGTTGAGATCCGGTAAGTTTGAAGCCAAACGTTCTTCAAATTCCACTGCTATCCAGTCGTTAGGCAGCGTGGTCAAACCCAATAGGCTCTGTGCCAATATAGCGGCTGAACCTGCATCTTCCAGATCACGGTAGGCAATATCCCTCAAACTCAGGGCTTCATTTTCAGTCCAATCCGGATTTGGATCAGAAGCGGCATGACTAAGGCGAATAGACCAAACATCGCGGAGCAACGATTCCTCGATGTTAACGGGTGTCAGACCATTCAATACCGTTAAGGCTGAGTCAAAATTGCCTTGCCTGTAGATTTCCTCAGTTAAGGCTAGACCTTCAATGCTGCTTTGGCCCAACAGTGCCTGAACCTTATCATTGACAAATCCTGACCTGTACGCGGCCGAAAGAAAAGCATACAATCCACCTGAAATACCTGAAGGGATAGGAGAGGCAAGCAAAGCGTCAATCTCGGATTCTCGATATTGACTCATGCCAAACGATTCCTGTTCACCTCTAGGGATTTCTCCTTCTCGGAACAGTGCCAAAGTGTCGCAAATGTCAGTGGTTGTGCCAACTAGGATACTTACAGCGGTCAGCCCTCCTGATGCGCTGATATTCGTCCCTGCTGGAAAATCATACGTGGCTGCGTTGCGATAATACCAATCTATCGAGCCTGCATCCGATAAATTGATGCTGATAGACCGAAATGGCTCATAAGGAGGTGTCGAAG
>WGOA01000032.1 GCA_016124275.1 Bacteroidota bacterium
CCAGTTCTTTTTCTCAAACCGTTACGGCCATCGTGCCCCCGAGCCTCCAAATTTTGCCCGGTGTGTTCGCTACGGTCGTCGATTACACCATTAACACGGTGACAGGTTTGCCTCCCGGATTTTCATTCGCTTGTAATCCCGGTTCTTGTGTGTATCCAGCCAGCACAAGCGGCTGTGTTGTGCTTACTGGTAACCCCAGTGGAGTTGCTCCAGGCACCTACAACATTATAGGAGATTTGACGGTTACGGCCATTCTGCCTCCATTCCTCGGTGGAACCACCATTATGGTGGACACGCTGTATCCGTTTGAATTGCTGGTGTCCGGTTGTAAGAACTGCGCTTCTTCTCCGTTGTCGGCACAGGCTCCTGCAAACCCGCGCTCCCTGAACCTGCCCACATCCGGACGCTACCAGTTGAAATGGGGACCCGTTTTAGGTGCTATTGGCTACCAGGTTAACGGCGGTCCTATCCCCGTGCTGGGCGCAGTTAGCCCACAGCTTGGTCAGTTCAACACCACCTTCCTCGTGCCTTACGCTCAGCTCGTTCCCGGTGCTACCTACCGCTGGGGTGTTCGCGCAGGATGTGGCGCATCAGGTCCGCCATTGACACCGCTGTCGGTGTTTGACACCTTTGCCAGCCCAACGGCTCGCGTCGGTGAAATGACCGAAGCCATCAACGAAGTTCGTTCGTTGGATTTGTACCCCAACCCAGCGTCTGATCTGGTGGTCATGGAGTACAACAGCAACCAGGAGGGCGATGCCATCATGCGTGTATTCGACATTGCAGGTCGCGTTGTGATGACCGAACGTCCTACCGTTTTTGCCGGTCCTAACGTGATTCGCTACGACTTGGATCTCGCTCCTGGTCTTTACATCATGGAGTTGGAGCAAGGCGCTGAAAAAGTCAGTGCCAAGTTCACCGTGGTGGAGTAACGGCTTTTCGTAGCTTTAATGTACCCGAGGCTGCCTTACGGCAGCCTCGGTTTTTTATGCCCGGCTGCCGCGAGGCAGCGGGCGTTTTTTATGCTCGGCTGCCGCGAGGCAGCGGGCGTTTTTTATGCCCGGCTGCCTCGCGGTGGCGGGGCGTAATACGCGGCACAGAACCAACCAGCAAACGCGATTTGGGGATTGCCCTTAAAACTTCATGCGGTACTGAACCGCAATGTTCCGGGGTGCGTCCATGCGTCCTGGACGGAGGCTGAATTCCCGGTTAAGCAGGTTGTTTGCCAACAGGGTGACGGTGTTTGATTCACCCAACTCTAACGATGCACGTCCTCCGACGATCCAGTCGCCACCGTTGTGGGTAGCCCGGAAATCGGCAATGCCCGGTATAAAGAGCTCAAAGACCTGATCAATTTTTTGCATATAAGAGAAATACTGCACATCAATGCCTGCCGTGAATCGTTTGTATCCGGCTTGAACATCCAGTTTTGCCACATGCCTGAAGCGATAGGCAAGGAGCGTTTTAAACACATCCGGATCGTCGCCGTTAAAACTCCTCCAGAAATATTCAAGAAATTTACCCGGTGCCCTCAAGGTCGTGTCTACTCCTAAATTTGCAGGATAAACATAGGTATATCCTGCAATAAGATACAGCGGCACCTGGCCGATCCTTCCGTTTCCCGATGCGGTGAATTCCAATCCCGCAATCCTTGCATTGCCAACATTCAGGTTCTTAAAGCCCAGACCTTCCGGATATATTCCAAAGGTGAACTCTGTCATGTCGGTATATTCCGTCCAGAAGGCAGTCAAATCCAGGTAGCCTTTCCAGGCCAGCCCGTTGAGGGTCTGCTTGATGCCGATTTCGGCATTCCACCCAATTTCAGGCCGAAGCTCCGGATTTGGAAAAATGAAAATCAAGTCCCCGACGTCCGTATCTACAAAGCGTTCGCCCACCGATGGGAAGCGATACCCCTGACCAAAGGCCACGCGCAAAAAGTTGTTTTTGCTTACCTGGTAGTTAATGCCGGTTTTAAGCACGGGTAAGGCAGATGCTGCGCTGTCATCGAGTCGAAAGGTCTCCCAACGCACCCCTGCGGAAACGCTAAGCCTATCCCAAGTTTTATCGACCTGGCTGAACAAAGCCAGCAAATTAGCGGTGTGATCGGCCAGATCATTGTCGTTAATGAATGCCTGCAAATCGTTAACGCCTGCCGTCAGGGTATAACCCCGCTTGAATTCCCGTTGGAATTGGTACTCGCCGGTCAACAGCTGAATGTGGGCGCGGTTGGACGCGCTGTAGAAATTGCCGTTGTAATTGTAGCGGAATTTACCGCTGTGGCGGTTGCCCCTTTTATCAAAGTAGGTAATCCAAGGATCAATGTAATTCCAGAGGTAATTGTTAACATCAGAGGAATTGGGCAGCGCCTTGTACGCCCCTTCGTTGTTGTCGGCCCAAAGCAAAAACAGCCCTTCATTGTAGTAGGTCGAATTGGCATTGATGCCCATGCTCAGCCTTCCATCCAGCGAAGGAGGTCGATACCTGGTCTTGATGTTGAACCGGGCATGGTTGCGCTTCTCCTCCAAGAGATAGCTTTGGTCGGTGGCCAGGCTGCCCCCGACTACCAGGTCAATGTGGCCTATCTTACGGCTATGGCTGAATCGGCCGCCCGCAAAAACAGGGTTGTGGTCCCACCATTGAACGATCTCTCTTTTGGGATCGCTGTAAACACCTTGGTAGAGCAAAACATTGGTTTCAGGCACCTCGCCCGGCCAAATGGTGCGGACATGCACTACGCCATTGAGTGCGCCAGAGCCGTAGAGCACGGAGGCGGGACCCTTGATTACTTCAACCTGGTCGGTAATCTCAAGTGGCATCATGGTCCATTTGATGTCTCCGCGGTCGGCTGTGAGCAAGGGCTGCCCGTCGATGACCATCATTACCCTGCTTCCTGCCCCAAAACTGTATCCCGTTCCGCCTCGCATATTGGCTTGACCATCGGCCATATATACCCCTGGCAACTTGGTAACGGCCTCATCCAGACTTCGCGCGTTGGTGCGCTCGATAAGTCCTGAGCCAATGATGTCAACCGAAACAACCTCCCGTTCAATGGCTTTCTCGTACAAACTCCCGGAAACGACCATCATGCCCAATTCGCGGACTTTGGCTTGCAACAAAATAGGAGGGAGTATGAGCCCGGTTTCGGCCAGGAGAATGGTATCTGTATAGCTTTGGTACCCCAGATAGCTGACTTGCAAGACATAAACCCCCGGATCGGCCTGAAGGCTAAACTGGCCGTCGAGATCAGTGATGGTGCCAATTCCCTCGGCTACAACCACACTGGCACCCACCAAAGGTTGTTGGTCCGTATCCAAAACAGCGCCGGAAAGCTGAACTTGTTGGGCGAATAATCCAGTGCTGGCGGCCAGGAACAGCCACAAAAAAAAGTTCCGCATGGAGCGAAGGTAGACCAGAATAAAGGTAGCGAGAAACTCGGGAGCAGCGTCGCAACACACCATTTTTGGGCACTTCCCAGAAGACCCACAGCCATGGTTAATGCAGGTTTTGGCGTTGGAGCTTGCTCAGGTTGAGAAGGAGGTTAAAAATTTGGATTAAGGCAGGGAAAGGACATTTACAGAATCCCTACTTGGTGTAGCCGGCGCAATTTTCTTTTATTATTCCGTCCAGGTACTCAGCCCCCCAATTTGGATGGATGGTTGATTCCGGCTTAAAAGTGGCAAAACGCGTCTGCGATTTTTGCAACAGCGGACATCCGCGGGCAGGTCCGCCGCCGAATTGTTCTGGAGTGAACAACAGGTTTTGCCCAAGTTGCAGCCAACCCCGCGGATTTTCTTCCTGCAAGGTGGTGGCACGGGTTGCATAGCCGCTGGAAGCAGGTCCGTACTGCATGCCTCGGTTGAAATCAACACGGATGCGGGCAGAGGCAGCCATGCTCTTGAGCACAAACAACTCAGCATTATCCGGCTCGATCGTTTCTGCACGGGCAATTTGCTTATCCGCTTTATCCAACAGCGGATCAATAGCGGTTAAATCCTCTTGCATAAAGGCCAGCATGATGTTGGAATAGGCACTGTAATACCACGGCAACCACTGCTGGGTTTCCGCATTACCCACCCGTTCAAAAGCATTTGCGGCTGCCTGCCACTGTTCTGCGGTTTCTGCTTCGTCAACTTTAAGCAGCATTCTTTCCATGGCAGCCGTAAACTTTTCGGCTGCTGTTTGGGCTTGGAGACCAGCCAGGTTAACGGCGCAAAAAACCAGGAGGAGCATTGATTTCATAGGGGTAGTATGGAAAGATTCTGAAAAGTGGATCAATCTTGAAGGTCAAAGACAGCTTGTTAAAGCAATTACGGTGCCGAATTTTGCTCGGCAGCATCGGAAGGCGCCCGAAGGTCTTTCGGCGTGCGGTTGTGTTGGAAAGATATAAACATTCCGATGAAGTACGATCGAATGGCTGGCGGTCGTTGCGCCACTTCCACGTATTCGGCGGGGGTCAGGTTGTACGCGTAGTTTGCCAGAGGAAAGCCACCGGGATCAAAGTAGCGGTACCCAAAAATATTATCCACACCAGGTAGATTGGTTACCGAGAGAAAGATCACGGTGAAATGCCCGCGTATATTGGTGAGGTAACTCCAGTTCACAGAGAGGTTGTGAAATTCCGGTGTACGTCCCTGCATAAAGCCTGGGTCGGCCGGATCGTGGAAGGGCCGACCGGATTGAAACGTATAGGTAGCGCCAATCTGCGAGCGGAGATCGGGGATGTAGTGTTTGTACACCAGGCTCATCACGTGTTCTGAAGCAAAGTCGGGACGGACTTTTTCCGGGTAATCCAAAAATTTTCGCCGGGTATTGATCCACGAATAGGAAATCCAGAAATCGCCGTTGTTGATGCTCTTTTTGTCGCGGTAAAACAGTTCTGCTCCTCCTGCATAGCCATCGCCATCGCTGGCATAGGTCAATGCTGCAGTGCTGGAGTCAAGCAAATTCTGGGTAACCAGATTGTCGTAGCGCTTGTAATAGCCTTCCAGCCTGAACGTTCGGTCTTTGGTCATGTACTGCCAGTTGGCGATGTAGTGGTCAGCTCGCTCGTAAGTCAGCGATTCTGCCCCAAATCCTAAAAACTGTGCTCTGGGTGTTTGGTAAAACTGCCCGTAGGCCAACGAAATCTGGCTTTGTTCCCCGGTTTTGTAAGCCAGCGAGAGGCGCGGAGCCCAGTTGTATTCATCCAGGGCCGCTGAGTATTCGCCCCGCACACCCGCGCGGCCGGCCAGGTCGCTGGTAATGTAGAACTCAGATTCTGCAAAGAGCGCCCCGTTATGTTCCACTACTTCAGTGTCAAAGGACTGATCCAGCCCAAACAACTGAAAATTGTTTTCAAAAGCCTGGTAATTGTATTCAGCTCCGGCCCGCGCTTGTACTTTTTCGCTGAGCTGATTGGTCAGTGCTACGCGCCCCTGTACACCCTCGTCGTTCCGGCTGTTGTCGGTGCCCTGCACGAGGACAACATCGTTGTTGTAACTGCCGGCAGCTGAGACGAGTATGGTCCAACTTTCGCCCAAAATTTCTTTGTAAGAGGCATTAGCGTAGACATTGCGGTTGTCCAGGGCAAAGTCCACGCCGGGAATGCTGTCAATCGGCGAAGGATAAAGAATACCCAGCGATGCATCATTATAGGTGGCATACAGCTTGAGAAGGCCGGTTTCAGAGGTTTTGTGGATCACGCCTAAATTGCCTCCGAGCCCCTGAAAGTCCTTGGTCCAGGTAATTTCTTGCGGAACCAAAGCATTAAATAAATAAGTATTAGTATATTGCCCACCTAATGTTACCGCGGTTTTGTTCCATACCTGTTGCGTAAACAAACCGCCAAAGATGGGGGATAAGCTAAGGCCTGAGCCCCCCGTTTGAGGCATGTCGTTGGTGTTCAATACCACGGCGGAAGAAAGCGCTTGCCCGTATTGGGCGGAGTAGCCGCCGGTAGAGAAAACGGTGCCTTTAAAGAGGAAAGGGGAGAAGCGCCCCCGCGACGGCACGTCGGGAACCTGGCTGAAAAAAGGATTCTGAACGGTCAGGCCGTCAATAATAGTCTTGGTTTCATATCCAGCTCCCCCCCGAACAAACAAGCCTTCTTCGTTGCCCACTTGTTGCGCCCCTGGCAAAGTGCCTAACGCGCCAAAAATGTCGCCGGTCGCTCCGGCAGTGGTAACAATGTCCAACGGTTTGAACACCACTGCTTTGCCCTCGTCGGAAGCCTCGAACGCTCCGGCACTGATGACCACTGCGGTGAGCTCATTGAACGCCTCTTTCAGGGCGGGTTCTACCAACACGATTCCGCCGTTCAAGACAACACTGTCTGAAAAGGTTTTGTATCCAATGAAACTAACCACCAGCAAAAAGCGCCCTGTTTCCTCGGTTTCAAAGGAGAAACTGCCGTCGTCAGCACTTGTTGTGCCATCATAGGTGTCCTGCAGAAAAACGTTCGCCCCTGGTAGGGTATTTCCTTTGGTATCGCGGACCACCCCTTGCACGGTGGTTTGAGAAAAAGCCGGGGAGAACGCCGCGAAAAGCAGGTAAACCAGAGCAAGGTACGGCAAGCAGCACCTCAACGGTCCAGGTTGAAGGACCGCTGGAAGCATCAATAATGGGCAGTTCTGCTTCATCGGGGGCGAAGTTCGGAAAATTGCCCGGCGCTAAGCGGGATATCCCCTGAACAGGTTGCTTTCCTCCTTGTTTATCCCCCATGCAGGGGAGCGTGCTTCTACCTAAATTATGGTAGAAAGGCTTACTTAGAAATTGTCTAAATAAGGATAAGGAGCTAGCTTTGCCCAAGCGACCAACGCCTTTACCAATACCATGAGCGAATCGGATAAACTAATCAGAGCGCACACTGCCAGCGAATATGCCTACGGCTTTGTCACCGACATTGACCAGGAAATTGCGCCCAAAGGCCTCAGCGAAGACACCGTTCGCTTCATTTCGGCCAAAAAGGAAGAACCCGAATGGATGCTGGCCTGGCGGTTGAAAGCCTTTCGCGCCTGGTTGCAGATGGAAGAACCGCGCTGGCAAAATGTCCATTATCCTGCCATTGACTTTCAGGACATCAGCTATTACGCTGCCCCGCGCAAGAAACCCGCGCTCAACAGTCTTGATGAAGTTGACCCGGAGCTCTTGCGCACCTACGAGCGGTTGGGCATACCCATGGAAGAGCAAAAAGTGCTCGCAGGCGTTGCCGTTGACTTTGTCATGGACTCTACCTCTGTTTTGACCACCTTTCGCAAGCAATTGCAGGAAATTGGGGTCATTTTTTGCCCGATTTCAGAAGCCATCCGCGAGTACCCAGACCTGGTGCAGCGCTACCTGGGCACTGTCGTGCCCGCGCGCGACAATTTCTATGCTGCCCTGAACTCCGCTGTTTTTTCGGATGGATCGTTTGTTTACATCCCCAAAGGCGTGCGCTGCCCTGTTGAACTGTCCACCTACTTCCGCATCAACGCAGCGGGTTCCGGTCAGTTTGAACGCACGTTGATCATCGCTGAAGACGACAGTTACGTCAGTTATCTGGAAGGGTGCACGGCTCCGCAGCGGGATGAGCACCAATTGCATGCTGCTGTTGTGGAACTGGTGGCTTTGGACCGCGCAGAAATCAAGTACAGCACCGTCCAAAACTGGTATCCCGGCGATGCAGAAGGCAAAGGGGGCGTGTACAATTTTGTGACCAAGCGCGGCATTTGCCGCGGTTACAAGTCCAAAATCAGTTGGACACAGGTAGAGACCGGCTCGGCCATTACCTGGAAGTACCCTTCCTGCATTCTAAAAGGCGATGAAAGCGTCGGTGAATTCTATTCGGTGGCCATGACCAACCACCACCAGCAGGCAGATACCGGCACAAAAATGATCCACATCGGCAAGAATACCCGGAGTCGCATTGTGTCGAAGGGAATTTCCGCCGGGCGCAGCCAAAACTCCTACCGCGGTTTGGTTAAGATTAACAAGACCGCAGAAAACGCTTACAACTACTCTCAATGTGATTCTTTGCTGATTGACGACAAATGCGGGGCGCACACCTTTCCCTACCTGGAAGTGAGCAACAACACAGCCCAGGTGGAGCACGAAGCCACCACGTCCAAAATCGGCGAGGACATGCTGTTCTACTGCAACCAACGAGGCCTGGACGATGAGGCCGCTGTCCAGTTAATCGTAAACGGCTACTGCAAGGAGATCTTTAAACAACTTCCTATGGAGTTTGCAGCAGAGGCCCAGAAGTTGCTGGAAATCAGTCTCGAAGGTAGTGTAGGTTAAAGAATTACTTGAATAACAGAACTCGGTGAATCGGTCCGTCCAATCCAAAAATCCCATGCTTTCCATTCAAAACCTGGCGGTCTCCATTGACGATAAGGCCATTTTAAAAGACCTCAATTTGGACATCCGTCCTGGAGAAGTACATGCCATCATGGGACCAAACGGGTCGGGCAAAAGCACCCTGGCTTCCACCCTTGCCGGTCGCGATGGGTATGAAGTTCAGTCAGGATCCGTCCGATTTTTGGACAAAGATCTGTTGGATATGGACCCTGACGAACGCGCCAGGGAAGGCCTTTTTCTCGCTTTCCAGTACCCGGTTGAAATTCCCGGGGTCAGTGTGGCAAACTTCCTAAAGGCAGCGTTAAACGAAAGGCGCAAGCACCAGGGACAGGACCCCTTGGATGCCCGGCAGTTTCTGATCGAAGCCAAAAAAGAAATGGCGGCGCTTGAAATGGACCCGTCTTTTCTGAGCCGCAGTTTAAATGAGGGCTTTTCCGGAGGCGAAAAAAAGCGCAACGAAATCTTTCAAATGGCCATGCTTCAACCCAAACTGGCCATTCTGGATGAAACGGATTCCGGATTGGACATTGACGCGCTGCGGATTGTGGCCGGTGGGGTGAATGCCTTGCGAAACGGGCAGAACGCATTTTTAGTCATTACCCATTATCAGCGCCTTTTGGACTACATCGTCCCTGATTTTGTACACGTCCTTTACGACGGGCGCATTGTAAAAACCGGTCCCAAAGAGCTAGCCCAGGAATTGGAAGTCCGCGGCTACGACTGGATTCGCGAAGAATATTCCGCCATCGCCTGACCCCACCCAACAGCCATGAGCAGCACTCCTTCGCCCCCAATCGCCGATCCCGTTCCTGCCAAGAGCCCTGCTTTGGATGGGCAAAGTCAGGAAGATCAGCGCGCGCCTTCTTACCGCGAGCAAATGCTTCAGCAGTTGGCCCAGCGCCAGTCTGTAGCACCCGTTGCGCTGCCCTTCTTTCAGGAGCGCAGAGACCTGGCCCTGGCAGCCTTTGAACGCCAGGGTTTTCCGGACCGCCGCCACGAAGAATGGAAGTACACCCCGGTCAGCCGGCTTACCCGCCGGGCGCTGCGTGTATTTTCACCCGCAGCACCCGCAGCATCCGGAGCTTCAACAGCACCTGCAGAATCCGCGCGGCCATCCAAGTCCACAACCCAGTCTTCCACTTGGAGCAAATGGTTGCCCGACTTTGACGCCAACCGCCTGGTCTTTGTCAACGGAATGTTTGACCGTCAAGCCTCCCAAATCCTTGATCAGGGCGCCTTCAGCATCGGGTCGCTGGCCCAGGCCATGGTGGAACAACCCGACACGGTAGCCACCTGGTTTGATGCGCTGGCAGCGCCGGACTGGTCCGCTTTTGCCCAGCTCAACACCGCCCTTCACCAGGACGGTGCGTGGATTCACGTCCAGCCAGGCGTCGCGGTGCCGCACCCCATCCTCATCCTGGACATCGCTGAGAACCTGCAGGCCGACGAAGTGCTTTTCCCCCGGCATTTGCTGGTCGCAGAGCAAGGCAGTTCTGTGCGGGTGTTGCACCATTCCCTAAAGGCAGAGGATCAGGCTTCGCGAATGTTTTCCGTGGTGGAGACCTTTGTCGAGCGCAACGCGTCGGTGGTTCTGGACACCGTTCAGGACGGGGGAAGGGCGGCTGATTGCATTCACCACATCAGTGTGCGGCAAGACCGCGACAGTCGGTTTACCGCGCGAACATTCTGCCTGCAAGGCGATTTGATCCGCAACGATTTGCGCGTCCGATTTGCTGGCGAAAACGCCGAATGCCACCTCAACGGTTTTTACCTTGCCGCAGGCCAGGATGTCGTTGATAACCATCTGCTCATCGATCACGCCGTTCCGCACTGCCAGAGCAATCAGCTCTACAAAGGCATCGCCACGGACCAAGGCAACGCTGTGTTCAACGGCAAGATTTTTGTGCGGCCCAACGCGCAAAAAACCAATGCTTACCAAAGCAACAAAAACCTGTTGCTCTCCGCAGAAGCAACCATCAACACCAAACCCCAACTGGAAATCTTTGCGGATGACGTCAAATGCAGCCACGGAGCTACCTCCGGCCAACTGAACCCCGAATCCGTCTTTTACCTGCAAGCCCGGGGTATTCTGGAAGAAACTGCCAAGACGCTCTTGTTGCAGGCTTTTGCTGCAGAGGTAGCCACGGAATTGCCCGAAGATGCTTTTAGGGAGTACGTAAGCCAACGGCTTTTTGAACGCATCCGCCAGGTTTTGCCTGGCGCAGATGCCCAAACGTCTTAACCATGTCCTCTTCTGTTCTGTCTCAGCCTGGCCAAACCACTGCTCCTGCAGTGTTCCGGTCTGCGTTTCCCATTCTGGAAACAGTATTGGCTGGAGGCAAACCCCTGATTTATTTAGACAATGCGGCCACTTCCCAAAAGCCGGATAGCGTAATTGCCGCACTGGTTGATTACTACACGCACAGCAACAGCAATATCCATCGCGGGGCTCATCAACTGGCCGCCCGGGCTACGGACGCCTACGAAGGAGCCCGCAAGACCGTGGCTGCGTTCATCGGTTGCGCTGATCCGGCGTTGATCAACTTTACCAGCGGCACCACGCAGGGCATCAACCTTGTGGCCAGTGGGTTGGCCAAGAGCTGGCTTCAGCCTGGCGATGAAGTGCTCATTAGCGCCATGGAGCACCACGCCAACATCGTGCCCTGGCAAATGGCCTGCCAGGCCAGCGGGGCCGTGCTGCGCGTTGCTCCCCTGACCGGGCAAGGCGAATTGGACCTGGAGGCTTTTCGCAAATTGCTCACACCGCGGACCAAAGTGGTCGCCATGGTTTGGATTTCCAATGCCCTGGGCAGCATCAACCCTGTGGAGCGCATTGTGCAAGAGGCGCAGGCCGTCGGGGCGCAAGTGCTTATTGACGCCGCTCAAGCCATCGTGCACGAAACCATTGATGTGGAAACGCTGGGGGCGGATTACCTCGTTTTCTCCGGCCACAAGGTTTATGGCCCCACCGGGATTGGCATTTTGTACGGTCGTCGCGAGCGCATGGAAGTCCTTCCTCCGTACCAGGGCGGTGGCGAAATGATCCGGGAAGTCCGTTTTGAAGGCAGCACGTACAATCAGTTGCCTTACAAGTTTGAGGCAGGCACGCCCAATATTGCCGGTGGAATTGGACTTGGGGCAGCCCTCAACTTTGTCACCGCACAAGACCGCGAAGCGCTGGCCCGCCATGAACAGGCGCTGCTGGAGCGCACCCTGACCGGTTTGGACCAGGTGGAGGGCTTAACCTTATACGGTCCGCGCCAGGGGCGCAGCAGTCTGGTGTCGTTTACCGTGGAAGGAGTGCACGCCTTTGACATCGGTGTTCTGTTAGACCAACAGGGAATTGCCGTGCGCACCGGCCATCACTGTTGCCAACCCCTGATGCGCCAGTACGGCATTGAAGGCACTTGTCGGGCGTCTTTTTTGCCTTACAACACCTTTGCAGAAGTCGATCAATTTTTGCACGCCCTAAACCGGGCATTAGCGGTGCTGCGCGCATGAAGGAGGCATCCGGCGATATTGCGCTTCGCGAAGCGGAAATCATAGAAGAGTTTTCTATTTTTGAGGACCCTATGGATCGCTATGCCTACCTGATCGATGTAGGCAAAAAGCTTCCTGAGCTTCCTTTGGCTTTGCAGCGCGACGAGTATCTGGTGCCCGGTTGCCAGAGCAAGGTCTGGCTGATAGGCCGACGGAAAGAGGACAGAGTGTGGTTTCAGGCAGACTCCAATACCGCTATCACCCGCGGCATCATTGCCCTGCTGCTCCGCGTGTTGTCCGGTCAGCCGGCTGCAGCGATTCAGCGAGCTAAATTGGGCTTTTTGGACGCCATTGAATTGCGGTCCCACCTGAGTTCGCAACGAGCCAATGGCCTTGCTTCCATGATCCTTCGGATCAAGGGAATAGCCGGTCTTGACGGACTGGAAACCGCTTCGTCAGATGCAGCACTTCCCGATTCTTCGGTTGAACCGGCCAATCAGTCCCCAAAGCAGGCATCATGACGGAAGCAGAACGAGCTGCCCTACAACAAAAGGTTGTGGATGCCTTGCACACGGTTTACGACCCTGAAATTCCTGTGGACATCTACGAACTCGGTCTGGTTTACGATGTGGGGGTGACGGAGGAGGGTAGTGTAGAAATTACGATGACCTTAACTTCGCCGCTGTGTCCGGTTGCAGGCTCCTTGCCGTTTGAAGTGAAACAAAAAGCAGAGTCGGTAGAGGGGGTACGCGAAGCCAATGTAGAATTGACTTTTGACCCTCCCTGGACCAAAGATCGCATGTCCGAGGTGGCTCGTTTGGAACTCGGGCTTTTCTAATGATCTTTTCTGCTAGCGCTGTGAATACCATCCTTGCCACCGGAGCGCCAGCCTCCTTTTTCCCGCTCTCTTACACCGATAAATCCCATGATCTTGTCCTCTCCTGAGAAGAACGCTGCGTTTACAGGAACCGCAACGGTTATCCTGCACCTGGACGGCCAGACGCACGAATTGCAAGTTTCCGCCAAGGAAACCATCCTGGAAGCCGCTTTAGACGCGGGCCTTGATCCACCGTACTCCTGTATGGCTGCCGCCTGTACCTCCTGCATGGCAAAACTGCAAAGCGGCGAAGTTTATATGGAAGACAGCGACGTGCTCAGTGCCGCTGAAAAAGCGGAAGGGTATGTGCTTTGCTGCCAGGCTCAACCCCGCAGCGAGCGAGTAGAGTTGATCTACGAGGATTAGGGATTTTTCCCTAATTCAAAGGGCATAAGTTGCCGATGCCGTTTTTCTGTTCGCCACCAGGCTGCCAACCCGTATCTTAGGGCACTGGGGTAATGCACGGCTTTTGTGTGTCATCCGTTTGCCGTTATGGGGGAATTAAACGTACGCCTGGCTACAGATAAGCGGGATACCCAGTATTTCGTCCAGCACTTGCTCCGGGATATGAAGGCGCTGGAGCGCATGTTGGCGGAGGATTGGTTCGAAAAGGACACGGTCCGGATTGGAGCGGAGCAGGAACTCTGTCTGGTCAACCGCCACGGCAAGCCAGCGCCCATTAACCTGGAACTCCTGGCGCGCGCCAACCACCCTTTGCTCACCAGCGAAGTGGCCCGATTCAACCTTGAATTCAACCTGGACCCACTGGAATTTAGGGGTGCTTGTTTGAGCAATTTAGAAGCGCAAATCCGTGAGTTGTATGCTGTGGTGCGGGAACAAGCAGCCGCAATGGGTGCTGAGCCTGTAATGGCAGGCATCTTGCCGACCATCCGCAAGTTTGATGTGGCCATGGACAACCTCACGCCCCTGGATCGCTACCGGGCGCTGATGGATGCCCTTAACGCCCTTCGGGACGATGACTTGCAACTGAACATTCGCGGCGTCGATGAACTGCGCATCAAGCACGATTCGCCGCTGTTGGAGGGATGCAATACCGGTTTTCAGGTTCACTTGCAGGTGCACCCCTCCGAGTTTGCCGAGTTGTACAACATTGCCCAATTGATCACCGCACCGGTGTTGGCCATCTCGGCTTTTTCGCCTCTGTTGTTCGGCAAACGCCTTTGGTACGAAACGCGTGTTGCGCTCTTTCAACAGTCTGTCGATACCCGAACCACCAGCGAATACCTGCGCCATCAAAGTCCGCGTGTCATGTTTGGCAGCCGTTGGGTGCGGCAAAGCATTTTGGAACTCTACCGCGAAGACATCACGCGTTTCAGGGTTTTGCTCAGCGCCGATCTGGAAGAAGATGTTTTTGAGCAAATGGCTGCCGGCATTACGCCGCGTCTCCGCGCGCTAAACATCCACAATGGCACGGTTTACCGCTGGAACAGGCCTTGTTATGGCATCAGCCCGAATGGTCAGCCTCACCTGCGCATAGAAAACCGAATCCTTCCCTCAGGCCCCACCATTGTCGATGAAATGGCCAGTGCCGCCTTTTGGCTCGGTTTGATGAAAGGAATACAACAGGAAATCGGCGATCCGTCCAAGCTCATTTCGTTTGAAGAAGTGGGTCATAATTTTCTGGCTGCTGCCCGCACCGGCATCACGTCAAAATTCAACTGGATCGGAGCCAAGCAAATCGGTGTTTCAGGGCTGGTCCGCAAGGAGCTGCTGCCGCTTGCCCGTATAGGGCTAAACCGAATGGCCATTGACAGCGGGGATATCGACCGCTACCTCGGGCTGATTGAGGAGCGTGTGGGCAGCGAACGCACCGGAGCGCAATGGATGCTCAACAGCTACATGGCACTTTCCGCGCAGGGTCTGAACCAGGAAAATGTGCTCCGCACCATTACCTCATCCTTAATCCAACATCAAATGGACGAAACTCCTGCACATACCTGGCCCCTTGCCAATCAGGATGATGCGCGCGACCTGGAACCCCAAACACTGTTGGTTGAGGAAATCATGGTGACCGATTTGTATGCCGTCCAGGCCGATGATCCGCTGGAACTTACCGCGGAGTTGCTGGATTGGAACCACATCCGCTATTTGCCCGTTGAAGATGACAAAGGCCAGCTCGAAGGGCTGATTACTTCGCGCATCCTTTTGCGGCATTTCAGCCGCATTCATCTGGAAAATCAGGAGCGCAAGCCGTCCATTGTGCGGGATCTGATGATAACGGACCTGATCACCGTTGCACCGGAACAATCCATATTAGAAGTTATGGAGCTGATGCGCAATCACCGGATTGGATGCCTTCCTGTTGTTAAAAACAGAAAGCTGGTAGGCATTATCACCCAAGCCGATTTCATGCACCTGACCGCCTCTATGATCACACACCATGTCCGAAAGCAGCCTCGCTGAATTTCCGCTATTCATGCAAACCCGAATGAGTCCAGGTCTGGAGACCGAGCGGTTAATTGGCGCCTATACGCAAAATCGCGAAGGCAATCAGCTGTTGTTTTTTGGGGGTATTCACGGCAATGAAATTTCCGGCGTAAAGGCCTTGCAACGGGTCTTTGCCCATCTTAAAAAGCATCGGCCCTCATTCCGCGGCAGCGTGGTGGGGCTTGCTGGAAACCCGCCTGCGCTTGCACAAGGCAAACGCTATCTGGAGCGCGACCTGAACCGTTTGTTTGACCTGGAGAGTTTGCGCGCCTGGCAACTGCTGGAATCGGAACACGGCCAGGACGGGAACGAGCGCCCTAAGGCAGTTACCGGCGAAGCTCGCGAAGCGCTGGAGCTGTACCGAATCATTGAACGCCTGGTGCAAACCGGCACGCCCACCCAGCGCATTTTTGTTGATCTGCACGCCACCTCTGCCAGCGGCGGCGGTTTCAGTGTCATTCGCGACACCGAAGCCAACCGGGAGATTGCTGCGCGCATGCATTTGCCGTTAATTTTCGGGCTTGAGACACAACTCCAGGCCACGCTGATGAACCTGCTTTACCGCATGGGGTTAACCGGTATTGTTTTCGAAGGGGGACAAATCGGCTCCACAGAGGCATTGGAAGTGCACACCGCAGGAATTTGGACGCTTTTAACTGGTTTGGGCTGCCTGCATCCTAAAGACGTCCCGGATTACCGCACGCACATAAACCGCATGATTGATGCTGCGGAGGGCCTGCCCAAAGCCGTGCAAACCCGCTACCGGCATGCTGTTCAACCGGGTGACGGCTTTGCTATGCTGCCGGGATTTGGCAATTTTCACCCCGTTCGCAGCGGCGATCTCCTGGCCCATGATCATCGCGGACCGGTGCTCGCTCCACAGGATGGCATGCTTCTGATGCCGCTCTACCAGCAACAGGGCGAGGATGGTTTTTTTCTGGTGGACAGCGTCGATTATTAGCGGTTTCCCTGGGATGGGGCAGGACAGAGAGATTCTTAGACGCGCTTAACGTTGTTGGCGTAAATGCTGTAAACAGTGTATATTTTCATTCCTTGAACACTTGTAAACCTACCGGATTGAAGCTCTATAAAATGCGAATAGCAAGCCAGCGCATGTTGGGGATAAAGGTTTTTTGTCTTTTATTTATTTTTTATGGTTCATTTAGTGTTTTGTGCGCGCAATCTACTGCCGCTCTGGCTCATTGGAAGCAGCAGTATCCGGATGAAAATGCCCTGTATCTCCACATGCGGGAAAACTTGAACATCGGATGGGAATCGGGTCAATTGGCCATTCATTTGGATCACGACAGCCGATTGCTCTTTCTCAACAACACGGCCAGCGGATTGGCCGAGCGCGCCATTTCGTACAGCAGTTTTTCTGAAATTCTGACTATTGATGCCAGCACGCAAGTGCCCAATAAAGAGCGCTTCCGAAGAGTTCCCGTGCTGGATATTCGCGATGCGAACACCATCAGCGGAGGTGTCTTTTATGACGATCGGCGCGAGAAAAGTTTTGTGTTTCCAAGCGTTCAAGAAGGGGCTATGGCCGATCTGCGCTACCGCGAAAGGATTTTGGAACCGCGCTTTCTTGGGGCATTCCATTTTAGAAGCTACCTCCCGGTAGTAGATGCCAGTTATACGGTTACGGTCGATACCGGGTTGAGCCTTCGTTATGTATTGTTGGGCCGGGATACCAGTGGAGTCCGATTGGATGTGCAGCGGCAGGGAAACAAGCAAACCTACCGTTGGACAGCTTCTCAACAGCCAGCCATGCTGTTTGAAGAGAATTCGCCCAGCCTGCTCAACGATGAACCCCATGTGGTCGTCTATCTGGACCGAATCGGCAAAAAACCACTCCTGGATGATGCGGCTGGTTTGTACCGTTGGTACCGGGAATTGACTTCTCCTCTCGCAGGTGCAGACGATGAATCGCTTCAAAAACTTACGGCTACACTCGTTGATGGAGCTGGTTCTGATCGCGAAAAGGCGCGCAGAATTTTTGCGTGGGTCCAGGATAACATCCGGTATGTTGCATTTGAGGACGGTCTTGGGGGCTTTGTGCCCAGAGAAGCACCGCTTGTCTGCCAGCGAAAGTTTGGCGATTGCAAGGACATGGCCAATTTGCTTACGGCATTGCTTAATCACGCAGGTTTACCCGCCCAACTGACCTGGGTGGGAACGCGCGACATCCCTTACCGATATGACCAGGTGCCAACGCCCTTGGTTGATAATCATATGATCGCTACACTTTTGTTAGATGGCGAGCTTCTTTTTCTGGATGCCACAGACAATCGGCTTGCTTTTGGGTATCCGTCCAGTTTTATCCAGGGCAAACAAGCCATGATTGGGCAGGGGGATGCCTTCAAACTGGTGGACGTGCCTGAAATGCCCGCCGCTCGGAATACCATAGAAGAAAGTGCGGCACTAGTGCTTTCCGGTACGCAAGTAAGCGGAACGGGCTTAGCGCGTTTTCGCGGGTATCCCGCTTTCTCCTTGCGGGAGGAGCTAAAGTCCGTGCGTCCGGAAGGGATGGCTCGTTTTTTAAGCGGGGCGCTGCAGTTGGGCAACAACAAATTTTCAGTTCCCCGGTATTCGATAAGCGGTGCGGATAATCGGGAAGAACCCCTGGAATTTTCATTTGACTTAGCCATTCCTGATTACGCGCGTGCAGCAGGTGGGGAGATTTACCTGAATATGCACCTGGATCGCCGCTACAACAACAGCGCAATTGACCTTAAGAAACGCAAACGCGACGTAGAAATGGAGTATCGGATGGAGCATTTGCACAGCGTTTCGCTCGCCGTGCCTGAGGGCTATCGCGTGGCGCACAAGCCTGAAAATGCCGGGGAAGACTTTCCGGATTTTGGCTTTTCGGTCACCTACCGGCAACAAGAGCAGACGCTTTACATGGATCGTTCCATTCACGTCGATAAGCTGGTGTTGCCCAAAGCAGATTTTGAGCAATGGAACCTCATGGTCAATGGATTGACTAAAGCCTACCAGGATTTAGTTGTCCTGGAGAAGATACCACTTGAATCAGAATAGCGCAATAAGTGATGCGGCAAGAACGCTGAATAAAATACTATATTTATTAATGTTTATGAGCAAGAATCCCAGAAACCGGAGGTACCCATTTGCTGTCACAGGCATACTAATTTATATGTTTAGCTTTTCGTGCCTGCAGAGTTTTGCGCAGACAGTCGTTTTTCCGGAGGGCATAACTTGGCAGGAGCAGCCAGAGCCCGTTGTGCTGGACTCTGCAGAGGCTGCAGCGCCAGCGGTGTACCTGTTGGATTTTCGCCAGTATTTGTTCCGCTTTGAACAGTCCGGAACGCTGGTGGTCGAATATTCTGAGCACAATCGGATCAAGGTGAACACGGCCGCAGCTATTGAGGAATACAACAAGGTTTATATCGGTATGGGTCGCGGCGCCCAGCTAAAAACGATTCGCGCCAGAAGCGTAGCGCCTGATGGCGCAATTATTGATTTAGATGAAACAACTATAAAAGAACTTGACAATCTGGAGAACGCAGGAGCTTTCCGAATTTTTGCCATAGAGGGACTGGTGCCCGGCTCTGTGTTGGAATATGCATACACGTTGGTACAAGAGCCCACTTTTTATGGCCGGGATGTTTTTCAGCGCGACGTTCCGGTGCGGGAGGCCGTTTTTGAGATCTTGGCTCCTTCTCATTATGTATTTAATACCAAGTCGTACAATGGCTTTTCCGAAGCGGTGGATTCCTCGCTGGGCAATCAGCGGAGGGTCCGTGTGGAGCATCACAACCTTCCGGCAGCTCTGTCAGAACGCTATGCCCGCTACTCTCCAAATCTGCAGCGGGTGGAGTACATTTTAGGGTCAAATCTGCTAACGGGCAATGAGCCTTTTTTTGACTGGGGAAGGGCCGCTTTCCGCTATCTGGAGGCTATCTATGCCACAAATAAGGATGATGACAAGGCTATCAAAGCCCTGATTAAGGATTTGAAACTGGGTGCTAAAGCAGATGAGAAAGGCACACCGATTGCCATTCTGGAGCGCTACATCAAGGATCAAATTGCTTTACAGGAGGGGGATGGCGAAGCGTTTGAATCGCCGCACTTAATTCTTCGAAACCGCCATGCCAATGAGTTTGGCATGTTGCGTCTGATGGCAAACACATTCTTGCAGGCGGGCATCCCGCATGAATTAGTCGTAGGTACCGAACGCGATCGCTTTCCTTTTGATCCCGATTTCGCTACATGGTCTTATTTAGAGGAACCTTTTTTTTACTTTCCTCAGTATGAAAAGTTTTTAGCTCCCTCTTCTTATGAATTTCGCTATGGGCTCATCCCTTTTGAGTGGACAAGTTCTCAGGCGTTGTTTATCGAGTTAAGGCTGGAAGAAGGAGGACAAAAGGCGCGTTACCGCCTGGACAGCATTCCGGAGCCTGGATTAGCAGCGCATTACGATAACATGGCTGTTGAAGTCCGGTTCAATTTGGAGGCTGGCGAGGCACAGTTGGATGTGGAACGCAGAATGTCCGGCTACCGGGCCTATTTTATTCAGCCCTATCTTGAAGGGCTTCCTCAGGAAACGCGCGATAACGTAGCTCGTGAAATCCTGCTTAACTCCAGCGCTAATGCCACCCTGATCAGCCAGTCCTTTGAGCAG
>WGOA01000067.1 GCA_016124275.1 Bacteroidota bacterium
ATCGGCGAATCCATCAACGAAGTCACCCTCAGCCAATGGCTGGTCGCTGACGGCGATTACGTGCGCATAGACCAGTCTATCTGCGAGTTCGAATCCGACAAAGCCACCTTGGAGTTTCCCGCTGAAAAGGCCGGCAAGATCGCGTTTGTGGCCCAGGAAGGCCAGGATTTGAAAATCGGCGACCTGGTAGCGCGCATTGATACCGATGCAGAGGCCCCAGCCTCTTCTCCTCAATCTTCTGCTGAATCTTCCGGTGGAAAAGGTGCCGCGGGTCCCGCAACCGATTCGGCTAAAGCAAAACCAGCGGAGGCCCAGCCCGCGGCTGCAGCGGCGGCTACGGCTGCAAAAACTACCCCAGCTGCGGCATCCGGAAATGGGCAGCCCGCCAAATCCGGCACTGGTGCTTCATCAGCATCAGCTGCCCCTGCTTCCGCACCGCATGCCAGCCCGCTGGCCGCAGCCATCATGGCGGATAAAGGCCTGTCGGCGGAGCGCATAACCGGCTCCGGTCCCGGCGGTCGAATTACACGGGCAGACGTCATCAAGGCGGTTCAAGCCGGATTGCCCGCCGCAGAAGCTGTTCGCTCGCTCAAGGCTTACAGCCGCGAGGCGCACAGCGAAAAAACCAGCCGCCTTCGCCAAACGGTTGCGCGGCGCCTGGTCGGGGTTAAAAACCAGACCGCCATGCTCACCACCTTCAACGAGGTGGACATGGGTCCGATCAATGACATGCGGGCCAAACACAAAGAAACGTTTGCCAAAAAGTTCGGGGTTAACCTGGGCTACATGAGTTTCTTTACGCGGGCCTGTTGCAATGCGCTCGCCGAGTTTCCCGCAGTGAACGCCTACTACGACGAGAAGGAAGTTCACTTCCATAACTATTGCGATGTATCCATCGCAGTGAGCACACCGCGCGGCCTGGTCGTTCCCGTGCTGCGCAATGCAGAATCATTGGATATGCACGAAATTGAGGCCGGCATCAAAGACCTGGCCATCCGCGCCCGCGACGGCAAGCTGGCGCTGGAAGAAATGGAGGGCGGCACCTTCACCATCACGAACGGCGGGGTTTTTGGATCGCTGATGTCAACGCCTATCCTCAATTCTCCGCAAAGTGCCATCCTGGGTATGCACAAAATCGAGGATCGCCCGATGGCCATCTGCGGGCAGGTTGTGATACGCCCCATGATGTACCTGGCCCTGTCTTACGACCACCGCATCATTGACGGCAAAGAGTCGGTGAGCTTCCTGGTTCGGGTCAAAGAGCAACTGGAGCATCCCGAGCAGCTGTTATTCGGCAAAGATCCGGTGGAAGTGCTGCTGGGGCTTTGAACAAATGTTCAATTTTGTCCGGGCACCTGTTCTTCGCCCATGGCCATGCGGTTGCAGCGCAACAGTAAATCCTGCAAATCACTGCCATCGTTGCGCAGCGGGTCTATGCCGCTGATCAAGCGCGTGCGCAAGGCAAAAAGCTCCCGGCTGGAGGCTGAATCAGCTGCGGGCAACAGTGCTGCGCGAACGGCTGCCTCCTGTTGAACCTGTTTGGGGTTCAACCAGCCGTTTAACTCAGAACACTGGTGGCAAATGCCGGTTTTATTGATCAGCGCGCAGCGGGAATCAAAAATTTGGGTCATGACCTTGCGCGCTTTCTGAAGGCTGTATTTGACCGTCCCTTCTGATTTGTCCAGAATGACCATAATTTCTGCTATGGAAAAACTGTACACGTCCTTCAACATCAGGACTACTTCGTGTTCCAGAGGCAGTGTCTTGGCCATGCAGGTAAAGCAGGTGGCTACGTGTTCGCGAATGTCATAGCGACCGGATTCAGACAATCCAGGTTCCGGACGGGCGCTTTCCTCAATTTGCCGGGCCAGCTCGGGATTGCTCCGCACCAAAGTCTTTGCTTGTTCAGAGACATCGACCGTCCAGCGTTTTCTGCGTTTTAGCATGTTCCAGGCAAGGTTGGTGGCCAGGCGAAACACCCAAGTCTTGAGCGAGCTCTCGCCTCTGAATTGCGGCAATCGCTCGAATGCCCGGATAAACGCGTCATGGGTCAGGTCTTCCGCATCACTGCGGTTCGCGCTGAGCCGATAGAGATAAGCCTTGAGGCTGGGCTGAAAGGGAGCAAACAATTCCTGAAAGGCGCGAATGTCGCCCTTTTGCGCAGCCTTAAGCAGGGCGTCTGGCTGCTCCGAAGAAGGTGGGGTTTGCATGGTTTTGTTTCTAAAGGGTAAAATACCCCGGACATTCTTTTTGAAGAGAAAAATCCGGGGTAATGCGGAGCGCGCGTCCCCGCTGCTCCAACAGCCTGTATTCAGGGAAGTGATTTTGGCGGCATTCACTAAGGCAGCCAAGGAACAAGCGGGCAGAAGTTAAGCAAGCTTCAGGGCAGCAAAACCACCTTTCCGATGGTACTGCGCGCCTCTACCTGGCGCTGGGCTTCGGCTGCCTGCGAGAGCGCAAAAGTGTTGGTCACCGGCACTTGCAGCATGCCTTGAGCCACTTTGCCGATTACCTCCCCAAGCGCTGCCTGCCATTCCGCAGGGCGATGTTGAATCCAATGGGCCAGGTTAAACGAGAGCAGCGATTGCCCCTGGTTGACAAAATGCTCGGAATCCACATAGCCCGGTTCC
The DNA here is from genome assembly GCA_016124275.1 of Bacteroidota bacterium. Taxonomy (GTDB): domain Bacteria; phylum Bacteroidota; class Bacteroidia; order Chitinophagales; family BACL12; genus WGOA01. The sequence continues at coordinate 2,631 of WGOA01000067.1, forward strand.
CCACTGGCGGAACCGTACACCACGGCTGTTCCTCCGGGCTTCAGGCATTGAAAACACTCGCGGTAAATGCGCCCGCCCACCGGATCCAACACGAGGTCAACGGGTTGACCGTTGTTGGCGGCAAGAACCTGCTCGGTCCAATCTGACTCTGCATAACATACACTATGGTGCGCACCAAGCGAGGCCACCGCTTCCAACTTAGCGGAAGATCCCACCGCTGCAATAACCCGTGCTCCGGCCTGCCTGGCCAATTGAACCAACAGCGATCCTACGCCACCAGCGGCTGCGGTCAGCAAAAGGGCCCTTCCCTCGAGCGCGCCTAACGCTTGCGCAGCCACCTGGTGCAACAACAATTGCGCGGTGCAACCTTGCACAAACAGCGCGGTTGCCTGGGCAGATCCAATGGCGTCGGGCAATGGAATGCAATAGGCTGCCGGAGCAAGGGCATACTCGGCATAGCCCCCTCCGCCGGGCAAAATAGCCAGCACACGCATGCCGGGCTGCAGCGCCGGTCCTGGCCGCTGCTCCGGGACTTCATCAGCAGCGTGGAGCGCTGGTCCCAGCGCCACGATGTCGCCTACCGCCTCAGCCCCTGGAACAAAAGGAAGGGCCGTGGGCATAAAATAGGTGTTCCTGCGGCGCAGGATGTCCGAAAAGTTGACGCCAGCGGCTGCTACGCGAATCAACACCTGGCCGGCAGCCGGCTCGGGAATCGGGACGTGGTGGTTTTGTAAAACACTGGCTTCGCCAAACTGGTCCATTCGAACCACCTGCATTTTGGTGCCAGGGCTTTTGGTCATTTTCTGGGTCATCGTTATAGGTATTTAGGGGTATCCGTTAGGGTGAATACCTGTATGGACCAATGAGCCCGCCTTTTCGGATGAACGCGGAGCGTTTTTTTTCAAAAAAGCCATCTATAAAAGTTCTAGACCGGAGCAATGCCGCTTAAAAACGGCAGATTTCGGGCAATGGCATACAACAGCGCCAGGCCCAGCAGCCCGTACCAAATTCGTTTGTCCGGCCAGGGTTTGCGCGCATAACCCCACCAGAGCCAAAGCGCTATAGCTGGCAGGGCCAGGACCACCAGGGCATTGTCGCGCAGCGCCGGCAAAACCTGCCCTTGGGCCAGATGAGCCAGCGCCCGCTCACCGCCGCAGGCAGGGCAATGGGTGCCCGTGAGCTGCAGCCAGGGGCAAACCGGGCGCCCATACAAGCCCAGGCTGTCTAAGACCAGCACCCCACCCAAAAAAAGGGACAGGACCAGCAACAATCGGAGTCGGGCGGCAAAGGTCATTTCGGGCAACGATGCCCAAAATAGGGCGTATTTTAGGCCTTCTTAAGTATGAACGTGAACAACATTTTCCCGGCCTTCGCTATTCTGCTGTTTGCAGCCTGCCTGACCCCGGCAAATGCGCTGGCTCAACGCAGCGGGCAAGCCCCTGCGAAAGGGGAAAAAAAAGTGTCCAATACCGTGGTGTTCTACAATGTAGAGAACCTTTTTGACACGTTGGACGATCCCAATAAGTCAGATGAAGACTTTACGCCTGGATCAGAACTGCAATGGAGCCACGCGCGTTACGAAGCCAAATTGGACGGCCTGACCAAAGTATTGCTGGCGGCCGGCGAAGGTCAGCCCCCGCTGTTGATCGGCCTGGCGGAGGTGGAGAACGCTGCGGTGGTGCAGGCGCTGGGCCAACGCATCAGCCGGAAAGTGGCGGAAAAGGATTCCGCTGACCCGCAGCGGCGCAACGCGCGGAGCCAAGTTGTTGCCTACGAAGTTGCGCATGTAGAAAGCCCTGATGTGCGCGGAATCGATTGTGCATTGCTGGTTTTAACCGGGAAGAATGGGTTCAAGATTAACGCCGTGCGCGGGATCAGGCTCAACTTTCCTCTAGATACTTCGTATAAAAGCAGAGATGTTTTGTATATAAGCGGTCGGCTTCGCGGCCAACGCGAACCGCTGCACATTTTTGTCAACCATTGGCCTTCGCGGCGGGGCGGTGAGGCGGAGAGCAGCGCCAACCGCGGCATTGCAGCGACGGCCCTGCGCAAGGTGGTGGACAGCCTTCGAACGGCCGAAAGCAACCCGCTTATCCTCATCATGGGCGACTTCAACGACGAGCCGGACAACCAAAGCCTGACCGAAATTCTCGGCGCCCGCACCGCGATGCCCACTGACGACGCAACCGCGTCGGCCGGCGACCTGATCAACCTGATGGGCCCCGCCAATGCGCTCGGCGAAGGCAGCTACAATTACCAGGGCAACTGGAACATGCTTGATCAGTTTGTGGTGAGCACCGCACTCTTGCCCGACACCGAATGCCGCCGCTGCCTGGGGGTCCGCGATGCGGCAACCTTCCGGCAGGATTGGATGATGTTCGTCTCAGACCGCTACGGCGCCACGCCCAGCCGCACCTATGGCGGCCCCAACTACTACGGTGGAGTTTCCGACCATTTACCCATTCGCCTGACGCTGCAGGGTCCGCGTTAGTGCTGCTAAGCATGGCTGATTTTTCCCATGTTTTGGTCAGTGGCGCTACGGGTTTTCTCGGAGCGTCGCTGTTGCGCCATGCTCCCTTCGGGACGCGGTTGTCGCTGGGTTTAAGTTCCCGGGGAATGGCTGCCTGGGCAGACGCAACCGTTTCGGAGCACGACAACCTGTTGCGTCATTTGCCGGCGAACACTGCGGCAGAGCCCCTGCTGCTGGATTTGGAAAGCCCGGAGCAATGCCTGGATACGGTGAGGAACTTGCGCCCGCAAGCCATTCTGCACGCCGCTGCCCTGGCCGATACGGGAGCTTGCGAGCGCGAGCCTGAGCGCTCGTGGCGCGTGAACGTACTGGCTGCGGAGGCCCTGGCTTTGGGTGCTGCAGCGCTCGGAATTCCGCTGCTGTTCTGCTCCACCGACCTGGTCTTTGGCGGAGACAAAGCGCCGTACCATCCCGGTGACCCGGTGGCACCGTTGATGGTGTACGGCCGGCACAAAGCAGAAGCGGAACAACGGGTCAGGGCCGCTTGTCCCCGGGCGCTGGTGGCCAGGCTTCCACTGATGTACGGCCATAGTTCCTTATCCGGTCGCGGCATGGTGGGCGATTTGCTGGACAAGCTCAGGCGCGGTGAGGAAGTGCGGCTGTTTCACGATGAGTTCCGAAGCATGGCGGATGCCGACGATGTTGCGGCGCGCTTGTGGCAGGCGTTGACCTGGCCGGCGGGCATCTACCACCTGGGCGGACCGGAGCGTTTATCGCGGTATGCGTTTGGAGTAAGGCTTGCGCAGCAGCACGGTCTGGACCCCAACCTGATTCTGCCCGTTTCACAAGCCGATGTTCAAACGGGCACGCCTCGCCCCCGCGATGTTTCCTTGGTGAACTCCTGAAAATTTCAACACCCAAGCGCACAACATTTATTATAATATGTCTAAGAAAAATAATATACATATAAAAGATCTTCATGGTCTGGCCAAAGTTGGGCAGGATGCCGTTGTGCACGCCAGTCACGTCATTGAAGACTTTCAGCGCCGGATCATTCACCCGCCCTTGCTGCCCTCGACCCCTATTCAGGGGTTTGTTTCCGCCATTTCCGCTGCCGTGCACAAAACCCTGCGCTTTACCGCCCGGCGCGTGGGCAGCACGCTGCAGGATGCGCTGAACCTCCTGGATCAGGAGCAACCCACCGGCATTCGGTTTGGCAACAAGCGAGCCATGCTGGCCATCGCGAATGGCGTGTTTGGCGACTACCTGCTTCGCAACAACAATCCACTGGCGCAACCCATGCAGGTCAAGTTTCAGGAAACGCCACTGACCCCTGCTAACGTGGCCACCGCGCTGCACGATCATGCCGCAAGCGGCAAAATCGTCTTGCTTGTGCACGGACTTTGCATGGATGACGCCGGTTGGACCCGAAATGATCACAACCACGGTACAGCGTTAGCCGATGCATTTGGCATGACCCCGCTTTTCCTGCACTACAACACCGGATTGCATATCTCTGAGAATGGCGCCAGTTTAAGCGATGCTTTGGAAAGCTTGCTGGTTGCCTGGCCGGTTCCCGTTCAGGAATTAGTGATTGTGGCTCACAGCATGGGGGGCTTGGTCAGTCGAAGTGCTGTTGCGCTCGGGCAACAGGATAGCAAAACGTGGGTGCACAAGCTTAAAAAAATAATCTTCCTGGGAACGCCACACCACGGAACTTCGCTTGAAAAAGTGGGCAACTATGTGCACGCGCTGCTGGACGCCCTGCCCTACACCAAACCGCTGGCAAAACTCGGCGGATTGCGCAGTGCCGGGATTTCCGACTTGCGGTTTGGCAACCTGGTTGCGCAAGATTGGAACGGCCAGGATCGTTTTGCCGCCCACAAAGATGCGCGGCAGCCGTTACCCCTTCCCCCGCAAGTCAGCTGCTTCGCCATCGCTGCCACCTTGGGCCAGGATGAGGCCGATTTGAAAACGCAGCTGGCCGGCGATGGCCTCGTGCCTTTGGACAGCGCGCTGGGCCGTCATAAGCACCCAAAGCATCAGCTGACGTTTGCGGACACGCACACGCTCCACAGCGTCGGGCACATGGATTTGCTCAGCGACCAAAACGCGCTTGCAGTCATGCAAAACTGGTTGCAGCACTGATGGTGTGTCGGGCATAGGTCAATGAACAAACCGGGCGCTGCGCTTACGGCTGCGCCCGGTCTGTTGTTGGCCAGTTGCGTTGTTTAACGTTGTTCAAACAAACAGCATGTGGGTGCCCGCACCTGTGCCCTGTTTGTAAAAGTCCCCAACGGTAAGCACCCCATCCATATCGTCGTACAAGTCTTCGCGCTTGTAGTGGAACATGTCCATGGCCAGTTTACAGGCCCAAAGCTTAACCCCGGATGCTTTCAGGATATCCAAAAATTCGTGCACATCCGGCATGTCAATCCGCTCCATTTCCTTTTTCATCATGTGCGTGGCCAGCGCTTCCATGCCGGGAAGACCGCCGAGCATGGTGGGCATGTGCATCGCTGGGTTGCCCACGGTGGCCACATGCAAGTGCTCCAGTTTTTTCTTGTGAACGGCTTCCAAACCGAAGAAGGTAAAAAACAACTCGGCTTCAATACCTTCCATACGGGCACCATTGGCCAGCACGAAGGCGGCATAAACATTCTCCAGAGTAGCCTTGGAGAGAATGATCATCATTTTGCGAACTTCACCGTTATCCTGGCTCATGGCTTGGGCATTTATGCGTTAAAATTGACGGGCCGATAGGCGTTAAATACAACTGACGGGTTTAGGAATGCCAGCAATTTTTGACGCGGTTTTCAGCGGCGCCATAGGAAACAACTGGTAAAACTCCTTGATGTCCACCACGCCGCTTTTTCCAATTCGCCGAATGCTTAAGGGCACTTCGTTCTTGAATTCGCGCTGCAGGTAAGCAATGACCTCCCAGTGGCGCGCGGTCATGCCGATGTTAGCTTCCTGGGCAATCGCGGAGCCCACTTCCTGGTTCCATTGTGAGAAATCAGTCAGGTAGCCTTCTTCGTTGACCTTCAGGACCGTATTAGCTATGGTTTTTTCCATGATCGTAAATGGTTGGTGTTAATCAAATGCTTTTCCCGCTTCCTGCATTTTTGCAGAAACAAAAGGAATATGGTTGCCCTTGAGCCACATGTTCCAGTAAATCCATCGAAAAGCGAGTTTGCCCATGTGGTTCATCCGGTTTTCCTTAAGCAGGCGCAATGGGCCTATGCCTGGCAAGGGAAAGGTTCCTTCAACAGGCTCATGGGTATAGTTAAAATCAATCAGCAGCGCCTTGCCTTCGCCTGTTTCCACAAAGCAGTTGGCGTGACCGTCAAACTCTTGTTTTAGCGGCTCACCGGCAATGAAGCTCAATATGTTTTCGGTTAGAATTTCTGCCTCAAAGTGGGCGACAGATCCCGCTTTGGAGGTGGGGATGTCTGATGCATCACCCAGCACAAAAACGTTGGGCCAGTTTTTGGCCTGAAGGGTGGCTTTGTGGGTGGGCACAAAATTCAAATCGTCGCCCATGCCCGACCGGGCCAGCAGTTCATCGCCTTTGTTGGTCGGCACCGTAACCAACAGATCAAAAGGTATGGTTCGACCCCCGTAGTCCACAATGGTTTTGTTGTCGTTGTCCACGTGCTCAATGGCAAAGTCACTTTCAATCCGGATGTTTTTTTCATCCAGCAAGTGTTGCAATGCCGTGGTTGCCTTTGGCTTTGTGAACGCACCGCTGAGCGGGGTGATGTATGTTATTTCAACCTTGTCCCGCATCTTCTTGTTTTTGAAGTACGAGTCAGACAAGAAAGCAAACTCAAGGGGTGCCACCGGGCACTTGATGGGCATTTCGGTGACATGCACCACCAGCCTTCCCCCTTGCCATTCGCGCAATTTGTTGCGCAGGGCAAGCGCCCCTTCGAACGTATAAAAATCAAAGACGCTTTGCTGCCATTCCGGCCCAAGCATACCCGGAGTTTCTTCCGGGGCAATTTTGGTTCCGGTAGCAATGATCAGCAAATCGTAGTGCAGGCGATCACCGTTGCGCATGATGGCAAACTGCTGCTCCGGATCAATTTTTTCGATGTGATCGTTGATCAGATTTACCCCTTTCGGAATAAACTCGCACACGGGCTTGGAAATGTCTTCCGGGGTGTAAATGTCAAAAGGAAGAAAGAGGTAGCCGGGTTGGTAGTGGTGCTCCGTTCGCTCCTCTACGATGTCAATTTCCCAGTTTTCTACCGATAAATGACGGCGAAGATGGTTAGCCATCATGGTACCAGCTGTGCCGGCTCCCAAGATCAGGATGCGTTTCATGGTGTTGGAATCGTGACCCATTGTACCTGCAAGGTTCAGGTCTGCACCCGTTTTTATACATGACAAGGGTCATAACATTCCATGATTGTCTCCTCTTGCAACTTGTTTAACAAAAACGCCAACTCAGTAGTGCCCAAATCCGTAGAAACTCACGGTCTTGTAGCGCAACGGCTAAAAATTACTAACGACTAAAAATTACCCTAATGAAGGCATCTGCGATTCTCTTGTCCGTAGCTCTGGCAGCTGCAGGCAGCATTTCGGCCCAAAATCCTTTGAGCCAGGCTTCTATTGACTTTACCTACACCATGGCTTCTTCGGATGGCACCAACGCCTCCGCAGTAACCTGGCATCCTGGGTTGAACCTCTTTTTTACGGCCATTGCAGGCAATGCGGAGTTCCCCATCGAGGCGTTCAATACCTCTGGAAAGAACGTTTATACCGCAGAAGCGCAAACCGATGTCCGCGGTCTTTGGTACAACAGCGCCACAGGCAATCTTGAAGTAAACAGCGCGGGGGAAACAGGTTGGTCCTCGATCAGCTTTAATAAAAACATGACGGCTCACCAGTTAACTGCCCTGCACGTTGGCCAGCTTCAACCCGATTTTCAATCGGTGGGTGTTTACAATGCCGGGGATAAGAAAGTGGCCTTTCTCAACGCCGCCTTAGGCAACATTGACTTGTACCCTTCCAAAAAGCCGACAAAAGTCAAATCTGTTTCCCTGTCCCTGTCCTCTTGCAGCACAGATGACCTCAACCAGACATCCATAGGCTGCACCGGCGTCAAAGATTTTGAATACGTGCTGTTGAATGTATCAAACCACAAACTGGTCTTCGTGGACAAAGCCGGCAAGGAGACCGCAACCACTTCGCTCCCGGAAGAACTGGTAAGTTACGGCGCCTTCAAGTTTGCCTTTGCTGGCGGCCGGGCGTTTCTGTACGAAACAGAAACACGCACCTGGACCGCACTCCGGGTGTTTTAATCAGGTCCGCTTCGTTGCTACTCCGCCGGATATTCCACAAAGTTCCGGTCGGTCTCGTACAAGCGCACGTGCAAATCGAGCGAAGGGCTCAACGCTGCCCGCAACCGCTGGTAGATGACCACAACGATGTTCTCCGCCGTGGGATTTAGCCCCGCGAAATCGGGTACGTCCAGATTGAGGTTTTTGTGGTCAAACCGGTCGGTTACTTCGGCGGCAATCAAATCTTTGAGCACTTTCAGGTCCATGACATAACCGGTTTCCGGGTCAATGGGCCCGATCACCTTCACGATCAACTTGTAGTTGTGGCCGTGCCAGTTCGGGTTGTTGCACAGCCCGAAAACCGCCTGGTTCTGCTCCTGCGACCAATCCGGCCGATACAGCCGATGGGCCGCATTAAAATGGGCTTCGCGAAAAACAGCGACGCGATGAGGAACATTGGGGGCAGTGGCCATACCGTCAGGCATTTAGGAGAGAGGGAATAAAGCGATCAGGCCACAAAATTACGCCCATTGCCGCAGGCTGAACAGCCGCATTTTCCACCTAAACCATTCCTTTCCGGGTCCTTTCGCCAATCCAGCCCAGTTCGGTATCTTTGATCAGCATCCTTTTGTTAAAATGCCCGGTGAGCGCGCTATTTACGACTTTGTTTTGGACGGTTTGAATGGTCAACCCATTGACTTTCAACAGTTCCGGGGCAGGAAACTGCTAATCGTCAATACGGCTTCCGAGTGTGGTTACACGGCTCAATACGCGCAACTTCAGGAGTTGCACGATCAATTTAACGGGAAGGTGGCCATCATTGGCTGCCCTTCAAACGACTTCGGAAACCAGGAACCTGGCTCGGCTGACCAAATTGCCCGCTTTTGCCAAACCCGCTTTGGGGTTACTTTTCCGCTCAGCGCCAAAATGCGGGTAACCGGCTCAAACCGGCATCCGCTATACGGCTGGCTGGAGGAACAACGACCCACAGACGGCGAAGTGCGCTGGAATTTCCAGAAGTTTCTGGTCAATGAAAACGGGGAGGTTACGCAAGTGTTCGCCCCTTCTGAAGACCCGTTAAGCGACGCCGTTCTCTCCGCCCTCGGATTGCTGTAAGATCACGAATCAGCGCGCCACACAGGCCTTGAACGCGGGGTGCCCAGCGTTCGACCATGCTTTTTAACGACATCATCGGCCACCGAAGCCTCGCCTCCGGCCTTCAGCGCAGCATCGCAGAAGGCAGGCTTCCGCACGCGCTTTTGTTTTTGGGCCCCGGGGGAAATGGCGCCTTGCCCTTGGCAAGAGCGTTGGCTACTTATGTCAATTGCGCGCAACCAGGCCCCGACGATGCCTGTGGTCTGTGTCCCTCTTGCCAGAAGGCAGCCAAATCCATTCACCCGGACATCCATTTCTCCTACCCCATCGTCACCATTGGCAGCGGAGCAAAAAGCCAACAGAAGCACAAATCAACCGACTACATTGCGGAATGGAGGCGCTTTATGGCTGATCAGCCCTACGGTATTTACGAAGATTGGATGAACCTCCTAGACGCCGAATCCGAAGACGGCACAGGCAACAAACAAGGCAACCTTCCCAAAGAAGAGATCCTGGATATTCAGCGCAAACTGAACCTCAAAACCTTTGAGGGTGCCTTCAAGGTGCTCATCATGTGGCTGCCCGAATACCTGGGCAATGAAGGCAATCGCCTGCTAAAACTGATTGAGGAGCCACCGGATAAAACCTTGTTCATTCTGGTAGCCGAAGATGCCGATCGGGTTTTGCCCACCATTCTGTCGCGAACGCAAATTGTTCGCGTTCCTCGGTTTTCTGACGAAACCATTGCGCAGGCATTGGCATCCAGGAATGGATTGGGGGCTACCGAGGCCGCGCATGTTGCTGCTTTTGCCGAAGGCAGTTACCGCAGGGCACTGGAATCGCTTGAAGGAGGAGGAGCGGCCGTTGAGGCATCGTTCCTGCAATGGGTGGACCTGGTAGTCCGCTGGCAGGTGCTCAGCTTAAACGCCTGGCTGGAGGAGTTCCAGAAAATGGGCCGCGAAAAGCAAAAACATTTCTTTGGCTATGGTTTGCAATGGGTTCGGACCTGCTACCTGAACGCGTTGGGGGTAGCCTCAGGACAGGAATCCGGTGCCGAATTGCTGGCCCCGGAGGGTTGGGAAAGGCTTGCGGGGGATTTAGAAAAAAGCGCCTACTACCTGACGCGAAATGCGCACGCGCGTTTGGTCATGATGAACCTTTCCCTTCGCTTTTCACGAGCCATCCAGGAGCGCCACCTGAATCGCAAACAAGCGGATTTCCACAACACCTTTGATGCAAAAGGAGCAGGGGGCTGAGCAATGAACCATAGAGAATACAATGATCAGCTCCTCATTCAACATAACTTTGTTTATTATACTTTCCAGAAATAAGTTTTAATATGGCATGTACCAATTGCGGAAGTGCAACATTAGACGGAAAACCCGCTGGCTGCCGAAGCAACGGCTCCTGCATGACGGGTGGTTGCAACCGATTAAATACCTATGATTGGCTTTCTTCGGTGCCCATTCCCGAAGATCAAAAGTTTCACATCGTAGAGGTTAGTTTTAAGCACGGCAGTCGCAAAGACTTTTACCGGAATTCATCCCGGTTAGATGTTATGACTGGCGATTTGGTTGTGGTGGAAAGCGAAGGCGGCTATGATGTTGGGCGCATTTCGCTTTCTGGTGAACTGGTCAAATTGCAACTGGCTAAGCGCCGCAGTGAACGGCGCCGAAGGGACCTGCCCCGCATTTTGCGCGCAGCCCGCGAAAAGGACCTCGAAGGCTTGACAGAAGCCCGCGCGCGCGAAGGTGCTGTGATGATCAAGGCCCGGCAGATCGCCAAAGAAGCCGGCGTGAACATGAAGATCGCCGATGTAGAATTTCAGGGCGATTTGCGCAAAGCCACCTTCTACTATACCGCTGACGACCGGGTAGATTTTCGCGATCTGATTCGCCAATTCGCCACCGAGTTTCGGGTCAAAGTGGACATGCGCCAAATCGGCGCTCGCCAGGAGGCTGGCAAAATTGGGGGAATTGGCGCTTGTGGCCGCGAGTTGTGTTGTTCAACGTGGCTGACCGAGTTTCAATCGGTCAGTACCTCTGCGGCCCGCTACCAAAACCTGGCCATCAACCAGAGCAAGCTGAGCGGGCAGTGCGGCCGCCTGAAATGCTGCCTCAACTACGAATTGGAAACCTACGTGCAAGGCATGAAGGCTTTTCCCAAAGGCGCCAAACGGCTCAAAACTGCTGATGGCGAAGCCGTGCTCCAAAAAACCGACCTCTTCCGGGTGCTGATGTACTACAGCATCCCGCAATCCGAAAACATAGAATTGTTTGCGCTTACCCCGGACGATGTGCGCGCCATCCTGGCCTTGAATGAAAAAGGGGAATTGGCCCCATCGCTCAGCGGCATTGCCGTGGTTGAAGCACCAACAGGTCCGGTTGAAGTTGAATTTGTAGAAAGCGCACAGGTGAGTTTGCGCACGTTGGAACGCAGCGCCCGCAAACGCAAAGGCGGCAAAGGAGCTAAAGGCGGCGGAGAAGGTGGCGGCCGTAGCGAAAATCGCAGGGAGAACAACCGCGCCGGCCGCAATGATCGAAATGAACGCAACGATCGAAGGGAACGCGGTGAACGCGGCGAGCAATCGGCGCGCGAAGATCGTTTACCACGGGATGCCAGCGATGTGCGCGGCGAACGTCCACCGCGTCCAGATCGACCGGATCGACCGGACAGACCGGACCGGGGAGAAGGCCAGACCGGCAACCAGGACCGCGACCAGAACCGGAAAAAGAAAAAACGCAAAGGTCCGCGCACCGATACTGCCCCTCAGGGGCAAGGCGGCGAGCGCGCTGAACGCCCACCTAGACCCGAGCGCCAGCCCAGACCAGAAGGCGAAAACCGGGCTGAACGCCCACCAAGACCTGACCGCCAGCCCAGACCAGAAGGCGAAAACCGGGCCGCAGGAGACGACGCACAAAACCGCGGAGTACCCAACGAAGGCCGAAGCCGCGGTCGAAACCGGGGCAGGGGCGGCAGAGGCGGCAGATCGCGCGGGGACGGTCAAAACGGAACCGACCAGGGTGGTGACGGTCAGCAGGGCGGCGGAAGACCCCCCTCCCCCCAAACGGGTGGCTCGGGCGACCACTCGCCAGCTCAGTAACAAAACCTATCTTTTCAAACCAGCCCTTGCCACATGAGCACTTCGCCCCTTCCCCCGACATGGACCTGGCCAGTACGGTTTGCGTGCTTTGCGTTGGCGGCCGTTGCGCTCAGCGCTTGCCAGGAAAATCGGGTCTTTGAGCAAAACCAAGCGGTGGGACCGGAATGGGCCTGGGGCGAAACAAGGCGCTTTGAAGTCAATATCCGGGATACCGCTTCGCTTTACAACCTGTTCATCAATGCGCGCCATACGGAACGCTATGCTTACGCCAATTGTTGGCTGAACATTCGGACAATCGGACCGCAAGGCGATACCCTGCGTTCGCGCGTGGAGCTCAGGCTGGCAGAAGCGGATGGAAGTTGGCTTGGCGAATGCAACACCGCGATGTGCCTGCAGCGCGAGTTAATCGGTCCGGGTCAACGCTTCCCCAAATCGGGGACTTACGTATTTGAATTAGAACAGGATATGCGGGAAAACCCGCTGACCGGGATGCAGGACATCGGCATCCGCCTGGAAAAATTAGGGTCGTCCGGACCTGTGCGTTAAGCGGCTCATTGCGCGAATAGCCTGCGCGATGGCTTGCTTAAAGCCCCGATGCCAGGCAATCGTCTATGTCAATAATGACGTCGTCCTGAAGGGTCAGAATAGTGTAGGATATGGTGATTTTCGACCCTGGGTCAATGCTGCCCGAACCGGAGAACTCATAGCGCAGGTTGGGAAAAGTAGAAATTTGGTAGCTCTGCACCGGAATGACCAGGCGCAAGCCTGTAACGATGGCTTCCAAACGAACACCAACCTGGTAAAGGCCAACGCCATCCAAAAAGATGTTGTCTCCCAGGTTGGAGCCGCGGGTAATAAGCAATTCGTATTCTGACGTATCGGCTGTACAGCGGTCAACCATGATCCAGGCACCAATCCAGGGATCGCGCATATCAGGACCGCTGTTGAGCTCACAGGAAGCCAGGCCGAGCGCAAAAACTGCGGCTACGAGCAGACCAATGCCCATAAAAGAAAGCCTGGGAACATTCAGCCGGGACTTGCTTAAACAACGCTGCGACCCAGCCTCCTCAAAACCCTGCTGCGCATTTTTTTTCCAAAATGACAAGCGGACCATTGTAGGAATTATTTTCATATTAAATTATAATTACTATTCTATCAATCCAGACGCTCGTTCAAAGCTAACCCGTGTTTGCGGGCCGTATCCAGGGCAATGTCGTAACCGGCATCGGCGTGTCGGATCACCCCCATAGCCGGATCGTTGTGCAGCACCCGACGGAGTCGCTTCTCTGCAGCATCGGTTCCGTCCGCTACAATAACCATGCCTGCGTGCAGCGAATAGCCCATTCCCACACCGCCACCGTGGTGAAAACTGACCCAGGAAGCTCCGCCGGCTGTGTTGATCAGCGCATTGAGAATAGGCCAATCGGCCACGGCATCAGAACCGTCCAGCATGGCTTCCGTCTCGCGGTTGGGCGAAGCGACCGAGCCCGTATCCAGGTGGTCGCGGCCAATGACGATCGGGGCTTTCAACCGGCCATCGCGCACCGCTTGGTTAAAGGCCAGACCCGCCTTCTCGCGCTCGCCCTGGCCAAGCCAGCAGATGCGGGCGGGCAACCCTTGAAAGGCAATCTTTTCCCGGGCCATGTGCAGCCAGCGGTGCAAACCCTGATTTTGGGGGAAAAGCTCCATCAACATCTGGTCGGTGGTGTAGATGTCTTCAGGCTCGCCGGACAAAGCTACCCAGCGGAAGGGGCCCTTTCCCTCGCAAAAAAGCGGACGGACGTAAGCGGGCACAAAGCCCGGAAAATCGAATGCGCGCTCTACCCCACGCGCCAAAGCCTGCCCGCGCAAATTGTTGCCGTAGTCAAAGGTAATGGCACCCCGGCGTTGCAATTCCAGCATTTGGCGCACGTGCCGCGCCATGGTGTCCATCGAGCGCTCGATGTAGGCCGCAGGGTTTGAACTGCGCAGCACGCCAGCCTGCTCAACCGTTAGGCGCTCGGGAAAGTATCCCACCAGCGCATCGTGGGCAGAAGTTTGATCCGTAAGGGTATCGGGTTTGATGTTGCGGTCAATCAGGCGCTGGAGCAAATCAACAGCGTTGCCCACTACCCCAATGGACAGCGCCAACCCTTGCTCCCGGGCTGCCAGTGCGCGATCAATGGCCTCGTCCATGTCTTCAACCATCTCGTCGATGTAGCGGGTTTCCAGGCGCTTGCGCACCCGCCAAGCCTCCATTTCCGCGGCCAGACAAACCCCCTGGTTCATGGTAATGGCCAGCGGTTGAGCGCCCCCCATTCCCCCAAGACCCGCCGTAACATTGAGCCGGCCTTTGAGGCTTCCGCCAAAATGTTTTTCAGCCAAGGCCAGGTAGGTTTCATAGGTTCCCTGCACAATGCCCTGTGATCCGATGTAAATCCAGGAGCCCGCCGTCATTTGGCCATACATCATCAGGCCCTTCTGCTCCAACTCGCGGAAATGCTCCCAATTGGCCCAGCGACCGACCAGGTTGCTGTTGGCAATCAGCACGCGCGGCGCATCGGGGTGACTGCGCAAGATGCCCACCGGCTTTCCGCTTTGTACCAGCAGCGTTTCATCATCGTTCAGGTCCATGAGCGCCTTGCGGATCAATTCAAAACTCTCCCAGTTTCGGGTAGCTTTGCCGGTGCCGCCGTAAACGATCAGCTCTTCAGGACGCTCGGCTACGTCTGGATCGAGGTTGTTGCAAAGCATGCGCAGTGCAGCCTCCTGTACCCAACCTTTGCAACTCAATTGCGTGCCGCGGGCAGCCCGGATGGTCTGAACCTGGTTCATAAAAAACGCTTTAGACTTGTAAAGATAAGGTCCCGGTTAAAATCCCGACTTTAGCGGCAGATCTGCTGCAAAGCGGATGGTTTTCAAGCCTGGGATCTGCGGTGAATGCTGGTGTAAGAATAAATGCAACCAACGATGGAAAAGCGCCTTAACCGCGAGCAACTGGCAGCGGAATTGCTGCATCAGCATCGCTCTTTCGCCAATTTTGTGGCCAGTTTGAGCAAGGAACGGTACGAACATGCCCCGGCCGGTAAATGGAATGCCGGTGCTCAGCTGGACCACCTCTACCGCTCTGTGCGCCCGTTGGTTATGGCCTACAGACTGCCTGTTTGGGTGCCTGGACTGCTTTTTGGACGCACCACAAAAGGGTCATCCGCCTTTGCCGACATTGCCCAACGCTACGAAGCCAAGCTTAAAGGAGGCGCAAAAGCCACCGGAGCTTACGTGCCAAAAGGCATTCCTTACGCCTTGCGCGACCAGGCCATCGCCTCCTTGTTGGATTCGGCGGAGAAAGTATCAGGGCTAATCAGGCAAATGCCGGAATCCACCCTGGACGGCTACCGGCTGCCGCATCCCCTTATTGGCAAACTTACCTTTAGGGAAATGGGCTATTTCACCATCCACCATGTGGGTCATCACGAAGCGTCCCTTCGGCTGTTAACCGGTCTGTAGCCCGCACGGAAAGTCGGTGTTCTGCCTGGAAAAGCCGTACCTTCCTTGGGCCCAAAACCACCGGATTAATGGAGCATTTTGCGGAAAAAGAGCTATTTTAAAGGTCTATGAAAACAATCAAGCTGCTCTGTACCACATTGATCGTAGCCGGAACGGGGCTGTTGGCTCAGGCCCAAACGGCAGAGCCGGCCCAGACCGCTGCGCCCGCTGCAAACTCGTCCATCCAGGTTTACGCCAATCAGGGCAACCGATTGGGCGGAGAAACGCAGCAGGTTTCCCTGCCACCGGAGTCTGGCCGCTTGATGCTGGGCAACTGGCAGATGATGAAAATGACCGACGAAACGGGCACCATCCTCACCCAACAAAAACCAGAAGACCGCGATCGGTTTCAGTTTCAGGAAGGCAGCACCGTGAGTGTCATTAAAAAAGGCTACGCAGCAGAGGGCTATTGGAAGTTCAGCCCGGCATCCGGTCAATTGGTCATCAGCGACCAAAGTCGCAGTCAGCAGGTTTCCTATACCGTGCTCCAGGTCAGTGCCGAAGAATTGGTTCTGTACTTCGCCGACGAGTCAAAGGGAAACAAAGTGCTGTATTTTGCTCCAGTTCCCTAAGCTGCCAAGCGCAAAAAAACCCTTCGCCCGAGGTAATATTGATCAGATAACCCTGTCGTGAGAAAGGAATGTCCGCAACCCTGGCTGCGTATTTCATGCAAGTGGACAGCGGTGCTCTGTTTCCTGTTCCCACTTTTTTCTGCTGCTCAACCTTGCAGCACTTTGGCGGAAGTGCGAGGAGACAAAATCAGGCTCCGCAGCCAGGATGGCGAGGTTCACGCATTGGATAACCTCAAATGTGATCCCGCATTTTTGTATGCTCAGCGCAAAGGAAAATGGGCTGTTCTAACACCGGATGGGCAATTTCGCACCCCTTTTCGTTTTGATGATATAAAATCCTTTGACCTGGGCCTGGCTGCCGTTCGCATCGGGGATCAACACGGCTACATCAACGAATGGGGCGAGCCGATTATTCCAATCATATTTGAAAAAATCAGGGTATTAGCCCCGGGGCGTTTTCTGGTGCGGGATAGCCGCGGTTGGAGCCTGCTCAATGCCAAAGGGGAATCGCTTGACGGCCCTCCCTACGACAAGGTCTCCTCGTTTATGGACGGATTTGCCGTGACCAAACGCGACAGCCTGTTTGGTCTGATCACGGAAAAAGGACTGGTGCTCAGCTCCCCCCGCTACGACCAGATTACCAATTTCTTTGAGGGGTTGGCCATGGTTTCCCGCAACGGGCTTTGGGGCCACATAGACCAGAACGGGCAGGAGGTCATTGCCCTGCAATACGACGAGGTTTTTGTGTTCTACCAGGGCCTGAGCATCGCGAGGAAGGGCGCGTATTGGGGATACATTGACCGGCAAAACAAGGAGGTTTTACCTTTTGTCTTTGACCATGTGGAATACTTTGAATCAGGCCGGGCACTGGTTTCCCGCAATGGTCGCTGGGGCTACATTGATAGGGAGGGAAACGAAGTTATTCCGCTGATTTACGACCGCATTCACCCATTTCACGACGGAATGGCCAAGGTTGAAATTGGCGGGCGGCAAGGCTACCTCAATGAAGCGGGCCAAACGGTTATCGAGCCGATCTACGACGAAATTTACCGCTTCATGGACGGGGTGGCCATGGTGCGCAAAGACGAACGTTTTGGATTTGTGCGCAGCGATGGCAGCGTACTGAGCGCACCGGTTTGGGATGGATTGCTCACATTTCGCGACGGCATCGCCCGGGTACAAATCGGCGACAAATTCGGCCTGATCAACCGCGAGAATGAACAAATTCTGGCACCCATTTACGACGAGATTGGAACCTATGAAGGGGGAATGGTCAGTGTGCGCCAGGGCAGCGATTGGATGTTCCTCGACGCGATGCCTTCGGGCGGCGGCCCTTTAGCCGTTGACCCGCAACGAGCAGCCCGCATCCGAATGGGCGAATCCTGGGGCTACATCGATCAAAGCGGCCGCAGCTACGGCTTCAACCAAGGGTCCGCAGAGTTTGTGGATACCTATGCCAACCTGGGCAAAATTGAGAAAGACGATCGCGCGCGCTACACGTTTCACTTTCGCAATAATTCTGAACAGCCTTTGCGGCTGAAGCCGCTGGAAACTCCCTGCGGCTGTGCACTTTACGCCACGCCTGGCCATGAGCTGGCCCCTGGTCAGTTTGGGCAAATTCATCTGGACTGCGAAACAGCCGGCATCCACCCGGATTGGCAGATCCAATTGCCCGTTCAGTTTGAAGGGCAGGACAAACCCATCGTGCTCCGAATGATGGCCACGCGACCGGTTCCGGATTCCACGCAAATGTTGCTAGAAGAAGTGCCCATCAATGGCCGTTATGTTTTCCTTATGGACATTTCTGCGTCCATGGACGAATTGCCGCTGGCCAAAATGATCTTCTCCAAGCTCGCCGGTTCCTTGTGCAAAGACGATAACGTTTCCATTGTTTCGTTTAACTCGTTTTCAAAAGTGGAACTGCGCCCCACCGAAAATCACAGTGAAGTGGTGCACACCATCCGCCAGCTTCGGCCTTCCCTGAAGACGGATGCAGGCAGGGGGCTTCGGCTCTCGTACGCCATTTTGGAAGAGCCGGGACGGGCGTTGGAAAAGCACATCTACATGGCCTCTGATGGCGATATTGACACCGCACAACTCGCGCGGGTGTTGCATGCGGGCCAGGGACGCGATGTGTTGCTCACCGTGTTTGTGTTTTCCTATACCGGCGACCGAACCGACTACGAGCGGCTGGTCAGCCTCCCCGAGTTGGCCGGCGTTCGTTTTGTGTATGTTGACCGCGAAAACATATCCAATGTTTTGGATCAGGAATACACGGACATTGGCTGTCTGCCACCAGAACTGGCCCCAACCGATTCGCTGCGCTACGAAGTAACCGCAGCCGCGCCCGATCAGGCCATTCGCACCATTCGAGAACGGCGCCGCTACGGAGCCCTGGATCAATGGGGCAACCTGGTTCTGCCGCCTTTATACGAGTTACTTGATTATCCGGGCGAAGGGCTGATCCGCACTCAGCTCGGCAATCGCTGGGAACTTTACGACCGCTGCACCTCCCTCACCGCGGCAACCTACGACAGCATAGGCATCTTTGACCATGGGAAAGCCTATGCTTTGCGAAACGGGCAACCCGTTTTGCTGGACAATCAGGGGCGGGAACACCAATACATGCCTGACTGGGCGGACAATGCGCTCTATGAAAACACCGATACGCTGGACGGCCAGCCCCTGGCCAACCTCACCCTCTTGCTGGACATTTCTTCGTCGATGGAAAGCCCGGAAAAGTTGCCCTTGCTGAAAGAAACATTCGCGCACTTTACGGGTTTGTTGCGCTTTGAAGACCAGGTGGCCATTGTCACTTATACCAGTACAGCCGCACTTCCGCTACCCAGCGTGTCGGCAAGCCAACGCCAAAGAATAGTTGAAACCATACAGAACATTACCTCAAAGGGAAACACGGTTTTGCTCGAAGGTCTGGAGATGGCCTATGCGCAAGCTGTCGCTGCCTACATTGAAAAGGGGAACAACCGCGTAATTCTGGCAACGGACGGCCGGTTTGAAGTAACCGAAGATTTGTTGCGGCTTTTAGATCGCTACAGGGCGCGGGGCATTCATTTGAGTCTTTATCTCTTTGGAGAGACGGAAAAGAAAATATACGCAGATAATTTACGTAAATTGGCTGCGCGTGCCTCCGGTTCATACCACTACGTGACCGAAGAAAACATTCGCGACCTGATGTTGCACGAAGCGCTTGTGACCCGACTGGCAAGCCCTCCCGCCCCGATTTCTGATTAAAGCGCAGCGCGCAGCGCTCCCGGCTCGCCGTTGAACTGCCCGCCGGACGTACCTTTGCAGTCAATTCCATCTCCTATGCGCATTGTCTTGTTTACCGGAAAAGGAGGCGTGGGAAAAACCACCATTGCAGCGGCAACAGCGCTGCGTTGCGCCCAACTGGGCTACCGCACCCTGGTCATTTCAACCGACCCCGCGCACAGCCTGGCCGATGCCCTGAATGTTCCGTTAGGGCCAGAGCCGGTAGAAATTGAGCCCAACCTTTATGGCCAGGAGCTGGATGTTTACTACAGCATGAAAAAGCACTGGAGCAACATGCGCGAGCTCATGCTGACGGTTTTCCGCTGGCAGGGTGTGCGCGATGTGGTTGCCGAAGAAATGTCCGCCCTTCCCGGCATGGAGGAGGCCAGTGCCTTTCTCTGGATCGAAGAATACGCCCGCGAGGAGCGTTTTGATGTGATCATCATCGACTCCGCCCCCACTGGGGAGACCCTTACCCTGTTGACGTTGCCACAGGTTACCAAATGGTGGGTCACCAAAGCGCTGCCGTTCCAGAAATTTGCCATTAAAGGTTTTGGAGCCGCGATCCGCAAAACCACGGGCGTCCCGCTCGACAAGGGCTATGAGGAGCTCGAAGCCCTCTTTGGCAAACTGGAGAGCATTCAGAAAACCTTCGCCGATCCGGCCATCACCAGCATTCGTCTGGTGGCCAATCCAGAGCGTATGGTTATCCAGGAGGCGAAACGAGCCTATACCTACCTGCAACTTTACGGCTACAACGTGGATGCTGTGGTGGTAAACAGGGTACTTCCACCCATGGAAAACCCGGGAATTTTTTCGCGCTATCTGGAGCGTCAGGTGGGCTACCTGGCGGAAATAGAAGAAAGCTTCGCGCCCTTGCCCATCTTCAAAGTGGAGCATGCCGGCAGAGAAGTCTTTGGCCTGGAATTGCTGGACCAAATTGCCACAGCCATGTACGGCGACGGCGACCCCTCCGTCATTTACCACGAAGAGCAACCCGTTGAATACGTGGCCACCGAAGAGGGCTACACGGTGCGGCTCAAGCTGCCTTTTCTGGAAAACCAGGCCTTCAACCTCAACAAATTCGGGGATGAGCTGGTGCTGGAACTAGGCACCCGGCGCAAGCACGTCTTCCTGCCGCGATTTGCTCATTTTCTGGTACTGGGCGCTCACCACTACCAGGAACCCTGGCTGGAAGTGACGCTGCTTCGGGAATGATCCAAACTAGCCCGAAGTTAAGTTCGCCAGCATTGCAACCTTAGGCTATAAAACCAGCCTTATGCGGCGGCTGTATCGCTTCGGTAGCCGGGGCCGTCAATGACCGGGGGCGTAGAATTGACGCGGTTGATTTTGATCATCCGCAGCTTTTCAAGCGTAAGCACGATGGGCCAAAGCGGATCAAATTCAAACTTGCGGAAACCCAGGTTGGGCCGCGCAGGTGCTTTGTGGTGGTTGTTGTGGAACACTTCACCCAAGAAGAAGAAATCGACCGGCATCAGATTGGTGGAGGTGTTCTTCAGCTTGTAGTTGACGTAACCCACGCGGTGCGAAAACCAGTTGATAATCGCGCCGTGCAGCGGGCTCATCACAATGGTAGCGGGCAACAACAACCACTGCCAGGGCGCGGTAACGAACGTGGCGTAAAAGAGAATATACAGCACAATCCAGGAGATCCTGACGGCATAATGGTGGGCGAAGGGCTCAAACGCGCGCCACTGCGGCACGCCCGTTTTGAACTTTTCATCCACCGGCACGGTGCCCTTCCAGATGCCAAAATAGGTCTGGCGCGTCTGCCACATCATGTTAAAGATGTTGCCGTGGTACTGCGGCGAATGCGGGTCCTTTTCCGTATCCGTATAAGCGTGGTGAATGCGGTGCATCACACCATAAGCGAACGGGCTCAGGTAGGCCGAACCGGTGATGACCCAACTGATGAAATGAAAGAACCGCTCCACGGGCTGCGACATGGTCCAGTGTTGGTGAGCCGCATACCTATGAAGAAAAAATGTATGAATAAAAATCGTTAAGTACCAATGCGCAATGAAGAAAATGAGAATGACAGGCATGGAAAAAAGTTGGAGAGGTTGGGAAAGGGAAAAAATAGATCCGCTACTTCAGCAGCCATTTGTGAAACGCAGAACAATATACGCATGAACGGCTGAAAATGGGATGTTGGGCTGATTAGGAAGTCCACCAACCAGGCCTTTTCCGACCGCTGGTGCCGCTTGCGCGGCTGGGCGGAAAAATCTGGTCTTTGCCTTAATCCTCAGCGCGCTCCCGCAACTGAACAGGATTGGATTTTTTGCGGATACGCAGGTTAACAATCTCAATGGCAAGGGCAAACGCCACCGAAAAATACACATATCCCTTTGCCACGTGAACGTGGAGACCTTCAACGATCAGGGTAAATCCGATGAGAATCAGAAAAGACAGGGCCAGAATCTGAAAGGTGGGATGTTTGTTGATAAAACGCGCGATTCCACCGGAGAAAATCAGCATCACGATCAGCGAGAGCACCACGGCAATCATCATAACCGGAACAATGTCCGTTAAGCCAACAGCCGTTAGAATGGAGTCAAAACTGAAAACAAGGTCAACCAAAATGATCTGAACAATGGCTGCACTCATGGCAGATTTGCCTTTTGCGCCGGGAGCGTGATCCGCTCCTTCTATCTTTCCATGGATCTCCGAGACACTTTTGGCCAAAAGGAACAATCCGCCGGCCAGCAGCAACAAATCTTTAACACTCAAACCGAGGTTGCCCGAGGCCTCTGCGGCCCCTTCCCCCGAATGACTGCCCGTTGACGGCATTGCAAAGGGCAATTCAATAATTGGCTTGTCCAATCGCAAGATGAAGCCGATTGCCATCAACAGCCCGAGGCGCATAACCATGGCCAGCACCAAACCCGTGATGCGGGCCCGGTTTTGCTGCTCAGCAGGCAACTTTCCGGTAATGATGGAGATGAAAACAATGTTGTCAATGCCCAGCACGATCTCCAACAGGGTCAACGTGAGCAGGGCAAACAAGGCTTCAGGAGTGAGCAAAACGTCTAACATGCAGCGAGAATTAGAGCCCGAAAGTACAGCAAGGCCAGCAGACCATCCAAAACGGCGAAAGCCCCCCTACGAGGGAGGCTTTCGATCCTTGCGGCGCCCAGTGTTCTTCAGGGCCTGGTGCAGAAGAAACTCAATTTGCCCGTTTAGGCTGCGGAATTCATCCGCTGCCCATTTCTCCAGGTCCCTGAACGTTTCCGGGTCCATCCGGAGCACAAAGCTCTTCTTCTTTGATTTGTCTTCTGCCATTGTTCCCCGACGGGTTGGCGCATTAATAGATGGATCCTGCGTTGACCACAGGATGGGCCGCCCGATCTGAACAAAGCACCACCAGCAAGTTTGAAACCATAGCCGCCTGGCGCTCTTGATCCAGCGTGATAACATTGTCCTTTTCCAGCTTCCGGAGGGCCATTTCCACCATGCCAACAGCACCTTCCACAATCATGCGGCGTGCCGCAATGATGGCTGTTGCTTGTTGGCGTTGGAGCATAGCGCCTGCAATCTCTTCTGCATAGGCCAGGTGGTTGATCCGGGCTTCAATGATGCTGACCCCTGCCTTAGTCAGGCGAGCGTGTAACTCGCGTTCCAGCTCTTCGTTGACTTGCTCCCCGCCGGCCCGAAGCGTAATGTCCGATTGGTCTTCATCAGCGTGGTCATAACTGTAGTGTCCGGCCAGGATACGAACGGCTGCATCGCTTTGCACGCGCACATAGTGCTCGTAATCATCCACTTCAAACATGGCGTGGGCCGTTTCGGTGACCTGCCAGACAACGACTGCCGAAATGATGATCGGATTGCCCTGCTTATCGTTGACCTTAATTTTCTCAGTGTCCATGTTCCTCGCGCGCAAACTCACCGTTTGCTTGCTAAAAAATGGGTTTGCCCAATGAAACCCGTCTCGCTTTTCGGTTCCGTGGTACTTGCCAAAGAGCACCAAGACCTTGGAAGAGTTTGGGGCAACGATGAAAAAACCGGAAAGCATTAGAATGGACAGAACGCATCCGACAGCGAAAAGCGCATATTGCTGCCATAGCGCTACAGCCAGCACTGTGGCCGCAGTCAAGCCCAACCAAAGAACCAGCACAAGGTAACCGTTAGCAGCAGAGTAGGATTTTTCTTGAATCATGGTGCGAATTGTTTTGATATCACAAAGATATCATGGTCATATCGTACTTGCAAGGCAAAACTTTTCCTTTAACGCCTTTTAACGTTTTCGGGAATCCCTTAAAAACGGCATGTTGAGCCGCTGCAGCGGCTGACGCCAGAGCGCCTTATTCCTTCGTACCGGATCAATACCGGGGCATATCCGGGTCTATTTGCTCTGCCCAGGCCGTAATTCCCCCCCGGAGGTTGTACAAATTCTCAAAGCCGAAACGCTCCTCCAGCAAGCGAATGATATTGCTGCTGCGACCCCCACCCCGGCAATGCACCACCACTTTGCCTTCTTTGGCCACCCGCTCCGGTGCCCAGGCCAGTTGGGCCAAAGGAATCAATTCACCCCCCAGGTTGGCGATTTCGTACTCATAAGGTTCACGGACATCAATCAACTGGAAGGACTCGCCCGAATCGCGCATGGCTTTCAGTTCCTGGGCAGTAAGCTCTTTCATAACAAAATGGCTTTAATAGCCCTGCTAAAATACCCAATTCGGGGTAGGCAATGCCCTACCTCGGGTATTGTTCCAGCAACCCACAAGGCGTTATTTTGCAGTGTCTGGACTTGGTCTAAACTACTGAAGTACTTTGCGCACTGCCCTCGATTTAGCAAAAGATGAACAGGCCCTGGTTGCCGGGTTCAGCGACAATGCCATTGCGCCGATGCTGCTTGATTTGGGGTGCAGGCCTGGCCAATCCATCCGGTTGATCCGCAGGGCACTGTTTAATGGACCGCTCTGTCTGGAAATCGAAAATCGCCTTCTGGCTTTTCGTCAAGAAGAAGCCCGAACCATCCTCCTTACCGATCCCCGTTGAATGCAGCCACAGCCCCAATGCGGGTAGCTTTGGCCGGCAACCCAAACGCAGGGAAATCTTCGGTCTTTAATCGGCTTACTGGTCTTCAGCAGCAAGTCGGCAATTTTCCGGGCGTTACGGTAGAGAAAAAAACCGGTCCCGTCCGGTTGCCCGCTGGCCAAAAGGCCCAGCTGACTGACCTGCCGGGCGTGTACAGCCTCTACCCCCATTCCCCCGACCAGGTCATCACCCTCCAGGTGCTGATCAACAAAAAGGATGTGCTTCATCCTGATGTTGTGTTGTACGTAGCCGATGCTTCCAATCTGGAGAGGCACCTGTTGTTGTTTACAGAAATTGCGGATTTAGGGCTACCCATCATCCTGTGCCTCAACCAAATGGACGTGGCCCGCGAGCGCGGCATATCCATAGATATACCTATGCTTGCTAAGGGGCTCGGGGTACCCGTCTTCCCCATTAATGGCAGAACGGGCGAAGGGCTCAAGCAGGTATTGGCAAGCCTTGAACATCCGGTGCCTTTGCGCGGCGATCCCTTCTGGAAACCCGAAAAAGCCAATCCGCAGGTGGTTTCAGCCGTCCAAAAAGTGTTGCCTGACTTAGGTGCCTACCAGGCTATTCTTGTCGCCCACCAAAACCGACACCTCGCTCACCTGCAACAGCAAGAACGCGAGGCCATTCAAGAGGCGCTTGACCCGATTGGCTTTCTTTCGCTGCGCGCCCAGGTCAGTGAAACGATGAGTCGCTTTGATGGTTTGACGCCCATTGTTCAACAGGCTGTTTCATCGCTTGACCGCGCAGCGCGCAGCCGAACTGCCCTGCTCGACCGGGTGCTGATTCATCCGCTCTACGGTACAATAACATTTTTTATTGTATTGTTTATGATTTTTCAAGCAGTCTTCCGCTGGGCAGAATGGCCGATGAAGCTGATGGACCAGGGAATTGCCGGCAGCCGAAATGCGCTGGAAGGCCTGTTGCCGGAAAGCTTGCTCAGCGACCTGTTGATCAATGGATTGATTCCCGGCATTGGCGGTATCCTCATCTTCATTCCACAGATTGCGCTGCTCTTTGCCCTGGTTGCCTTGTTGGAAGAGGTTGGCTACATGGCCCGTGCTGTCTATCTCTCTGACAACGTGATGCGGCGATTTGGCTTAAACGGCCGAAGTTTTGTGGCGTTGATCTCCGGTATTGCCTGCGCAGTACCGGCCATCATGACAGCCCGGGGAATAACCAATCGCCAGGAACGACTGGCCACGATTTTCGTCACGCCCTTCATGAGTTGCTCCGCACGGTTGCCGGTCTATGCCCTGTTGATCGCTTTTGCTGTACCCGCTTCTTCCACATTGGGGGGGTGGTTAAACCTGCAGGGTTTGGTCATGTTTGGCCTTTACTTCCTGGGCGCTTTTTCTGCCCTGGCAACTTCATGGTTGATCAAGCGGTTTTTCCCCTCCGCAGAGCCCTCCTACCTGATGTTGGAATTGCCGGACTACCGCAAGCCTCATTGGCGCAATGTCCTGACTACCGTCTGGCAAAAAGTAAGCGTTTTTGTCAGCAATGCAGGGCGAATTATTCTGGTCATTTCGCTGATTCTATGGGTACTTAGCAGTTATGGCCCTGGCACCGGCGTGCGCGATGCAGCATCGGAAGTCACCGCTAACTACGCCTATTCAGCGCTTAGTTCCAATGAACTTGAAGGGCTTATCGCAGCCCGGCAGTTGGAAATGAGCTGGGCCGGTCACCTTGGCCACCTGCTGGAACCCATCATCGCGCCGCTGGGATTTGACTGGAAAATCGGCATCGCCCTCATTACTTCATTTGCCGCCCGCGAAGTTTTTGTCAGCACTATGGCCACCATTTACGGCGCTGCCGATCAGGAAAACAAAACGGGTATCGTGGAATCGATGCGCCTGGATGTCCACCCGGCTACCGGGCTGCCGGTTTACACAGCCGCCACTGCGGTATCGCTGCTTTTGTTTTACGTTTTTGCCATGCAGTGCATGAGCACCCTCGCTGTTGTGCAACGCGAAACGGGCTCCTGGAAAATTCCGATCTACCAGTTCCTTTACATGACAGGAATCGCCTATGGCGCAAGCTTTCTGGCGTACCAGGTGCTGAGTTGATGCTTCGTTCCTGAAGAGAAGAGGAGTGAAGAAAACAGAACAGAAGAGCAGCATTCCCGAACAGGGTTAGGCTCCCAAAAAAATGCCCCCGGCTTTGCAGGCAGGGGCATAAGATTTTCAATGGTATGGATCAGGGCAGCCTCGTGAAGTTTACTTCAAAGGGCCAATCCTGCCTGTTGCTAGATGATCATTCCCGCGCCGACTGTGTTGTTGGTGGCTTCGTCGATGATGATGAGCGAACCGGTAAAACGGTTGCGGCGGTAATTGTCGAAGAACAACCGGTTGGTGGTCCGGATGGAAATACGGCCAATATCATTTAACCCGAGCGACTTCTGGTCTTCCAGTTTGTGCAGGTTGTTGATGTCCACTTTGTAGCGAACATCCTTCACCACACAACGCGTTTCGCGGGTCGTGTGCTGCACACTGTACTTGCCTCCAATCTGAATGGGGGTTTCGCTCATCCAGCAGACCATCAACTCGATGTCCTGGCCTTCTTCGGGCATGTTGTTCTCGCGAACAATCATGTCGCCGCGCGAAATGTCGATGTCGTCCTCCAGGGTCAAGGTCACAGACATCGGCGCAAAGGCTTCTTCAATGTCCCCGTTGATGTCAACGATAGAAGCCACCTTGGTGGCAAAACCGCTGGGCAGGTGCACCACGCGATCGCCTTTCTTCCAGATGCCGCCGGCAATGCGGCCTGCATAACCGCGGAAATCGTGGAATTCGTCGCTCTGGGGACGAACCACGGTCTGCACCGGAAAGCGGGCATCAATGTGGTTGTAGTCGGAGCCAATGTGAACATGCTCCAGCGTATAGAGCAAGGTAGGCCCGTCAAACCAGGGCATTTTCTCCGATCGGTCCACGACGTTGTCGCCATTCAAGGCAGAGATCGGAATAAAGCGGACGTCCTTGGTATCCAGCTTGGCGCTGAAATCGGTGAATTGGTCCACAATGCGCTCATAGACCTCCTCTTTGTAGTCCACCAAGTCCATCTTGTTGATGCAAACCACCACGTGGGGAATCTGCAACAGCGAAGCGATGAACGTGTGGCGGTGGGTTTGCTCCACGATGCCGTTGCGGGCGTCCACCAGAATGATGGCCAGGTTAGCGGTCGAAGCGCCAGTCACCATGTTGCGGGTGTACTGGATATGCCCAGGGGTATCCGCAATGATGAACTTGCGGCGTGGGGTGGCGAAGTAGCGGTACGCTACGTCAATGGTGATGCCCTGTTCGCGCTCAGCCTTAAGACCGTCGGTCAAAAGAGCGAGGTTCACTTTCTCTTCACCGCGTCGCTTGCTCGATTCCTCGATGGCTTCCATCTGGTCTTCAAAGATGGATTTGGAATCATACAACAAACGCCCAATCAGGGTGCTTTTGCCGTCATCCACGCTGCCAGCGGTGGTGAACCGCAACAATTCCATATCGAGGTATCCTTTGGAGTCGAACTCTTCGACTTCCTGGATGCCGTTTTCACTGCTCATAATGGTTCCGTCTTGGAATTAGAAATAACCTTTTCTCTTGCGATCCTCCATGGAGGTTTCTGACCGCTTGTCATCTGCCCGTCCACCGCGTTCGGTAATGCGGGTAGAAGCAACTTCCTGAATGATGTCTTCCAGCGTTGAGGCCGTTGACTCAATAGCGCCGGTACACGTTGCGTCGCCAATGGTGCGGAAACGAACGGTATCGGTAAAGACTTTTTCAGTTTCACGGACTGTGATGTAATCCGTTTTAGCTAACAACATGCCGTCGCGCTCCAGCACCTGGCGCTGGTGGGAAAAGTAGAGATTTGGAATGGGAATGTTCTCCAAAAGGATGTATTGCCACACATCCATTTCGGTCCAGTTGGAGATGGGGAACACCCGGAAGTGCTCGCCAAACTGGTGGCGCGCATTGAACAGGTTCCACAACTCAGGACGCTGGTTTTTAGGGTCCCACTGACCAAACTCATCGCGGTGCGAGAAGAAACGCTCCTTGGCGCGGGCCTTTTCTTCATCGCGGCGGGCACCGCCCATGGCGGCGTCGAACTTGTGCTTTTCGAGGGTCTCCAAAAGCGTCACCGTTTGAAGCGCATTCCGGCTGGCATTTTGTCCCCTTTCTTCAACAGCGGTTCCGCGGTCGATAGAATCCTGGACCATGCCAACAATCAATTCGGCTTTGGTTTCCTTAACCAACCAATCCCGGTATTCGATGGTTTCCGGGAAATTGTGCCCGGTGTCCACGTGTACCAAAGGGAAGGGGATGCGGGCAGGCCAAAATGCTTTGCGGGCCAAGTGCACCATAATAATGGAGTCTTTGCCACCCGAAAAAAGCAGGGCCGGTTTTTGGAATTTAGCCGCCACTTCGCGCATGACGAAGATGGACTCGGATTCCAGTTCGCGAATGTGAGACAGATTGTAAGATACCATATCGATCGTGGACTTGTCGCTGGATTAAAGGGAACTCCGGGTTTGGAGGACTGTCAGGAGTATTGGATGAGAGGCAGGATTTTCTCCACCAAATAGTCCACCGATTCCTCGGGGGTCTGGTTGGCGGTATCGATCACTACTTCCGGATTAATGGGCTCGTCAAACGGTGCGTCTTTGCCCGTGAAATTGGCAATTTGCCCCGCTCTAACCTTTGCGTAAAGGCCTTTTACGTCGCGTTGCTCACAAAGTTCGTAGGAGGCTTTAACGTACACTTCCACAAAATCTTCCGTGCCAACAATGCCCCGGGCCAAATCCCTGAGATCATAGGTGGGGCTTACGAACGAATTGATGGTGATGATTCCCCCTTCCAAAAAAAGTTTGGAGACTTCGGCAACGCGGCGAATGTTTTCGAGGCGATCGTCTTCAGAAAAGCTGAGGTTCTTGTTAATGCCGGTCCGGACATTATCACCGTCCAGTAATTTGGTCAGAAAACCGCGCTCATGCAGCAGCTTTTCTACCCCTTGGGCGATGGTGCTCTTGCCTGAACCCGACAAACCCGTCATCCAAATGACCTTGGAACGCTGCTTCAACAGCGCCTCTTTGTCGCTGCGCTGAAGGATTCTGTCGAAAATGGGGTGGATGTTTTCGCCGACACTCATGAGGCAGATCGAGAACGGGTGAACGAGGCCTTAAAACAGGTCTAAACCGAATTTCGAAGGGCAAAGTTACAAATTCAGGGGCAACCCCGCTTAAAAAACATTAGTTGCCATTTATTAGGATGCTTTAGCGGGGCAGGATGCCCGCCCGCAAGACCATCGCGAGCCAAAAAGCAGACCTCACCAGCTGTGGTATCCCGTGATGGCCCTTCGCCCGGAACCAAAAACTGTGTTCAGCGCTTGTGTTCCAGTTCTCCCAGCGCCAGCCAGGCCATCAGGCCCTGGCCCGTGTCCAGGGCATTCTCGTCAATGTCAAAGGTTGGGGTATGAATGGGGGCCGTAATGCCCCGGTCAGGATTGCCCGTGCCCAGGCGGTAAAAACAAGCATCAGACACCTGGCTGTAGTAGGCAAAGTCCTCTGCACCCAGGCTGATGTCCAGGTCCACGACGTGGTCGTCGCCCAGATAGGCGCAGGCCAGTGCGCGGGTGCGCGCTGTGAGGGCCGGATGGTTGACCAATGGCGGATAGCCCACTTTGATGTCCACCTCAATCTGGCCGCCGAACATTTCGGCCGTACCCCGCGCAATCCGCCGAATCTCTTCATGCGACCGTTCCCGCAATTCCGCATCAAACGAACGGAACGTTCCGGCCACATGAACCCGGTCCGGAATCACGTTGGTCGCTCCATCGGCAATGACCCGGCCAATGGAAAGCACTGCCGGCTGGTCGGGCCGGGCAAAACGGCTGACCACCCGCTGCAAATTGATGACCAACTTGGCGGCCATCAGCACCGGGTCAATGACCAGGTGGGGATAAGCGGCATGGCCCCCCCGCCCGATGACCGTAAAATAAAGCTCATCCGCTGCCGCCATGTAGGCACCGGAACGAAATCCCACCTTGCCGGAAACCAACGGTGGATGCACGTGCTGCCCCAGCACACTTTTTGGGGTCGGGTTTTGCAAAACGCCATCGGCAATCATCAAGGTCGCTCCACCCGGAAACTTCTCTTCGCCCGGCTGAAAAATGAGCTTGACTGTGCCGGAAAACTCGTCGCGGAGCTGATGCAGAATACGCGCCGCCCCTAACAACGACGCCGTGTGGGCGTCGTGACCGCAAGCGTGCATTACCCCGGCATGTTCCGAGCGGTACGGCACTTCATTGCGCTCTTGAATGGGAAGGGCATCCATGTCAGCCCGCAGGGCTACCACCGATGAGCCGGGATCGCGCCCTTCAATCCAGCCCAGCAAGCCCGTACCGCCCACGCCAGCCTGAAAAGGAATGCCCATTTCGGTCAGGCGCTCTGCTACATAGCGGACGGTCTGGTGTTCCTGAAAAGAAAGTTCGGGATAGCGGTGCAGGTGCCTGCGGTAGGCCACTGTTGCTTCCCATTGATCCGCCGAAAGGGTGCGGATCCGCTCGGCCAGATCGGTTTTCATAGCATTAAAGTTCAGAAATCGGGATAATTTGCCGCACTAGGAAGGCTCCGGGGAATTGGGGAAGTACGCGCTGCAAGTCCCGATAAGCATCAAAGCGATCCAGGTAATTGCCAATAACCACTTTGAAGTCGGGCTCTTCCAACACCACCTGAACATCCAAATCGGGGAAGGTCATTTCTACCGTGGCCTTTACGTCGCGGGAGCGGGAGAGCACCGCATTGCCGTAAACCTGCACGCGGTATCCCGCAACCACCCCACTCTCCTGGTTGATGCGAATGTGCTCGGCCACCATGGCCTCTACTTCAGGCGCAACAACCACCCGGATATCGCTGCTCTGGGCAAAACTTTGCAGCGGTGCCAAAGCCAGCAAACCAGCAAGCATCATCATGTATTTCATGGCAAGGGTTTTGGATTGGTGCGAATTGTTTAGCCGAGCCCTGGTCAGGTCTGGCAAAATCAGGCAAAGTCAGGCGAAAAGCAACGCAGTCTGGCAAGGTTAAGCAAGGTCGCGCACAATCCGCTTTGATTGACCGCCATCAAGCCGGATTATCCTGAGCTGGTTCAAAAAATTCTGAGGCCCGATCCAGCAAGGCAATCCCGTTGGAGCTTCCAATGCGATCTGCTCCCGCAGCAATCAGCTCTTCGGCAAAACTCCGGGTCCGTATGCCGCCTGACGCTTTGATGCGAATGGTCTTGGGCAACTCGCGGCGCATGATGCGAATGGCCTCCACCGTTGCACCCGTGCCGAGAAATCCGGTGGAGGTTTTGACGTAATGCACGCCCAATTCCGCTGCGATGGCGCACACGCGGACCAATTCCTCTTCTGTCAACATGCCGGATTCCACAATGACCTTGAGCATACGGGTGTTCATGCCAGCCAGTGTAGCCAGGCTTTGAATGTCGTCTTTAACCGTGCTCCAGCGGGCATTTTTTAACGCCGCCAGGTTAATGACCATGTCCAATTCATTGGCGCCTTGTTCAAAAGCCTTTCGAGCTTCTTCCACCTTGGCGGAGGTAGTCTGGTAGCCCATTGGGAAACCAGCCACCGTGACCACCTGGACTTTGCTGCCTTCCAAAAGGGCCGCGGCTTTCTCCACGAAATACGGGGGAATGCAGACCCCTGCAAACCCGTAGGTGCGGGCCTCCGCGCAAAGCCGCTCCACATCGGCCATCAACAATCCGGGGCCCAAGGCGGTATGTTCAATGCGCGCCGCAAGCTCTTTTTGTTCGCGGTTGAGCAGCGCGCGAGTCTCTCGTTTAGGCTTATTGGGCGTGCCCAAAGGCTCAGGCGTTGATGCCATGGCACTGTTTGTATTTCTTTCCGCTGCCACAGGGACAGGGATCGTTTCTTCCTACTTTTTTCTCGGTGCGAACCACCTGTTGTACACGGGGCTGATCCTGCCCTGCCGCTGCGGCTGCCGCTTTGGCAATTCGACCATCATCGTAAGCGTGTCCGCCTGCCGCAGGGGCCTGGGCTCCTGCATTGGCCAAAGCCGGTCTGGCACTGGGCTGTGAGGCGCGCACCTGACTCATGTCGGTTTTCTCCTGCCGGGCTTGTTGCACCTGCTCCGGCGATTGAATCGGGATGCTGCCCTTGTAAATGAATGACGTTACCTCCTGGTTCACTTCGGCCACCATCTTCTTGAACAGCTCGAAGGCCTCGAACTTGTAAATCAATAAGGGGTCCTTTTGCTCGTAAACGGCATTGCGAACCGCCTGGCGCAAATCGTCCATCTGACGCAGGTGGTCTTTCCAGGACTCGTCGATGACGGCCAGCGAAATGCCTTTTTCAAACGCGCTGATGATGGCGCGCCCTTGCGTCTCGTAGGCTTCCTTGAGATTGACCGACACGTTGAGGGTCTTGCGGCCATCCGTAAACGGCACGATCACATTGGCCAATTGCTCCCCCCGGCTTTCAAAAAGGTCGCGAATCAGGGGAAAGGCCATGTCCGTCAGTTTGCGGGTTTTGCGCTGGTAGGCATCCCTGGACTGGTGGTAAAGCTTATCGGAAAGGTCTTCGATCTTTCCCTTGCTGAATTCCTGCTCGGTGATCTCCGGATCGATGGAAAAGAAGCGGATGGCTTCCATTCGGAAACTCTCGTAATCGCCCCGCTCTTTTTGCTCGCGCACCAACTCTTCCGCTAAATCCTGGAAGGTGTTGTTGAGGTCAACGGAGAGCCGCTCTCCGTAAACCGCGTGGCGCCGTTTCTTGTAAATCAGCTCGCGCTGGGAGTTCATCACGTCATCGTACTCCAGCAGATGTTTTCTTATGCCAAAGTTGTTCTCTTCTACTTTTTTCTGTGCGCGTTCAATGGACTTGGTCACCATGGAATGCTGGATGACCTCGCCTTCCTTGAAGCCCATTTTGTCCATGAGCCCGGCAATGCGGTCTGACGTGAACAGGCGCATGAGGTTGTCCTCCAGCGACACGTAGAACTGCGACGAACCCGGATCGCCCTGTCGGCCTGCACGACCGCGCAACTGGCGGTCAATACGCCGCGATTCGTGGCGTTCCGTGCCGATAATGGCCAGGCCGCCGGCCTCTTTTACGCCTGGGCCGAGCTTAATGTCCGTACCGCGACCGGCCATGTTGGTGGCAATGGTTACTGCGCCGGGTTTGCCGGCCTCGGCAACAATCTCTGCTTCGCGCTGGTGCTGCTTGGCGTTGAGCACGTTGTGGGCAATCCCTTTCATGCGC
>WGOA01000053.1 GCA_016124275.1 Bacteroidota bacterium
AACGCCCCGCCGAACCAATCGGCACCTCCAACGTAAACGCCGTCCCCGCCGCTCTCTTCAAGTAAAAAACCTTTCACCGTAACCTTGCGGCAATTTTCAATCCGCAGACAGTGGCGGTATTCGCTGTCCCCGAGGGCCGCAAATTCAGCCCGGTTCATGCGCAGAGTGGTCCCGTAACCCAACAATTCTATCTGGTTGCACCGGATAAACGTGAGCAAGCAATCATAGAGCCCATTAAACTGCCCCGGCAGTGCTTCAACAACCACCCCAGGAGCAAAGAGAATGGTCTTGTTGCTCAGGTTTACAAATTGCCCGGGACCGACGCGCCAGGGTTCACTTTGCAGGTCAACAAATACCGTATCTGCGGGCGACAACAACGCCGCGTGGAGTGCTGCGGTAGCATCCAAAGGGTCATAACCGAATGCAGAAGCTAAGACACTGGAGGCTTGAGACTGATGTCCTAAAAACATTAGAAATAGTATAACTATTCTTGCCATAGTATAAGTAATTTAGGGCGGCGTCAAAGCCCCGGGGATTCTTCGCAAGAATTGCAAACTATCCCACACAACCTAAACATCCAATCCCAATAAATGGTGAATGGCCAGATCAAATATTCACGAGGTCCCTGCCCTCTTCCTACGCAGACAAGAGCAAAATCAACAACTGGGCAACAAAGATGCGCGTGATGGTCACAAGCGGATACACGGTAGCGTAAGCCTGCGTAGGGATATCGGAGTCCAGATAGGAAGAACTGAAGGCAAGAGCCGCCGGGTCGGTGTAGGTGCCGCTCATCAGACCAGCCAACTGCAAAAAGTTAATCTTCATGAATACGCGCGCTACAACCACCATGATCAGCAGCGGAATAAATGTGATAAACATGCCGTAAAACATCATCATCCACCCGTTGTAATGGATGAAGTTGTCGTAAAAAGCCTCGCCGGCATGAACGCCAACGGCGGCAAAAAACAGGGCAATGCCCAGGTCTTTCATAAAGTAAATGGCGCCGCTGTTGATGTAGGAGTGAATGACGCCAATTCCCCCGTAGCGGCTGATCAACAGCGAAGCCAACAGAGGACCAGCCGCAAAACCCAGCTTAAGCGGCACGGGCAGCGAAGGAATGAAAATGGGAATGGAACCGATAACGATGCCAATTAAAAGCCCGCCAAAAAGCGAAAGAAAGTCCGGCTCCAGCAGCTTTTTCTCCGAATTGCCAATGAGCTTCTCGGCCGCGTCCAGCGCTTCCACACTGCCCACCAGGCGCAACTTGTCGCCGTAAAACAATTCCAGCGAAGGGCGGGCCAACAATTCGCGACCTGCCCGGTAAACGCGGGTTACTTTCAGGTCATACCGCGTATAAAGATCCAGATCGCTGAGCTTCTTGTGGGTTGCCTTCGGCGAGGTGACAAAAAAGTTCCGGATCTGGATGCCGTGCGCAGATTCAATGAACAAATCATTGGAAAGGCGGCCCACCGCCGCGATAAACGCATCCACGTCTTTCTCCTGCCCTACCACCATGAGCACATCCCGCAAATGCAGCTCGGTATCAGGCACCGGGGAAAAGACCGCCTCTGAGCCGCTGTGTTTGAGCCTGGAGATCACCAGTTTGTCCTTACCAAAGTGCCGGAGCACTTCACCCAGCGTCTTGCCCACCACAGAAGGCTTGGTAATCCGGCATTTTTTGTCCACCAGGGGCTCCTCGCGCTGGATTTTGTCCAGCCTGAAACGCCGCATTTCCGCCTGCGGGTTAATCCTGAGCAGGGTTTTGCTCAACAGTATAGTTGCAATGATGCCAAAAACACCCAGCGGGTAAGTTATGGCATAGGCGATGGTGGGGTCGGCAAAATGCTGTTCAGGGTGTTGGCGTTCAATCTCGTGCAAGGTACTTTTTGCCGCACCAAGGCCGGGCGTGTTGGTTACCGCGCCGGACATAACGCCCACCAGATTTTCGATATCCAGACTCGTTACTCGAAACAAAATATACGTAACAAGTCCTCCCAGCAAAACGGTCCCAACCGCCAGCGCATTGAACCGCAGCCCTTCCTTTCTAAACGACGAAAAGAACGAAGGCCCTACTTGAATACCAATGCCGTAAACAAACAGGATCAGCCCCAAATCGCGAATGAACGTCAGAATTTCTTCGTGAATGCGAAAACCCAAATGCCCGAGCAACAGCCCGGTAAACATAACCGCAGAAACCCCAAGAGACACTTTGCCCACCCGCAAACGGCCCAAAAACACCCCACCCCCAATGGCCATCATGACGGTGATCAGCGACTGGGTAACGTCCGGGCTTTCGGTAGGCAAAAACAACCGGTAAAACCACTCAAACATAAAAGCAATCGGTTAAACACTGGCCGATGAGCCAGGGCAATGGGGCTAAGTGCCAGCCAGAACCGTTCACTGCCGATTCTTTCTGGCCCACGGAGCTATACAAGGCGCTCCCGGCTACAAAAGTACGGGAAACCGATCAAGCGCTGAAAAAGAAGAAAAACCGGCCAAAACTGAAAAAATTTATTCGAAATAACATACCATTTTACATGTTGTGCTGTAAATTGACCGCTGCAATAACCCAGGCAACCGAGCCGCAAGACTTGAAACCATGGCCAAATACCGAATCCTAAGCATTGATGGCGGAGGCATCCGCGGATTGATTACCACCATTTTGCTCCAGCGCATCCAAAAGGAGCCGGGCTTTGAAAACTTCCTGGACAATACTGACCTGCTCGCCGGTACCTCTACCGGGGGCTTGCTGGCTCTGGGCATTGCCAAAGGGCTCAGCCTGGAGCGCATCCGGGAAACCTACGAAGTGCAAGGGCCCAAAATCTTTGACGATTCCTGGCTGGACAACATCCGCGACCTGGGAAAACTTCGCGGAGCGGACTACAGCCTCAAACCCCTCAAAGCAGAACTGACCAGCCTTCTTGGGCAAACCACCCTGGGCCAGCTTCGCAAAAAAGTGCTGATCACCGCCTTTGATCTGGACAACGAAGATGGGGATGCGCGCAGTTGGAAACCTAAGCTGTTCCACAACTTCGCCGGCCCGGGCAGCGACCGCACGGAGCTGGCCGTGAATGTCGGCCTGTACACCAGCGCGGCGCCCACCTACTTTCCATCGGTAGATGGCTACATTGATGGCGGCGTCTATGCCAACAACCCGGCTATGTGCGCGCTGGCCCAAAGTCAGGACAAACGCTACAACCCCACACCCTTGCTGGACGATGTGGTGGTGTTCTCGCTGGGTACCGGCAAAACCCTGGAATACATTTCGGGCAACACCGTGGATTGGGGCTATGCACAATGGGTAAAGCCCCTCCTTGACCTGATGTTCGACGGCGTATCCGGCATTGCCGATTTTCAATGCAGCCAACTGCTGCACGAGCGCTACCACCGCCTTTCACCGGTATTGCCCCGCAAACCCAAAATCCCAATGGACGGGGCCAAACGCATTCCGGAAATGATCAAAATTGCCGAAAACGTACCCCTCACGCCCACCCTGGAATGGCTGAAGAAAGCGTGGCTGTAGGCGATCGAGCTGCCACTATTCATCCCCAGCCCCTCCCCCATGCCTTAAAGCGGTTGGCTCGCCGTTTCAAAAGCCACCCGCCGCAAGACCGTATGGGCAACCGGGACAAGCAGATAGCGGCCTGGAAGCCCGTGTTGCAGCAACGTAACGTGCACTTCAGGACCCCGATCGCGCTGCAACAGTTCAGGGCAAGGTTCGGGAGCACAAACAAAAGGCACGGGCGGCTGGGTTGGCGAGCAATAGCAGTCCTCCATACCTGGCGCATACACGCGCCCGATGTGCTCCGCGTGCGCCAACGGCAGTGCATACACCAATGGTCCATGCGAGAAGGACACCATGCCCTGAACATCGCGCTCCATCAGGACCGCCGCTTCAAAGGTTATGGACAGCGCATGACCGGGAGTAAAATTGCGGGCAAACACCAAAAAGCCAGGCTCCTCGACATACGCTTCGCTGCACACTACACCCGTGGCCCAGGCCGGCCGCCGCACCCGAAAATTCAGATACATAGATTTTTCTATGGTAAACTCGTAACGCAAATTCAGGTCGAAGGGGTACTGGGTGACTAAGCGAATGTGCAGCGCTTGCCCCCCGACCTGGATATGCAGATCGGCGGGACCAAACAGCAGGGCCGTGATCCGGTGCCCTTCGCCCGAAAAAAAAGCGCGCAAAAAAGCCGGCGTACAGCGGCCCGCATTCGGGGCGCAACACACCGCCACATCCTGGTGCACCGGCGAATACTTGTAGCGCGTCTGCTTGCGATCGGGCTCCACGTGGCCATTGCGCGTGCCCATCATTTGTGTGGAATTGTCTGTTTTGAGGTAGGCAATGGCGGAGCGTGTCGGATGCCGCGCCCCCTGAATGGCGTTGTAAAACAGCCGCTCAGCGTCATCGGCAAGCGCAGGGTTGCCGGTGTGCTCCAGCAAGAGCAGCCAGCTGTCCAACATTTCGTGGAGCGAGCAAAACTCATAGCCCGTATCGTCGGCGTGCGGCGTGCGCTCCTTGATCCACTCATCGCCAATGGCTCCCCCGGTTGCGGTCCAGCAGGCGCGCAACCGGGCCGCGTAGCGCCAAAGCGCGGGCTCCAGGGCGGGATCGTGCAGCGCCGCTACCAACAGCGGGCGAAGGTGCTCGTAGGTATGCACCCCGTGCCCGCGCAGCCGGTACTGTTCGTTCTGTACATTGGGCAACTGAGCATCGGGCTCGGAGCTAAACTGCCGCGAAAAATCCGTGTACAAAAAATGGGCGTATTCGCGGTAGCGCTCGTCTTTTGTCAGGACGAAAAGCTGCTCGAGCACATCGCTGATGACCAAGCCGTGCGCCACACCACCCGAAAAACCCTGACCTGCCGCAAACGGTTGCGAAGCGTTCAAAGGCCAATTCGACATAACATTATCTATGCAACGTATGACCGCATCTAACACCGCCTGGTCCGCGCTGTGCACATACCACGCCAGCAGCCCACGCAACAGCGTTGCCTTGGCCCATAACTCGCCGTTCTCCCCATCAAAGCGGTAGCGCAGTTCGGGCGCGTAAATGCCCAGGTACCCATCGCTGTCCTGGCTGGCCAACACCCGCGCCACATACTCCCGACACCGCGCTAAAGCGCGCTCATCCCGCAACAAAACAGCGTGCCGGATGTAGGCATCCCACCAGTTGCTCTGCGTCTCGCTGTTCCACCACTTGTATTGCGCTTCGCCGGGCGCATCCCCAGCCTTGAGGTTGCCGAGTTTGGGAGGCGGCGACTTTGCCGTCAGGCGCCCTCTGTGGTAAATGGGATCACCGAACAAATCCGGCACCAGTTGATCCAACTGACCCAAAAAACCCTCCATATCGGCGCGCATCTGCTCGTATAGCCAGCCGCCAGGCCGCACAGCGCCTAAATGAAAGAAGCGCACAGCGCCCGAACGAAAAAAGCGCATCGCGCCCAACGCAAAATTCTGCCCGGCGTTCACCACAGCGTCAGGGTTATCGGCACAACTGTATCCTCTACGGGAACCAGCCATTGATCAAACGGGGGAAACGCCCCTTGCTCCGCACGAATGCCGTTGCTGATGGCATAGCGTTCCAGCGCCGCGCCGTCCGGTGTAAAATCGATTCGCCGGTTGCGCGTCCTGTCACCTTCCTGAACAGCCGCTATGGCATACTTGCCCTTTCGCAGCCCGTAATAGACCCAGCTGTAAGAGGGCTGCCGGACCCGAAAACCGCCCGCACCCCCTTCCACGGCGCGCTGTTGCTCGTAATCCTCTTCGGTTCGCATAATGGCAAATTGCAGAAAACCCAGATCCCCGGAATCGACGTTAAAATGCAGGATCAACTCCGCATAGTGGCGCGTGTAGGCATTCTCTGGTGGGGCAAGCAAACCGTTCCCGCCCAATCCCGCCCATTGATGCAGGCTCCATTCCGACGCATCCACCAAACCGAGACCGAGGTTAGAAAAACTTTCGGCAATCAGGGCCTGGTTGTCGCTCTCCGCTAGGTGCTTCCAGGAAAGAGATGCTGTCCGATTGTCGGGAGCCAACAACGCGATGAAACGCGGCGGCTGACCGTGTTCAAAAAAAGGCTTTAAGGATTCAAGCACAACATTTTTAATGGTATGGTTTTCGTCGGTTTTGAAAGCCAGTCGCCCCAAGTCCAGATCGTACACGATGCTCCAGCGCGTGCGAAACAGGCCCTTGGTCAGGGCCACCTGATCCAGCAATGCAAAGCCCGTTTGGTTGGCTTGAACCGGGCTCAGTGCGCGGTCGGCATGGCCCGGTTTGGTCCAGGTACCCGATTCCGTGTGCCGCCGCAACGTGCCGTAGCGGTGCAGGTGGCTGCTGTTTTTTCCCGGAATACGGCCGCCGTGTTCCCGGTACTGCTGCTCAGAAAAACTCACATCGTAGTTGGTCAGGCTTTGGCACTCACCCGCCGCCGCGTCAAGCACGCGGGCCCTTCCCCCGACATACTCAATTACCGCAGAAGCGCCCGAAGCATCGGCCAGGATGTAGTGAATTTTGCCTTTGACCGCGTGTACCGCATGGCTGTCCAGGCTGTCCAACACCTCGGCAACGCTGCCAAAGCGATCCAACTGGCGTTGAATCCATTCCAACTCATTGGTGTAGGACTTTCCGGATTGCGGGGAAAACTCCGTGAACTCCATCCAAAGCATTTCTACCACCAAACCGGCTTCGTTCATGCCGCCATAGGGCATGCCGAGCCCGTTTTGGGTAAAGGTCACGCTGCCGTAGCGGGCCGTCCATTGGGCAGGCAATCCCGGGCGAAGGGGAAACGCTGTTCGGGCAACACCCCGGGGACTCGTGACCAGGTACCCCGTGCCCAACGTCCAGTCGAAGTTCTTGATCAGGCAGGTTCTGCTGGCTGTTTTGAGCACAGCCGCCGAGCAGGCCAATAGCGTCTGGCCGGCCAAGAGCACCATCAGGAGGGGCAGAATTGCACGAAGCGGGGTTTGGTGCATAAAAGGGAGGGGTAGAATTACGCGAAGCGGGGTTTTTGGCATACAAAGGAGCGCGGTGCTCTGGTGCGGTTATAAAGAAAACGGCAGGAGCGCACGGTATTGCTAAAGTACGTGCCGCCTTGGTGGCGGGAAAATGCGGCTGGACAAGCTGCAAGCCCAACCGATGGCTCCCTGCGGTCCGGTTTGCTGACAACAAAAGGCGTTATCTGCCGTTAACAGATTCGTCTGCTTTAGGCTGAAGGGCCCTTGCGGTAGGCCGACAAGCCCTTGCCGGGGACATTGCGCCGGGCCTTTGCACAGACTGTTTGCCCGGCAAATGCACTACTTTTGCCGCTTGATTTTACAGGTTTGCCATAAAATGAAATATTTTCGACTTCATATTGCGCTGGTAGTCAGCTTGGCCAGCACCTGGATGGGGCAGGGCTCGCTTTCGGCGCAGATTACGCAAGGGTCGGAAATTGGCATTTGGGCGGGCACGGCGTATTCGTTTACGGACATCAACAATTCCATCAAGCACCTTCCGATGGCGCGCGAAGGAGGGGGTATTTTTTACCGCTGGAATTTTCACGACCGCTGGACGCTTAAGCCTTCGTTCAGCTACGGTTACCTGCGCGGGGCGGATTCGCTTAGCGACAACCTGTTTGAAAGCCGGCGCAACCTGAGCTACCGCAACCTGACTTACGACCTTTCGGGAAGCCTGGAGTTCAACTTTTTCAAACGCAACCGCCGCAAGCACCAGGATTACCGCTATTTCACGCCTTACCTGGGCTTGGGTTTCGGGTTGTTTTACCACAATCCGCAGGCGTATTTCAACGGCGAATGGCAGGATTTGCGGCCCCTGGGCACCGAGGGCCAGAATTTTGCCGAATTGGGCTATCCGGATCCCTACAAGCGCATTGGCATCAGCGTGCCTATTTCAGGAGGGGTCAAATACATTTTTGCCAAGCACTGGGCGGCTGGCTTTCAGGTGTCGTTTCACAAGACGTTTACCGACTACCTGGATGATGTGTCCACAGTTTATGTGGATCGCACAGTGCTGCTGAGCGGTCCGGATGGTGCGTTGGCTGCTGCACTCGCTGACCGCTCCACCATAGTGGATGTGCCTGCTGTGGGTGTTCCAGGCCGTCAGCGCGGCGACAGCCAGCGCAATGACGCTTACTTTTTTGCCGGTTTATCGCTCAGCTACGTTTTTGCTGAGCTTAAGTGCCCCCCTCCCAGCCGCGGAGGCTTCTAAGCGGGCTACTCCCATTCTCATTGGCTATCTTTGGCCGATAGTTCCGCCGATGAGTTTGCTTGACCGGATCGATACCGGAAGCGTACCGAAACATGTGGCCGTCATTATGGACGGCAACGGCCGCTGGGCCAAACAAAAAGGAAGACCCCGGGTGTTCGGTCACCGCAGCGGGGTTGAGTCCGTGCGCGCCGTGGTGCGCGCTGCACGCCAGGCCAAAGTGCGCTACCTGACCCTCTATGCGTTCTCCACTGAGAACTGGAACCGACCCGACTTTGAAATCAATGCCCTGATGGAAATTCTGGTCAGCAGCTTGCGCAAGGAAACCGAAGAATTGCGTCAGCAGGGTGTAAAGATTGGGGTCATTGGCAATGTGGAACAGCTTCCATCCGTTTGCAGGCGTGAATTGGACGAAGCCATGAAATTGACTGCGGAAAACACGGTTTTGGATTTGACCCTGGCGCTGAGTTACAGTGGCCGCTGGGACATTGTCCAGGCTGCCCGCGCACTGGCAGAGCGGGTTGCCGCCGGCACGCTCAATCCCGAAGCCATTGACGATCAGGTGTTTAGCGCATCGTTGAGCATGGCCGGCAAACCCGATCCGGAACTGATGATCCGCACCAGCGGCGAATACCGCATCAGCAATTACCTGCTGTGGCAGTGCGCTTACAGCGAATTTTATTTCACCCCTACCCTCTGGCCGGATTTTCGGGAAGAGGAGTTTTATGCCGCCCTTCTGGATTACCAGACGCGGGAACGCCGGTTTGGTAAAACCAGCGAGCAAATTCAGGTTAAGTAATGGGCTTTTTCTCCGCATCGGCAAGGGCTGCCGCATTGGTGTTTGTCTTGGTTACTGCCGCAGAATTGCACGCGCAATCGCGCAGGCCTGACGGCCTGGGGCTGGACAGCAATGCGGTGGAATACGGCACTCCGAAGGAATACCTGATTGGGGGTACCGAAGTGCGCGGCCTCACCACCCTGGATGAAAAAAGCCTGATCGCCCGAGCGGGGCTGGAGGCGGGCAAAACCGTATCGCTTCCCGGCGATGCTACGGCCAATGCCATCAAGAGCCTCTGGAAGCTGGAGCTCTTCTCCGACATTTCCATCTACATTGATCGGGTGGTCGGCAACCAGGTCTTTCTGGTTATTGAGACCAAAGAGCTGCCCCGGGTCAGCAAATTCTCCATTTCAGGGGCTGGCAAAGGCGAAATTGACGACATCCGCGAGCGCATCAGCATTATCCGCGGCACACCCTACAAGGACCATGTTCGCCAGAACATTGCCAACCAGGTTCGCACCTATTACGCGGACAAAGGCTACCTGAACGCCGGCGCAGAAATTTTGGAGCGCCCCGATACCCTGGGCAGCAACAACGTCATTCTGGACATCAAAGTCATCAAGGGCTACCGCGTGCGCATTGGCCGCATTGATTTTCAAGGCAACGTGTTCATGAGCGATGCCACGTTGCGCAAGAAAATGAAGGACACCAAGGAGAAATTCCGCTTCGTGCCCTTTCAACCCGGCGATACGCTGCGGGCAGACTGGAACGCCCTTCGACCTGACAACCTGGTGGACAATTTGGCCAACCTCAGCTCCGGAAGAATCAGAGGCTTGCTGGCCGACCGTTTCCAGCTCAACATCTTCGCATCGTCCAAATTCCAGGAGTCAACCTACGAGATTGACAAAAACCTGGTCATTCAATACTACAACACCAAGGGCTACCGCGATGCGCGCATCGTATCCGATACGGTCTTCAATATTGATGACAAAACCCTGGGAATCAACCTGTTGATTGACGAAGGGCCGCTGTATCATTTCCGCCACATCATCTGGAAAGGCAACAGCAAGTACTCAGGCCGGCAAAAAATCGGCGATCCGGCAGGCCGCCTGGACTCCGTGCTCACCATCCGCAGCGGCGACTTGTACAACGCAGAGCGCCTGGAACAGAAGCTGCAGTTTGACCCCAACGGCCAGGACGTGACCTCGCTGTACATGGATGACGGTTACCTGTTCTTTGGCGTGACGCCGGTTGAAGTCCGGGTGGAAAACGACTCCATTGACCTGGAAATCCGCATTAGCGAAGGGCCTCAGGCCATCGTGCGCAACGTTTACATCAGCGGCAACACCCGCACCAACGAGCACGTCATCCGGCGCGAGATCCGCTCCCGTCCCGGCGATAAGTTCAGCCGCGCCGATTTGATCCGCTCGCAACGGGAAATCTCCAACCTGGGCTTCTTTGACCCGCAGCAGATCGGCATGAACCCGGTGCCCAACCCTACCGACGGAACCGTCGATCTGGAGTTTACCGTGGTAGAAAAGCCGTCTGACCAGCTGGAACTCAGCGCGGGCTGGGGTGGCGTGGGCCGCGGGGTGGTCGGGTCGGTAGGGGTTTCGTTCAACAACTTCTCCATCCAGAATTTCTTCAAGCGCGAGGCCTGGAACCCGCTCCCTCAGGGTGACGGCCAGAAATTGTCGTTCCGCGTCAACACCAACGGCCGCATTTTCCAGGCCTACAACATGTCGTTCACCGAGCCCTGGCTGGGTGGCCGAAAGCCCAACAGCTTCACGTTCAGCTTGTTCCGCAACCTGCTCAGCAACGGCATTGCCCGCAACGCCGAAGGCCGCAGCAGTTTTGGAACGGACGGGGGAACGATCGCGTACGGCATTCGACTGAAGTGGCCGGATGACTACTTCAGTTTCCTGACCGCCCTCAGTTTGCAGCATTACACGCTGGAAAACTGGACGCAGAGCAACTTCTTTCTGAACACAGGCAGCCTGTACAACATCGCGACCAACTTTACGCTGGCCCGAAACTCAGCAGGCCCGAATCCCTATTTCCCCCAACAGGGATCCAACGTTTCGCTGAGTTTGCAGCTCACCCCGCCATTTTCGGCCTTCAGCAATAAGAATTACGCCTTGTTGCCCGCAGCAGACCGCTACCGGCTGATCGAGTACCACAAATGGCGTTTCAACGCCGAGTGGTTTACGCCGCTGGTGGGCAAGTTTGTGCTGCGCACCTCGGCTAAATTGGGCT
Organism: Bacteroidota bacterium; assembly: GCA_016124275.1. Taxonomy (GTDB): domain Bacteria; phylum Bacteroidota; class Bacteroidia; order Chitinophagales; family BACL12; genus WGOA01. The sequence continues at coordinate 11,246 of WGOA01000053.1, forward strand.
ATATCGGGTTCTACAACCCAGCCATCGGCCATTCCAGCTTTGAACAGTACCAATTGGGCGGCGACGGCCTGGCTAACTTTAACCTGGAGGGTTTTGACGTGATCGCACTGCGCGGGTATGAGCCGTTCCAGAACGCCAGTGGAGCCACGCTCAATTCGCCCATCTTCAACAAGTTCACGCTGGAGATGCGCTATCCCATCAGCCTGAACCCCAGTTCAACGGTCTATGCGCACGTTTTTGCCGAAGGCGGAAACCTGTACACCACCTTTGACAACTACAACCCCTTCGAGCTCCGCCGCTCCGTGGGCGTGGGTGTTCGGGCCTTCCTGCCCATGTTTGGTCTGCTGGGCATCGATTATGGCATACGCTTTGATAATGGGCCTACCGAACCCCTCCTGGAGACCCCCAAAGTCTTTGATTACATTCTCAACAACGGCCGTTTCAGCATCATTCTGGGCTTTGAGCCCGATTGACGCTCCGCTGACGCACAGGGCTGCCAAGCTTTTCCCCGGCTACCCGTTTTGCAGCAGCAAGGAAATGCGGCCAACTGAATCTTTGAAAAAATGACTCCCATCATGAGCAAGTTGTTTCCCCTGGTCCTGGTATCACTGCTGAGTTTCGGCACCTTAAGTGCGCAGCGCTTTGCCTACGTCAACACTGACCTGATCCTGGAGCGAATGGATGATTACACCAAAGCGCAAGAAGAATTAAACAAAATGACCGAGGTATGGCGGGGCGAAGTCAACACGCGCCGCGCGGGCATTGAGGCCATGTACCGCGATTTCCAGAATGACCGGGTGCTGCTGACCAAAGAGCAGGAAGAGCTGAGAATCAAGGAGATAGAAACCAAAGAAGAGGAACTCAAGAACTTTCAGCAAAGTGTTTTTGGGTTCGAAGGGCTCCTGTTCCAAAAGCGGCAGGAATTGGTTAAACCCGTACAGGACCGCGTTTTTAACGCCATCCAGGAATTGGCCAAAGACCGCGGGTACGACTTCATCTTTGACCAGGCCAACAGCACCACCTTGCTCTACGTGAACCCTGAAAACGACCGAACCGAAGACGTGCTCAAACGCCTCGGCGTCACCAAATAACCGGACCAGCGTTTTGGCTCCGTGCCAAACCACCAAAAACCGTAATTTCGCGGACCTAAACTGATCACTCCCATGAAATGGTTTCCCATGGCGGCTTTGTTTGCCGTCGCTCTAAGCATAACCGGCTGCGGCGAAGCCCAGGCCCAGACCAAAATCGGCTACATCAACTTCCAGGAATTGCTGGCTATGATGCCCGAGGCCAAAACGCTGCAAACCCAACTGGAAGCATACGGCTCTGAGTTGCAAACCACCTACGATCAGTACATTGGCGAATTGCAAACCCGTCAGAAAGATTACCAGGCCAACGCCGGCTCCTGGAGCGAAGTCAAGCGCGAGGCCGCAGAAGCTGACATCCAAAGCCTGGTAGCCCGCATTGAGGCTTTCCAAACCACCAGCCAGGAAAAACTGGTGAACAAGCAAAACGAGTTGATGGCCCCGGTCATTGAAAAGGCTGAAAAGGCCGTCAAAGAAGTGGGTACCGAACAAGGCCTCACGTACATTATGGATGCCGGAACCCTGTTGCACATGGGTACGGGCTCTGTGGATGTGCTGCCGTTGGTCAAGGCTAAACTGAACCTCTAACCATCCGGTTGTCTTGCGCGACGACCGGCCCATTGGAATATTTGATAGTGGCATTGGCGGCCTGACGGTCGCCAATGCCATTTTACAGCGTTTGCCGAAAGAGCGGATCATCTACTTTGGCGACACGGCGCACCTGCCCTACGGCGATAAATCGGCCAAAGCCATCCGGCACTACGCCGATGGAATCACCAATTTTCTCTTAAGCCACGATTGCAAGGCCATTGTTATTGCCTGCAACTCGGCCACCTCGGCCGCTTACGCCCACCTGTTGCGGCGCTACGGGGATCGCCTTCCCATATTAAATGTTATTGATCCGATCGTTGAAGAAGTCTCTGCCCGCCCGGACCTGCACACCATTGGGGTTATTGGCACCAAAGCCACCATACGGGCCGGTATGTTCCCCCGAAAGTTCCGGCAGGCGCGCCCGGACTTGACCGTGCGCAGCCAGGCCACACCGTTGTTGGCTCCCATGATTGAAGAGGGCTTTTTCAACAACAAAATTTCGCGGGCTGTATTGGATTCCTACCTGAGCAAACCTTTGTTCAAGGGCATCCAGGGCCTGATCATGGCCTGTACGCATTATCCGCTCATCCGCCCGGACATCGAAGCGCTGTACGCCGGAAAAAACGTAGAGCTCTTTGACACCCCCGGCGTGGTGGCCCGTGCCGTAGCCCGTAGCCTGGAACAACACGGCCTGTTGCGCCCCCGCCGCTCCGCCCTTCCCCATGCCTTTTACGTGTCGGATTTTACCGATTCTTTTGAGCGCACCACCCGCATTTTCTGGGGCGAAAAGGTGCACCTGGAAGAGGTGCAGCTTTGGGAGTAACCGTAGACTTGGAGCAGAATAACGCTGTTCTTGTCAGCGCGTTTTCCAACGCAAAAAAAGCCCCGGCGCAAGGCCTGGGCTTTTTTCGTTGTTGCGCTGTCTGTTTCGGGATCACACCGGGAGTGTGGTTGTTCCGCAACATTCAGCCGCAGTTGTCATGATGATTGCCTGTGTGCCCGGACCTGTCGCGCTGCTCCCGGCAGTGCGGGGTCCCGCTTCTTAGCGCAGTACCGTAAACGGCAGGCTGCGTTTGTTGTCGTTTGATTCCAGCACCAACCAGTACTGGCCGTTGCCCAGATCGGTCTCCAGCGTGCGCTGGTGCAGACCGGCGGCCATCCATTCGGTAGCATACTGGCGCACCAGGCGACCGGTGGCGTCGAAGATGCTCCAGCGCATGTCGCTGCTTTCTGCCAGCGCCAGGTTGACCCAAAGGCTGCCCCAGGTTGGATTGGGACCTACGTTGAGGCTAAAGGTGCCCGGATCTGCGATGCCCGTAGTGGTGCTGCACTCTTCTACCGCAACCGTAACGGCTGCTTCAGCAGTGCAACCAAAGGCATCGGTTACCACCACAGAATAGGTTGTGGTTTCTTCAGGGTTCACAAATGGATTTTGCGATACCGCGCCAAAATTCCAGAGGTAACTCACCCCGCCTTCTGCAAAGATTTGGGTGATGGAGCCGTTGCAAATCAAGGGCTGCGCAGCTGTGGCCAGCGCTTCCGGCTCATCGCGAACCTCTACCTGCACCAATCCCAGCGATATGCAGGAGTTGGAATCCAGTGCGATAACCACGTAATAGGTGGTTTCGTCTGGGGTCGCCGTTGGGCTGGCTGCTGTTGGATCGTCCAGTCCTGCTGCCGGGCTCCAGCTGTAGCTGGTACCGCCGGATGCGCTGATGCTGGCAGGAGAGCCGCTGCAAACAGGACCGCCGCCTGAAACGCTGAACACGCGACCAGGTGAAGCGCCCATGCGCGGGGTCAGGTCGTGGCCAGCACCGGATGCGTCCGCAAAGCTGGTGGTGCCTGCTGCTTCGTCAAAATGCCAAAGTGCAAGGGTTTGCGCATCGTCTGCGAAGGGACCGGCCGGATTGAACGGAACCGTATAGCGCACAACGTTGCTGACGCGAAACTCGTCCAGGTTGCCGTCAAAAAACGGTCCGACTCCAGCGGCATCCCGGCCCAGCGAAAATTGGGTCGAAGGGATGAAATCGGCGCTGAACGACGCAAAAGAACGGCCGCTGACAAACAGGTTGAATTGGCCTGTGCTCTGGCTAAACGTCAGTGCCACATGCTGCCAACCCGTTGACGAAAGCGGAACAGCCAGGAGGGTGTCAACCGCTGCTGAAGGGCCGCCAAGGCCTTGCACAGTCACGCGAAGGGCACCAGGGTTGGCCACGCTGATTGCCAGCCCCTGGCCGCTAATGGCATTGCGGGCGTCAACAATGTACCCGGTCATGCCGCAAGTGCGAATCCAGGTTTCCACGGTAAAGTCTTGTCCGGAAGGCAAAATGGCGCCAGAACCGGCCGTTTCAGCGTAGTCGTTGGAGCCGTCAAGCGAAACAAAGCCCGAAAATGGTTGGGCATAGCTTACTGCGGCACAAAAGACCAGGCCTGCTAATAGAATTGTGCGATACATGGTTAGAACGTTGCGTTTCCTAAATGGTCAATAAATAGACCCGGATGGATATCCTTTTCCGGGCAACAGAAGCAGATACGCCGCGTTTGTGCGCTGGGTTACCACATCAATTTTGACACTAATTCGTTGGTAGTCAGGCAGTAAGCAGGGCTCGTTATCCAATTTTTTGCCTCTAACTACCACACCGTGTGCACCCTATATGTTAGCCTTTTCTACCCTGTTTCGCGTTGGGTACCGGCATGAAAATTTGTGCCCATGCATAAGTTTTTGGGAGTCAAAGGGCACGGGAAAATCAGAAATTGAAAAAAAAAGGGCCGCAGGCGCGGAAGGCGGTTGCAAACTGCCCGAGCGGGAGGCGTTGCAAACTGCCCGAGCGGAAGGCGTTGCAAACTGCCCGAGCGGAAGGCGGCGACTCAACCTACGGGTTGCCCGGCAATGTCCTTAATGGCCTGCCGCAGCTCCTGGCTGCTGAAAGGCTGGGTGATGCCGTCGCAAGCCCTTGCCTGGGGCAGGTCCACGGCCAAGTCAAGGCGGCTTTGCTTCACCGCATGCGCCCAATTGCGCTCCCGGAAACGCTGGGCCAGGTACACCTGCTCGGACTGACCAGGCGTAGGCACCAACAGGGCTTTTTTGCGGTAAACAGCCAGATCCATCAGCGTGCTGTACCCGGATCGGCAAACAACAAGTTCGGTCTCACGCAAAACACGGTCCAGCACAGCTGTGGGAAGGTGTCCGATGCTCACCAGGTTTTTCTCCTGCTGGAGCACCGGCTGCGCTTCGGGCTTTCCTAAAACCAACAAGGCGCGGAGGTTCAGGCGAAGGGCCTGTTCGCGCAACACGGTCCTGAACAAACTCACGGCGGGCTCAGGTCCGGAAACCAAAAACACCACGGGAAAGGGCCCCTGGGCTAAGAGCGCATCGTAAGCGGGATCCAGCCGAGCGTCGGCAGGTACTTCCGGGCCACCCCCTTCGGCAAAACGTGACAAGGGGCCGATGTAACGAACGTTGGCCGGGATGGAGCGATGCGTGCTGAGCAAACCGCTCAAATTCCCTTCGCCCGACCAATCCGGTACCCAAACCGCCCGAAACCGCGCTGCGTAATACTTGACAAAGCGGCTGACCATGGACTCTGCCACCGGAACCCCCGGCACCCGAATCCTGAGCTGGTGCGAAATGAGCACGCAGGGCACGCGCTTGGTGTACAGCCCATAGCGGTTGTCCGAGATAACCAAGTCTATCCTTCGGCTTCGCAGCAGTTGCTCCAGCGCCTTGTGTTCCTGGCGAACGGATCGCAAAAACCCAGGGGTCTGCCACACAAAATGCAGCACAACGCCACCGCGTTTGGGGTAAACAATGTGTGCTCCGGGCAATTGAAGCGTTTCCAACTGGGGAAAGGCTTCGCGAAGCAACACAAGGGGTGCGCGATCCGCGGCAATAATCACTTCCCAACCCTGGCGCTGCAATTCGCGGATGATGGGCATGCAGCGCGTAGCATGTCCCAAACCCCAGTCCAGGGGAGCTACCAGCGCTACAGGCCGCGATGAGGGAATGGGCGAAGGGAGTGCCACGTGTGCAAGCAAAGGTCAGGGACACTTCCTTGCTGTGCAAACGGGGCATTTCGCCCGGAAAACGGGCCAACCCGCCTAAGAATTGGCTAAATTTACCCGGCGGCAACGTGCCGAACAGCCAACTTCCCCTGCATGTTTACTCCTTTGCGTTGGATTCTTGTGTTGAGTGGCACCTTGTTGCTGGCCGGACTGTCTGGTTGCGGAGTTTTAAAAGGCGGCGATTGCGATTGTCCGGCCTTTAGTGAAAATAATCGTGAAGCCGAGCGTGAAGCCGAAAATCAACCAGGCGATTTCGCAAGTGCTGGCGCAAATGCCGGTGCAAATGCCCAGACTCATTCTTGGGCGAATGCCCAAACAGATGGGCAGGCCGAGCGGACCGACGCGCTGAGCGCGGTAGATTTGCCCAAAGAGCAGATGCCTGTTCGCTGATTCCCAATAGTTTTGAACCCCTCTGTCAAACAAGAACCTGCATGATTTCCGATAAGATTGAAAAAGCCCTGAACAAGCAAATCGCGGTAGAAGCCAATGCCGCTTTCACCTACCTGAGCATGGCTTCCTGGGCCGACAACCACGGCATTGAAGGTGCCGCTGCGTTCTTTTACACGCACGCTGCGGAAGAGCACGCGCACATGATGAAAATCGTTCATTTCGTGAACGAAGTGGGCGGAAAGGCCGTGATCCCCTCCGTGCCCCAGCCGGCTGAAACGTACGAAAACATTACAGAAATCTGCAAGAAGGCCTACAAGCACGAACAGCAGGTGAGCAAGTCCATCCATGCCATCGTGGAGCTTGCCCAACAGGAAAACGACCACGTGGTGGACGAATTCCTGCGCTGGTTTGTTGCCGAGCAAAAGGAAGAAGAAGTGTTGTTCATGCGGGTCATGGACAAAATCAAAATTATCGGTGAAGGCGGGCAGAGTTTGTACTACATTGACAAAGAGCTCAATGCCATGAACGCCGCTGCTGTTGCCGCTGCCGCCGCGAAGCCAACCGCCAACTGAACCAATCTGGCGCTTTCGCGAAAGTGAAGCCGACCGCCCACCGAACCCCTTCCACCGTATCATGAAATCTGCGCGAATCGATTACATCAACATCGGCCTGATGCTGTTTTCGTGCGCGGCCGCTTTTGTGATACCGTTCGAGTTGTTCCTGTTTTCGTATGCGGTGCTGGGGCCGCTGCACTACCTGACCGAAATTTCGTGGCTCCATAAGCGAAACTATTTTTCGATGAAGGGCCGCGACTGGTGGATTCTCTACGCCACCGGCATCCTGATTCTTTTTTTTACGTTTTTCAGCGAGTTGGCCTATTGGATGGCGGGACCGGAGGTCACCAACATTCGGGAGTTGTACCAGGTATCGCCAGGCACGGCCAAAGCCGCTATCTGGATGAGCCAGCACACCACGGGCTTGACCTTTTTCGCGTTTGGATCGGCGCTGATCATGATTCTGGTTAAAAGCGGCATGGCGCGCTACGGCGCCTATGCCATTTTAGCGCTGGTGGGCTACGGGCTTTCGGAAAACTTTGGCAACTCAGGCGCAGACCCGCGCTTTTTCTATCTGTTGTTCGCCATTTTCGTGCCCACGCTCATCCACGTTTTTGTGTTCACCGGGGCCTTCATGCTTTATGGGGCGCTCAAGAGCAACAGCAAAGTGGGCCTGGCCAGTGTTGGCGTGCTCGGGCTTTGTGCGGCCAGTTTCTTCGTGTTCCGGCCCGATGGGTTTTACAGCATTTCCAACTACACGCTGGGCAGCTATGATGCCTCGTTCTTTTCGCTTAACGTGGAGGTGCTCCGGATTCTGGTCCCCTCCCAAGTTTTGGCCGATGGCAAATTGGTAGAATTCTCGCTGCTCAAGAATTTTGTTTACTCGTCCAATTGGGGCATCGTCATTACGCGTTTCATCGCCTTTGCGTACACCTACCATTACCTCAACTGGTTCAGCAAAACCAACATCATTAAATGGCACGAAGTGCCCAAGGCCTGGTTGGTTTCCGTGTTTGTGCTGTGGTTTATCTCTATTGGCTTGTACGCCTACAATTACGAGGTGGGCCTGATGGCGCTTTATTTCCTCTCCTTTTTGCATGTGTTCCTGGAGTTTCCGCTCAACTGGGTGTCGTTCAAGGGCATTGGCGAAGAGGTGGGCAAATCGCTCTGGGGAAGGGGCGCAACAGTTAAGGCGTAGGAGTAGGGTAGCCCGGAGGGCGCGGGTCTTGGTAAGGCCAAAGTTTTGCACAGGGCAGCTTTTTTAAGCCCCTGATGCCAAATCCTAAACGCAATTTTTCTATATTGAGGTTGGCTTTTTTTATTCGGTCTATTGTTCCCCCCCGTCATGACCGCTTTTTGCAAGTCTGTTTTGCTTTGCCTGGTCGGCGTTTGCCTGACCCTGGCAAGCTCCGCGCAAACGCCCATCAGCGGCGTGATCAATGCCTATGCTAAAGTCACGGCTTTGGCAGGCAGCACCTTGACGGTGAGCAGCACGGCCGGTTTCGCTGCGGGCGATCGCGTGGTGCTTGTGCAAATGAAAGGTGCGGTCATTGATCCCACGCTTTCCATCGCTTACGGCACGGTGCTGGACTATGGGCCAGCGGGGCTATACGAATACGCTACCATAGAAAATGTTATTGTTGGTGGGCTGGAGCTCTCTGGCCCCCTCTGCCAGGTTTTTGACCCTGCCTTTAGCCTCCAGGTGGTCTCGGTGCCCGAGTACACCGATGCAGTGGTGGAGCCCCCCGGCCTATTCCCCGCCGCATGGAATGGAAACACCGGGGGCGTGTTGGCCTTTACCGTGGCCGGCACGTTAACGCTCAATGCCGACATTGATGCCAGCCGGACAGGCTTTCGCGGTGGCGCCATTTGCACCAACGGGTTTGACTGTGGCGATCTGAGTTGGGCTACCGGATCCTCCTTCGGATTTTGCCAAAGCGGCGACAAGGGCGAGGGCATCGCTGAATTCATTGTGGGCCAAACGCAAGGCCGGGCCAAGCTGGCCAACGGAGGCGGAGGAAGTACGCAGAGCAATTGCGGCGGTGGCGGCGGATCGAATGCCGGCGGAGGTGGCCTTGGGGCCTTTCCCTGGACAGGCTGTGGAGCCCTGGCCGTGCAGGGAATCGGCGGCCAGGCGCTGGCCTATACCGCTGACCTGGCGTTTGCAGGCGGCGGGGGCGGGGGCGGCTACCGCGACAACAGCCAGCCCGCAGCGCCCGGGGGAATCGGGGGTGGCATCGTCTTGCTGGAGGCCGGCGTTTTGGACGGCCAGGGCAACGCGATCCGGTCAGACGGCGAAAACATTACCCTGGTCAGCAACGACGAAGGGGCCGGGGGCGGGGGGGGCGGTGGCTCGCTCCTGTTGCGGGTGGATGATATCGTATCAGCTGTCGTGCTCAGCGCGCAGGGGGGCTTTGGCGGCGACACCGAAAACTTTTTGTTTCCCTTCAACTGCCACGGGCCGGGGGGCGGGGGGGGTGGGGGCTACATCGCCACGTCGCTGCCGGTTTGGCCTGCTATTGGTTTAGTAACCACTTTGCTGGACGGTGGCGAAGCGGGACAGGTTCTTCACCCGACTGCCGATTGCGGCTTTTTGAGCACCCACGGTGCTGCCGCAGGGCAGGCGGGCATCGAAGCCTTTAACCTGGCGCTCAGCCCTACTCTGCCTGAAACCAATCTGGGACCGGACCAGCAAATTTGCCCGGGGGATTCCTTGACGCTTTTCGCGGGCGATGGCTTTGACAGCTACCTGTGGTCGGACGGCAGCAATGCCGCTACCTTGCTGGTTACCAGCCCAGGGGTTTATTCCGTGGAGATCAGCAACGGCTGCGGGAGTGATCGCGATACGGTGGTGGTCGGGGCTGCGGCCCTTCCCCCGTTGGACCTTGGCGAAGACCAGAGCCTATGCGTGGAAAGCAGCCTGACCCTGGACGCCGGACCGGATTTTGTGAGCTATGCCTGGTCTGACGGCAGCACCGGGCCGACATTGACGGTGGGTGCGCCGGGCACCTACACGGTTTTGGTCAGCACGGTGGACGGTTGCGCGTTGGCTGATTCCTTAACGATAACGGAATTGTTCCCCTTGCCGGAGCCTGACCTTGGACCGGATCAACGGTTCTGTCCGGGCGATGTGATCACGCTGGACGTGGGCCCTGGGTTTGCGGAGGTAAGCTGGTCAACGGGGCAACTGGCACAGAGCGTTCAAGTGGAACTGGCCGGGCCGTATCGGGTAACGGTGGCAGACGCCAACGGCTGCCTGGGCAGCGATTCCATAACCCTGGATTATTTGTCCGTGGACAGTTGCCAAACGCTGGTGGTGTTTCCCAATGCCTTTACGCCCAACGGCGATGGCCTGAATGATCTTTTCCGCCCGGTGGTTCACGGCGCCCTGCCGCTGCAGTTTGAGTGGCAATTGGTCAACCGCTGGGGGCAAACGGTGTTCCTCAGCAGCGACTACCGCACGGGATGGGACGGTACCTTCCGCGGCAAGCCGGCCGAAATGGGCGTTTACATCTGGCAGGCAGTCATGGAGCTGGTTCGCGATGGACAGCCGCAGCTGGAAACCCGTTCGGGAACCGTCACCTTGATTCGTTAGCGGGTATCCTAAAGCTTGGCCGCCAAATGCCCGCTGGTATGGCCTTGCCCGCATGCCGCCAACCCCTCCGGTGTGCCCGCAAAAACCAGGTAGCCCCCATCCTGCCCGCCTTCGGGACCCAAGTCAATGACCCAGTCGGCCGATTTGATCACTTCGAGGTTGTGCTCCACCACCACCACGCTGTGGCCGCGTTCAATTAGTGCGTTGAACGCTTTTAACAGCGTGCGGATGTCGTGCACATGCAAGCCGGTAGTGGGTTCATCAAAGACAAACAAAACGGGCGAAGCATTTTTGCCCTTGCTCAAAAACGAAGCGAGTTTAACCCGCTGCGCTTCTCCACCGGACAAGGTACTGGCGCTTTGCCCGAGTTTGATGTACCCAAGACCGACATCCATGAGCGGCTCCAGCTTGCGCGTAACCTCCTTTTCGGCCTTGAAGAACTCCATAGCTTCTTCTACGCTAAGGTTCAGGACCGCGTAAATATCCTTGCCGTTGTAGGTGGCTTCCAACACTTCGGGCTTGAATCGCCGGCCGCCGCAATCTTCGCATTCCAGGTGAATGTCGGCCAGGAATTGCATCTCCACCACGGTTTCGCCTTCGCCTTTGCAAGTGTCGCAACGACCGCCATCAACATTGAACGAAAAGTGCTTGGCTTGCAGGCCCCGCGCTTTGGCGGCAGGCTGCTTGGCAAACAAATCGCGGATGGCGTCATACGCCTTGATGTAGGTAACCGGGTTTGACCGCGACGACTTGCCAATCGGGTTCTGGTCCACCAGCTCCACGGCGCTCAGGCGTTTGGTGGCACCGCTCAGGCCGTCAAACTCACCGGGCTTTTCGCCAAACTCCTGCAATGCCAACTGCAGCGCAGGCACCAGGATGCCCTTGATCAGCGTGGTCTTGCCCGAACCGCTCACCCCGCTGACCACCACCAGCATGTTCAACGGAAGGTCCACGTCCAGATCCTTGAGGTTGTGCTGTCGAGCACCTTTGATGGTCAATTTGTCGCCGGGCTTGCGCCGTCTCGGGGGAAGGGGGATGCGCTCCCGTCCCGACAGGTAGGCACCCGTCAGGCTTTTTTTATCGCGCAACAGTTCAGCGTAGGGCGCTGCCGCGACCACTTGCCCGCCGTTCACGCCCGCCGCCGGTCCCATATCGATGATGTAGTCGGCGGCCTTCATCACGTCTTCCTCGTGCTCCACCACCACCACGGTATTGCCCAAATCGCGAAGGCGGTGCAGCACGCGCACCAGCCGGGCCGTGTCGCGGGGGTGGAGGCCCACCGAAGGTTCATCCAGAATATAGAGCGAAGAGGTCAAGTTGCTGCCCAACTGCCGCGTGAGGTTAATGCGCTGGCTTTCGCCGCCGGACAGGGTATTGGAGAGCCGGTTCAACGTGAGGTAGCCCAGGCCCAAGTCAAGCATGTAGCCCAGGCGAAGCCGCACTTCGACCAAAATGCGCTTGCTGACCTGATGCTCCCATTCCGGGAGCACGAGTGCCTTGAGCCAATCCTGCACCTCCTGTACCGGCATCAGCAGCAGGTCCGCCACCGATTTGCCCGCGATGCGCACATAATGCGCGTCAGGCCGGAGGCGGGTTCCGCGGCAGTCCGGACACACGGTGCGGCCCCGGTAGCGGCTGAGCATAACGCGGTACTGAATCTTGTAGCTCTGCTCTTCTATGTGTTTGAAAAAGTCATCCAGCCCGCGAAAATGCGCAGAGCCCTTCCATAGTAAATTATATTGTTCGGGACTAAGCTGTTTAATGGGCCGGTGGATGGGAAAATCGACTTTGCCTGCACCTGCCACGAACGCGTCTTGCCAGGCGCTCATTTTGTCGCCCTTCCAGGCCGCAACAGCGCCTTCGTACACGCTCAGGCTTTTGTCCGGGATGACCAAGTCGGCGTCAATGCCGATGATGCTGCCGAAGCCTTCGCAGCGCCGGCACGCACCATAAGGATTGTTGTAGTTGAAAAAAGCGTCGTTGGGTGACTCAAAGGTGATGCCGTCGCGCTCAAAGCGAATAGAGAACGCGTGGCGTCGCTTTTTTTCGGGCAGGTCGGGCAGCTCCAACACACAATCGCCCTGGCTTTCCTGAATGGCCGATTGCGCGGAATCGGCGACGCGCTTGCGCAGGTCGTCGTCGCCGGGTGCTGCTACAAAGCGGTCCACGGTTAGCCAAACAGATTCGCGGGGCGGGGCTTTCTTGAGCTCCAGGACCTCTTCAATGCGCAGGAGTCCGTCAGGGGTAAGCACCCGGGCGTAGCCTTTCTGAAGCAAGAGGTTTAACTCGTCGTTTAACGCGCGTGGATGGCGGGTTTGCAGCGGCGCCAGCAACAGCACACGGGTTCCTTCCGGCAACTGATCCACAAAATCCACCACATCGCTGATCTGGTGCCGTTTTACTTCTTCGCCGCTGACGGGCGAATAGGTCTTTCCAATGCGGGCGTATAGCAGCCGCAGGTAGTCGTACACTTCGGTCAGCGACCCCACCGTGGAGCGCGTGGTCCGGGTGGTTACTTTCTGCTCCAGCGCAATGGCCGGACACAACCCGTCAATGCTGTCCACGTCCGGCTTGTTCATTCGACCTAAAAACTGGCGGGCATAGGCCGACAAACTCTCCACATAGCGCCGTTGGCCCTCTGCGTAAAGGGTGTCCATGGTCAGCGAGGATTTGCCCGAACCGCTTACTCCCGTGACCACGACCAATTGATTCCGGGGAATCTGGACCGTGACGTTTTGCAGGTTGTGCACCCGGGCTCCTTTGATCAAAATACCGGCCTTGTAGGCGGACCGATCGCGGCTGGCGGTGGCGCTCGCTTTTTTGCCAGGCCCTTGTGCTCCCGTGGCGGGCAGTTTGACCTTTTTGCCTGCTGGCTTTACCCCTTTGCTTGGGTTTTTGGGCTTAGAGGTACCGGATGCAGAAGCGGGTTTGGAGGAAGAAGCCAAGGGAAAGAGGGTTGACCGCCAGAAAAATGGCCCATTTGGGCACTAAAAAAGCGGGGGGTATTGCGCGGACTGCAAATTAATCCTATTTTAGATTGCAGCCGGAAGTCCAACCCGGCATAAAATTCGTAAGTTTCGCAGGCAAAGGTCCTGCTAAAGGCCGGTAAAGGGCCTCTTTAACCCGCAAAACATCCCTATCGAAGTACACGTCTACGCTTGACTTTCCGTATTTATTCGCCTCAAAAAAGTCCAAGCTATGCAGGTAGACGTGCTTAGTGACAAGGAACTCATTGGCCAGTATTTGGCCGGTGACGAATCCGCTCTTGAATCCCTCATATCCCGTCACAAGGACAAGGTATTCACCTCCATTCTCTTTATTGTCAAAGACCAGGCACTGGCCGAGGACGTCTTTCAAGACACCTTTATCAAGGTGATTGATACGTTGCGCTCCGGCAAGTACAAGGAAGAGGGCAAATTTTTGCCGTGGGTCACCCGCATTGGCTACAACCTTTGCATTGACCATTTCCGGCGGCTCAAACGCGCTCCGATGGTAACCACCTCGGAAGGGTTTGATTTGTTCAACATGCTGGACTTTGCCGACGGCAATGCCGAAGAAGATGTCATCATGGACCAGACCCGGACCAAAGTCCGGCACCTGATCGATCATCTTCCGGAAGAACAGCGCGAAGTGGTCATTTTGCGCCACTACTCGGAGCTGAGCTTCAAGGAGATTGCCGAAATGACCAATGTCAGCATCAATACGGCCCTGGGTCGCATGCGTTATGCGCTGATTAACATGCGCAAACTGATTGCGGAGAAAAACATGACCCTGTAGCGCAATAACGCCAGAGGAGTCTCGTTTTAGGTTCGGTTCTGAGCGATAACGCAAGATTCAGGACCAGTTTTCCGGTCCAAAACCGGGTTTCTACCTAAAATGAACTCATGGTACAATCCTACACCCAAGACACCCTGGTCCGCTTTCTTTACCGTGAAACGTCTGCAGCAGAAACCGATGCCATTGAGCGAGCCCTGGACATCGATTTTGAGCTTCGCGAGCGTTTCGAAACCTTGAAAGCATCCGCGGAAGCGCTGGACTGCCGCATGGCCAGCCCATCTAACCGCACCCTGGAAAACCTGTTGCGCTACAGCCGCAGCACGGCACCCATCGAGACCACCCGTTAAGGAACAGGTTTTCTAAAAGCCCCGCTTCCGGCGATACGCCTTAGCACTGGAGTTTTTTGCAATGCCGGAGTCTTTATCGGTTTATTCTAAAGCCACCTTTCCCCGCGGAAAGGTGGTTTTTTTTGTGCCTTATGGGCTGCTAAGGTCCGATTGGCTAATTTCCGTGCATGGAGGATGATGTGAAGGCAACTGGGAGCGCAAGGAACGATACCCCTTCGCCCGAAAATCAGGGAACACCGGACGATTTGGAGGCGGACATGAACGACCCTTCCCCTGCGGAAGCCGCAGAAATGGCGGTGTTTGAGACTTTTCCCGACCGCGAACAAGCGGCGCCGATCTTGCGCATTCTGGACGAAAACGGCATTCCGTACGCGTTTGAGGAAAACCGCATGGGCTTTGACCCGAGTTTTGCCAACAACGTGATGTACCAGGCCTGGGTGCTGAAATTGCCCCCGGACCGCTTTGAAGAGCTGAGGAAGGACCTGGAAGACGCTTATGGGCAGGAGGACGTGCAGTTGCCGCCCGATCACTATCTCCGCGAGTTTTCGGTGGAAGAGCTGTTGGAAGTGATTGCCAAGGCGGACGAATGGTCGGAGTTTGACGTGGTGGTGGCCCGGCAAATGCTGGACGAGCGGGGTGCCGGGCTGAACGATGCGCAGGTGGAGGCCATGCGGGCACAGCGCCGCGCAGCGTTGGCGCTCCCTTCGCCTGCAGATGGCTCCATGATTGCTGCGGCATACCTCCTGGCTTTGTTGGGCGGTGTGCTGGGCGTGGTCCTGGGTTGGATTTTGATGAACAGCACCAAAACCACCGCTTTTGGCGACAACGTGGCCCATTACGATGCGGCAGCGCAGGCCCATGGCAAGCGGGCGTTGGGCTTAGGGGTAGTAGTGGCCATCGCGCTGGCGGTTGCGCTGGTGTTGCGGCCCGAATGGTTTGCCTGAAGCATCGCTCTGCCGCCTTTGTCGCAAGTTTTCAACATTCCAACAGAAGCCTGTTTTTGCGGCCTCCGGCCCCTCCCCTTTGTGCTAACTTTAGCCTTCCGGCCCCGCTTCAGGCGTTTCAGCGCGTTTATTCGGTGGAAGAGCGAAGGCGTTTTTTAGCGAGTTTGCCGGCTTAAGCACGCACAAAGCAATAGAACATGAGCAGTTCCAATGGAAACAAAGGCGCCACTACCCTGGACGCCAATAAAATGAAAGCCCTCGGTTTGGCCCTGGACAGCCTGAACAAAACCTACGGCAAGGGTACGGTCATGAAAATGAGCGATTCGCCCATCGCCCAGGTGGAGATCATCCCCACGGGTTCGCTGGGGCTGGACATCGCCCTGGGCATCGGTGGCTTGCCCAAAGGCCGGGTCGTTGAAGTTTACGGACCGGAAAGTTCGGGTAAAACCACCCTGGCCCTTCACGCCATCGCAGAAGCACAACGCCGCGGCGGCATTGCAGCTTTTATTGATGCCGAGCACGCCTTTGACAAACTCTACGCCGAGAAATTGGGCGTTGATGTTGAAAACCTGCTGATTTCACAGCCCGACAACGGCGAGCAGGCCCTTGAGATTACCGAGCACCTGATTCGCTCCGGTGCGCTGGACATCGTGGTGATTGACTCCGTGGCGGCGCTTGTTCCCCGCGGCGAACTCGAAGGCGAAATGGGCGACGCCAAAGTGGGTCTGCAAGCCCGACTGATGTCGCAAGCCTTGCGCAAGCTCACCGGCACCATCTCCAAAACCGGGTGTTGCTGTTTGTTCATCAACCAACTCCGCATGAAAATCGGGGTCATGTTCGGCAACCCCGAAACCACCACCGGTGGAAATGCCCTTAAATTTTACGCATCGGTTCGTCTGGACATCCGCCGCACAGGCCAGATCAAAGAAAAAGAAGAGATCCAAGGCAACCGCGTCAAGGTCAAAGTGGTCAAGAACAAAGTGGCCCCTCCCTTCCGCGTGGCCGAATTCGACATCATGTACGGCGAAGGCATTTCCAAAGCCGGCGAAATCGTGGATTTAGGCGTGGAGAGCGGGGTGCTGCAAAAAAGCGGTTCCTGGTACTCCTACGACAGCACCAAACTCGGACAGGGCCGCGAGGCGGTTAAGCAATTGCTGCACGACAACCCGGAGCTATCCGCGGAACTGGAGGCTAAAATCAAGGCCATATACAAACCGGTTGAAGCGAACGATTCGGACAGCTCCAGCATGGACAGCGATTTGGGCGACGCCTAATCAATCTTTCAACACCTCAAGTTTTATAGGGCATCTCTAAAAACCCCAGAGACAAGGCTTGCCCAAATTTTAACACCGGAGTTTACTCTTGTAAATGAGGATGTTAAAATTTGGGCGTAACGCAGGATATGGGGTTTTTAGGGATGCCCTTTGTTACTTTTTTGAGGCGGATGCTAGCTTAACAAACTGGTATCCGCCTTTTTCTGCGCCCCAAATCTGATTGCCTTCATCGTCAAGGCCCTTGTCCCAGGTGAGCATGCCGTCCTGGCGAATTTCCACTTCGGAAGAAGCCCATCGGGCACCGCGCACGCTGCTGGGGCAGGTTTTATCGCCGGTACTGCCGGTATAGATGCCTTTTTCAGCGTTCCAGGTCAGCAGAATGTCGCAGCCTTCGCGCAAATCCAGGTCTGCGGGACTGATGCTGTCCATTAATGCCGGGCTTTTCCAAACACCGATAAAGCGCGTGGGCTCTTTTAACGTGTACACCACCGAACGAAAGCGGCCATCCGGCTCTTCGGTAACCTGATAAATTCGTTGCCGATACGGCCGGTCCAGGTAAGTGGCCACGGCTTGTTCTACGTAAATCCAGCGGCCATCCGTCCGCTCCGGCCATACGGGCACCATCTCCAGCCGAATGTCATAAAACGACGTGTCTTCAGCTGCCTGCGCAGCACTGGAAAAAGAGCCCGTCATGTAAACCACCAGGTGATCCAGCGGATCTTTGCGGCCCTTGCCGGAGCCATTACTTTCGCCCGCTTCGGAAGAACCGGAGCAACCCGAGGCCAGCGCAAAGAAAACCATAATAAATGTTATGCTGCCAAGATCCAGCAAATGGCGCGTCCTTATCATGGTATTTTATTTATTATATTAATATATTTTCTGTCTGCTAGAAATCCAACGGGCTTAAGGCAGGCGGCTTAAAGCTGGCGGCTTACAACTGCTTGAGCAAACTGTTCATGTCCACGCGCTCGCGCACGATCTCGCGCACCCGCGAAACCGGGATGCGCTCTTGTGCCATGCTGTCGCGCTCGCGGATGGTCACCATCTGATCGATCAACGTGTCGTGGTCAACCGTGATGCAGTAGGGTGTACCGATAGCATCCATGCGGCGGTAGCGTTTGCCGATGGAGTCTTTTTCTTCGTAGGCACAGTCGAACTCGAAGCGCAGGTCGTTGAAAATGGCTAACGCTGCTTCGGGCAAACCGTCCTTTCGAACCAGCGGGAACACCGCCACTTTGGTGGGTGCCAGCGCTGGTGGCAACTTCAACACCACACGGCTTTTGTCGTCGCCGAGGTCTTCTTCGCAATAGGCCTGACAAAGCACCGCCAAAAAGGTGCGGTCGCATCCGATGGACGTCTCCACAACAAAAGGTATGTAATTCTGCTCCAGCTCCGGGTCAAAATATTGCAGCTTTTTACCGCTCAATTCCTGGTGCCGGCTCAGGTCAAAATCCGTGCGGGAGTGGATGCCCTCCAGCTCCTTAAAGCCAAAGGGGAAGTTGAATTCAATGTCCACCGCAGCATCAGCGTAGTGCGCAAGGTTCTGGTGGTCGTGCCAACGCAGGTTTGCTTCGGCGGTGCCCAACACGCGGTGCCAGGCCATGCGGCGCTTCTTCCACTCGTCGTACCATTGCTTCTGGGTGCCGGGGCGCACGAAGAATTGCATCTCCATTTGCTCAAATTCGCGCATGCGGAAAATGAACTGGCGGGCTACAATTTCATTTCGAAAGGCCTTACCGATCTGAGCGATACCAAAGGGAATCCGCTGGCGGCTCGTGTTGAGCACGTTGAGGAAATTCACGAAAATGCCCTGGGCCGTTTCCGGTCGCAGGTAGATGGTGGCGGCATCGCCGGCCACCGAACCCAGCTTGGTGTCAAACATCAGGTTGAACTGACGCACATCGGTCCAGTTCTTGGAGCCGCTCTCCGGGCAGGCGATGCCCTGCTCTTCGATCAGGGCTTTGATGTCGGCCAAATCGCCGGAGGCCAGCGAAGCGGCAGCCCGCCCTTCGACCTGATCAATTTTCTCCTGGCTGCGGAGCACGTTGGGATTGGTGGCGCGGAACTGGGTTTCGTCAAAACTTTCGCCAAACTTGGCGCGGCCCTTTTCCACCTCCTTGTTCACCTTCTGCCGCATTTTTTCCACGTGGTCTTCGATGAGCACGTCGGCGCGGTAGCGCTTTTTGCTGTCTTTGTTGTCGATCAGCGGGTCGTTGAACGCATCCACGTGCCCGGATGCCTTCCAGGTTTTGGGGTGCATGAAAATGGCCGCGTCCAGGCCGACGATGTTTTCGTTCAATTGCACCATGGATTTCCACCAAAAATCCTTGATGTTGCGTTTGAGCTCGGCACCGTTCGGGCCATAGTCGTAAACGGCTCCAAGGCCGTCGTAGATCTCGCTTGAAGGGAAGACAAACCCGTACTCCTTGGCGTGGGAGATGATTTTCTTAAAGGTATCCTGGTCCGACATGGGCGCAAAAGTACGGCAAGAGGGCTGTGAAACAGGCGTTCTGACCAGCCCTGTGCCCGCCACCGGCTTTGTTTCTATTTTTGCGGGGCTTCCATCTGCCGCAGCAGGCCTCCGGCAGGGCTGTTGTGCAGCCCAATCCCGACCCCTTTCTTCCTTACCCTATGTCCATTCAAGCTCAGCATCTGACCAAACTGTACGGAGAGCAACGCGCCGTCCATGACGTCAGTTTCGCTATTGGCGCGGGCGAAATCGTGGGCTTTCTGGGCCCTAACGGGGCGGGCAAGTCTACCACCATGAAAATCCTGACGGGATTTATTCCACAAACCGAAGGAAAAGCTTCCGTGTGCGGCTTTGATGTGGAAAAGGAGTCGTTGGACGTGCGGCGGCATATCGGGTACCTGCCGGAACACAATCCGCTGTACCTGGACATGTACGTTGGGGAATACCTGGATTTCGTGGGAAGGTTGTTTGGCCTGCGCAACCGCGACGCGCGCATCCGGCGTATGGTGGAGCGCACCGGCCTGGGACCGGAACAGCACAAGACCATTCGCAACCTTTCCAAAGGGTACCGGCAACGGGTTGGCCTGGCCCAGGCCATGCTCAACGACCCGGATGTGCTGATCCTGGACGAACCCACCAGCGGCCTTGACCCCAACCAACTGGCCGACATCCGCGAGTTGATTCGGGACCTGGGCCGCGAAAAGACCGTGCTCCTTTCCACCCACATCATGCAGGAAGTTCAGGCCATCTGCGACCGGGTGCTGATCATTAACAAAGGCGTGCTGGTGGCCGACGACAAAACCGAACACCTGGGCAGCGCCGCAGAAGGCCGCATTGCGCTGACAGTATCGTTCAAGGAAGAGCTGGATCCCGCGGGGTTGAAACGCTTGCCCGGCGTCTTGCACGTACAAAGCCAGGGCAACCGGCGCTGGCGCCTGGACATCGACGAAAACGCGGTGACGGCAACGGGCACTTCACCCGAAGAAATGCTGTTCCGATTTGCCGTTGAGCAACAGTTAACCCTGTTGGGCTCCGAGAAAGAAAAACGCAACCTGGAGGACATCTTCCGCCAATTGACCCAAACCGCCGACCCGGCTGCACCGCCAACCGGGCAGCAAGACTGACCGCCTGCCGCAACCGCTTATGATTGCCATCTTCCGCAAAGAAGTCAACCTCTTCCTGACCAGCCTGATCGGCTACATCGCCATCGGCATCTTTCTGTTGGCCAACGGCCTGATCTGCTGGGTCTTCCCGGATTCCAACATCCCGGACGGCGGCTATGCCACGCTGGAACCGCTGTTCCAGTTTGCGCCCTGGGTGTTTTTGCTGCTCATCCCGGCCATTACCATGCGCAGTTTTGCGGAAGAAAACGAGAACGGCACTATGGAATTGCTGGCCACCAAGCCGGTTACGGACAACCAGATCATCGGCGGCAAATTCCTGGCTGCCCTGTTTCTGGTGGGCTTCTCCATCCTGCCAACCATTGTCTATTATTTTGCCATCAGCGCGCTGGCCTCGCCTCCCGGCAACGTGGACACGGGCGGCATCATCGGGTCGTACATCGGGCTGTTTTTGCTCGGCGCCGGCTTTGTGTCGGTGGGCATGTTCGCCTCCTCGCTGACGCGCAACCAGATCGTGAGTTTCATCGCGTCGCTGTTCGCCTGTTTTCTGCTGTTCCAGGCCTTTGATTCGGTGGCCATGCTGCCTGTTTTCGTGGGAAAGGCCGACGGCATCCTGCAACTGTTGAGCATGGGCACCCACTATCGGAGCATTTCATTGGGGCTGCTCGACACCCGCGATGTCCTGTACTTTCTCAGCGTGGTGGCCTTCTTCTTTTTATTGACCAAAACTGTGCTGGCCAGCCGCAAATGGTAAACGAAAAACGCATCCGCAACCGCCGGATGGCGCTGCTGCAGTTGTTGCTGTTGCTGGGCATTCTGGTGGCGGTCAACTGGCTGGGGTCGGTGTATTACGCCCGCGTTGACCTGACCGCTGAGAAGCGTTTCAGCATGGCGGAGCCCACCCGCGACCTGCTGCGCAACCTGGAAGACATCGTGGCGATAACAGTGTACCTGGACGGGAACCTTCCCCCGAACCTTGCCAGGCTTCAGGAAGAAACCCTGCGCCTGTTGCGGCAATGGGAGCGTGAAGCTGGCGGCAATTTGGTGTTTCGCATTCAGGACCCCAACGCCATCAGCGACCGCGACAACCGGCTGGCGTTTTACAAACAGCTGCAGGAGCGCAGTCTTTTTCCGGTGGAATTCCGGGCTTCGGCGTCGGCAGGCGAGGGTTTGTCGCAATCCTATGTTTTTCCCTACGCCGAACTGGAGTACCAGGGCGGTGAGCCGGAGGCCATTGTGTTGCTGGATTATCCCCAGCCCGTGCTGACCCCGCAATACGATCCCGAGGCTGCTGTGGCCATGCTGGAATACAATTTCGCCCGAGCCATTGTCCGGGCCACCCGCCGCATCAAGCCGCGCATTGCTTTTGTGGAAGGGCAGGGTGAGCTCGATACGCTGGAAGTGCTGGACCTGGAGTATGCGCTGCGCGAGTTTTACCGCGTGGACCGCTTTGACCTGAATGCCATCAATCAGATTGACACCGGGTACCAGGCACTGATTCTGGCGGGATCGTCCCGGAATTTTTCGATGGTGAACAAGTACAAACTGGACCAGTACGTCATGCGCGGAGGCAGCATCCTCTGGTGCCTGGACGGCGTTCAGGCCGAGTTTGACAGTTTGCGGCGGCGCGGTGAGTTCTTTACGCAGCCCTTCGCCCGGCAAATGGAAGATTTGCTGTTTCAGTACGGCGCGCGCATCAACGAAAACCTGATCCAGGACCGGCAATGCGCCCGCATTGCGGTGCCGATGGGCAACAGCGGCCAGTTTGAAAACCGACCCTGGCCTTATGATCCGATTCTGACCAACGTGAACCCGGGGCACCCGATTACGCGCAATCTGGACGCGATTGAGGGGCGGTTTGTGTCTTCGGTGGATACGGTGATTGTGCCTGGCGTGCGCAAAACGGTGCTGCTGAGCAGCTCGGCGAATGCGCGTTTTCTGCCCGATCCGGTGCGAGTGCGGTTCAACCTGCTGGTGACGCCGCTTAGCGACGAGCAGTACAACCGGGCTAACCTGCCGGTAGCGGTGCTGTTGGAAGGGTCTTTTCCATCGGCGTTCCGGTCCATACGCAGCCTGGCCACGCAGTTCAGCAGCCGGGGGGTGGGGGGTGCCGAGTTCCTGCTTAGCGGGGTTCCCAGCCGTCAGATTGTCATCGGCGATGCGGACATGGTTCGCAATGCGGTGGCGCCGGATGGGCGGATTGCACCGCTCGGGTTGAACAACATTGAGCAGTACATTTTTGCCAACAAGGATTTTGCCTTGAATTGCGTGGAATACTTAACGGACGAAGGGGGACTCATGGAATCGCGGGCCAAGGTGATTCGCCTCCGGCCCCTGGATCCACTCAAAGTCAGCGAAAGCAGGACGTACTGGCCCTTTTTCAGTGTCATCGCACCGCTTTTCATCCTGATGCTGTTCGGGGGTATTTACAACGTGTTGCGCTACCGCCGCTACGGGCAGATCCCCCCAACCAACCTTCCATGAAACGCACGCTTATTTATGCTCTTGTTTTAGCCGCCTTGGGCGTAGCTGTTTGGTTTGGGGTGTTGCAAAAGCAGGTCGGCACCCGTTCTCTGGCGCAAAATGCGTTTGCCTACCCGGACACGGCGAACATTTCCAAGATTTTTCTGGCCGACCTGGGCAACAAAGAGATTCTGTTGGAGCGCAAAAGTCCGGGTACCTGGACGGTTAACGGAAAATTCAACGCGCGGAGGGATATTTTGGAAACCCTTTTGTCCACCTTGGTGCAGGTTGAAACCAAGTACCCGGTCAACAAGGCGCAATATGACCTGGCCGTGCGGGAAATTGCCGGAAACCACACCAAAGTGGAGATTTACGACAAGAAGGGCGTTCGGGCCATGACGTATTATGTCGGCCCGCCAACGGTTCGCAACCGGGGCAATTTCATGAAGCTGGAGAAGGGCAAAGACCCTTATGTGGTGCACATTCCGGGCCTGGATGGTTTTCTGCAAACCCGTTATGTTGTTGACGAGGCCGATTGGCGGGACCGAACCATCTTCCGCTACACGCCGCCGCAGGTGCAGGAGCTCAGCGTTACTTACGCTACTAACCCGGATTCCAGCTGGACCCTGAAACGCACGGGCGAAAACGCCTTTTCCCTGAGCAGCAGCCTGGAAACCGACAACCGGACGCTCAATGTTCGCGCTACCACCGCCTACCTGATGCACTATCGCAACATCCAGTTAGAGGCCTATATGAACGACTGGATCAAGCGCGATTCTGTGCTGGGCTCCACGCCCATTTGCACCCTTTCTGTGAAAACAATGGCCGGCGAAGTCAATAATGTGTACTTGTACTTCAGGTCCATCAACCAGCGCTCCAAGTTGCAATCTGACCCCTTGGGGAACCCGCTCGATTTTGATCGCGACAAATACTATGCCTCGCTTCGGGAAGGCAAGGACCTGGCCTTGGTGCAGGATTTCGTATTCGGAAAGTTATTTATTGGGCCCAGTTATTTCTACCAGCCGGAACCCGGGCAGCGCGTACCGTAAGGGATCCCTTCACCATGTATTCCCAGGCCAGAGGGCTCACTATCATACCAAGCAGGATGGTATTTTGGTACTGGACTTCGCGCTTGCCGCTGCAAGGGTTGAAAAGATTGTGCCTTTCTTGGATTTAAGCTACTTGATGATGTATATTGTATCGTTAAATTCGGGATTACGATACACCCATGCCTCGTACCAAGAAGTTCAACCCTGATCATGTCTTAGATCAGGCGACGGAAGTCTTTGCCAAACACGGTTACTACGGGGTCAGCATGTCTTTGCTGGTGGAACGGCTGCGTGTCAATCGGGCAAGCCTTTATGGAACCTTTGGCGACAAGCAGCGCCTGTACCGGGAATGCCTGAATCGCTATGTCCAAATCTGGCCTGTCCCCCACCAAAACGGCAGTGAAAACGGCGTACTGGATATGTTAGAGGCCATTCGCAAGCGCTATTATGCTCATCCGGAGGCAAGGGGTTGCTTTCTGTTGAAATCGGGTTCCGAAGTCGGAGCTGATTTCCCGGA
This sequence comes from Bacteroidota bacterium, assembly GCA_016124275.1. Lineage (GTDB taxonomy): Bacteria > Bacteroidota > Bacteroidia > Chitinophagales > BACL12 > WGOA01. Next base: position 35,485 of record WGOA01000053.1, read on the forward strand.
AATCTCGGAATTTGTAAGCGAATATTACCTGGGAGTAGAGAAAAGCTTTAAAGGCTACCTGGAGAAGCAGGGGAAGGAACCTGCAACTGCAAAATTCTTGAGTGCTAAAGATGGTGCGCGCTACCTGGTCAACCAGTGCTACGGCATGCACGTGCAGGCCCAGATGTCTCCAGATCTCAAACGGTCGCGAGAGATCATCAACCAGGCTTTAGCGTTGCTGTCCTGATTGGGGAGACCCTTTTCGTTCCAATTTGTCCACATGGTCATCGCGGGAAACCGGGTTCGCACTGCTTTAGGGCGAATCCTTTACCTTTGTCTTCCTTAAAAACGCCCCGCATGAAGTTTATCGTCTCCACCACCGCCCTGCTGCGCCAATTGCAGCTTATGAACGGGGTGATTAGCACGAATACTGTCCTGCCCATTCTGGAAGGTTTTTTGTTTGAAATCCAGGGGGGCCGGCTCAAGATATCCGCGACTGACTTGGAAACGTCCATGTCCAGCTCGCTGGATATTGAATCCAAGGACAGTGGCAAAATCGCTATCCCTGCGCGCATTTTGGTAGAAACGCTCAAGACCCTGCCCGAACAGCCGCTGAGTTTCCGCATTGACGACAAAACCTTCGGTGTTGAAATCACCACGGATCGCGGTAAGTATAAGCTGACGGGCGAAAACGGCGATGACTTCCCCCGCATCCCGGTGGCTGAAAATGTCTCCGGGTTGACCATCCCTTCGGGAGGCTTGCAACGGGCCATCAACAAGACGCTTTTTGCGGTCAGCAACGATGAATTGCGCCCAGCCATGACGGGTGTTTACTTTCAATTGGAAACGGACGGCATCACGTTTGTCGGCACGGACGCGCATAAATTGGTGCGCTACCGCCGCAATGATGTCGTTAGCTCGGAGCAAGCATCGTTCATTGTGCCCCGCAAGGCCCTCAGTTTGCTCAAATCGGCCCTTCCTTCAGAGGAGACGCAGGTGAGCATCTCCTACAACAACTCCAACGCCTTTTTCCGCTTTGGGGAGGTTGATCTGATCTGCCGCCTGATTGATGCCCGCTACCCGGATTACAACGCAGTCATTCCCAAGGAGAACCCCAACACCTTGTTGATCTCGCGGGCAGAATTGCTCAATACCCTCAAGCGGGTCATGATTTTCTCCAACAAAACCACGCACCAGGTCCTCTTGCGCATTGCGGGCAGTGATCTGCAGGTTTCTGCGCAGGATCTGGACTTTAGCAATGAGGCCAGCGAGCGCCTGGATTGCGAATACACCGGCGAAAACATGGAAATTGGGTTCAACGCCCGCTTCCTGTTGGAAATGATCAATGCCATGGACACCGAGCAGGTGCGTTTTGAGCTCTCCACCCCTACCCGCGCAGGCTT
>WGOA01000033.1 GCA_016124275.1 Bacteroidota bacterium
CATCAGGCCGGAGGTCGGCATCCTCCAGCAGGGTGACCGTGCAGCCAATGTCGCGCAAGGCCTCCGGGATTTCATCGCCGGCACCCATAATATAACCTATGTTTTTGGAGTGGATTGCTAAATCCAATTTAGCCAGGCGGGTCATGGCAGGGCGAAGCAGAATTTGCGTCGGGATGTGCTCGTAGGCCACCATCTCTTGCGAAAAGGGATAGCGCTTCCCCTCAATCTCGAGCGCCAGAAAGAGATCGGCCGTTTGGTTTCCGGCAGGTGGTAGCACCTGAAACTCCACGATGGTCTCCTGGCCTTTTTCAGCCAGTTGAAACGCGGGGTCTCCGCTTGCTGACCAACCTTCGGGCCAGCGGACCAGAACCCTTCCCCCAACCTGATCGCGGTTAGCGCGAACGCTTAGCTTAACCGTACCCGGGCCGCTTCCGCTAAAAAGAAAAACCGGACGCTCCGCTTTGATCACTGCTGGCGGAACCAATTCAAAGGCCTGGTAAACTTCGCCGCGCTCCGGATCATTTTCTTTGTAAACCACCGGGAAATGCAGCGGCAACAGCGCGCCATCTATGTTTATCACAGCCGTAACACGCAACGGACGAGGACTCTCCGGCAGCCCGCGAAGGAGTTGATCGCTAACCTGAAAAAGGCCCAGCGTGCCGGGTTCCTGGAGCCAATACGCGGTAGAAAAAGACAAATCATCGGGCACCTTTAACGCGATCGATTTTTTAAAGGCAGCATTGTCGGCAAGAGCAAAGGGCAGCTCGCCCAAACGGTGAACTGAGCGCTGACGCGCGTCGGTAATTTGAAGGCTTTCTACACTTAACACCGCCGGCCTGCGCAGCACCAATTCCAACTGAACGCGCAGCGAATCACCCGGACTGGCGAGCGCCACATTGGCCACCGCTTCTGCCCATAGCCCAAGGCATTGGCGGATCAAATCAGCCGCTTCAATACGCTTCCTGGCCACACGCGGGTCATCCTCCAGCGGCTCCATAAGCCGCCATGCTTCGAGAAGTGCAGGAACGGCAGCTTCTGGTTTTTCTGGTCGAAAGGCCGCCGATGCCTTGAGCAACGCCGCATCAATAGCCGAACCTCCGTTCAGCCGCTGCCATGTGATGTCCAGTCCCGCAAATGGGTCGCCTTGTGCCACGGACCGTGAGGCATCGGCATCTGCTGCCGCGGGTGCCGAACTTGCAGAAGGTTGAGGCATCGGTACCCCTTGCAAAAACTCCAGGTAGTCCAAATCGCTGCCGCGGCTGCCCGTTGAGCCAAATCCCTGGCAGCGGTGCATGCTGCGGCTGCGCGCAGCCACTTCGGTGTAACTCAGGCCGCGCATCGGGTTGTAGGTTCCGGGATCTACAGCAATGAGGCCGGATTTGTCTGCTTTCTGAAACGCTTCCTGGCTTCCGTAAAACCACCAGGAGGTGTTGAAAAAAAATCGCGACGCCTGCCAGGGTTCTACCTGCGTCAATTGCTCCGGGTAGGCCTGGGGGTCAGCGGCTAGGTTGAAGGCTTCCAGCGCAAGCACAGCAGACGCCGTGTGGTGACCGTGGGTGCTGCCCGGGGTCAGGTGGTTAAATCGGTTGACGATAATATCGGGCCGGGTTTTACGGATGCTCCAGACCATATCGCCCAGCACTTCATCGCGGTCCCATATGGCCAGCGTTTCATCCGGATGTTTGCTGTAGCCGAAATCGTTTGCTCGGGTGAACATTTGTTCACCCCGGTCAACACCGCGCGCTCGCAACAATTCCTGGGTGCGCAAAACGCCCAACAATTCGCTCAATTCCGGACCAATCAGGTTTTGACCGCCATCGCCGCGGGTCAGGCTCAGGTAGGTAGTGGTCACTTTGCGCTCTCCTGCCAGCCAGGCAATAAGGCGCGTGTTTTCGTCATCGGGATGCGCTGCAACGTACAAGGCTGAGCCAAGCACGCGCAAGCGCTCCAATTGCTCGCGCAGGTCAGCAGCGCCCGCTTGCTGGGGATGCCCGGATGGATAAACAGGTTGCGCCGGCATCCGGGTTGCAGCACTGATCAACGCGCAGCAAAACAGGGCTGCCCAAACGCTTGAAAACGGAAAATGAAAGCTTGCGGTTTGCATCGGGCCTGGGGTTCAGTCTTGGTAAAGGGGCTCTGGTCTTTGTAGGGGGCTTCGGTCCGGGGAAGGGCAGCATGGCAAGTTGCGGCTTACCTGCTTTCTTGCAGCGGCACCGCTGCAGGAAAGTTGCTGTACCGCAGCTCCATCGCTTCACCGTCGCAGCGCTATCGCTGCTGGATTAGGGCAAAGATGCTGAAATCAGCCACAATCCGGCCCGCATTCCTTTTATAGCTTTGCATCCATGAACGCAGCAGTAGTCAGAAATGCAGAAACGGCAGCATCTATTGCCGGCTTATTGCTGGATTTAGGGGCAGTTCGCCTGCGGCCTGAAGCCCCGTTTACCTGGGCTTCCGGTTGGAAAAGTCCCATTTATTGCGACAATCGATTGCTGCTTTCCTCGCCCGAAGCGCGGCGCATGGTGCGCGATGCGTTGGCCGCTCAATGCCAGGAATCCTTTCCCTGGGCTGCGTGCGTGGCCGGCGTTGCCACAGCGGGCATCGCGCATGGCCTGCTAGTTGCCGAAGCATTGGATTTGCCCTTTGTTTACGTTCGCGCCCAGGCCAAAGCACACGGAATGGGCAACCGGATTGAAGGCAAGCTCGTTCCGGGTACCGCAACCCTGGTGGTTGAAGACTTGGTCAGTACCGGGGGAAGCAGCCTTCAAGCGGTGGATGCACTCCGTGACGCTGGCGCTGAAGTGCTCGGCCTGAGCGCCATCTTCACCTACGGTTTTAGCCAGGCCAATGAAGCGTTCTCAGAGGCATCCTGCCCCTGGTTTGCCCTTTGCGATTACCCGCACTTGCTTCAAGAGGCCGTGAAACGCGGATTAATCCAGGCAGAGATTCAGGAATCCCTGCAAGCCTGGCGCAACAATCCCTCTGGCTGGCAAGGTTGACTTCCGCGGGCGCTGCTCATCGAGGGCAGTGCGAAAGATCCGGCAAGGTCGGGCAAGGTCGGGCCGGCAAGGTCAGGCCGGCGCACCCGTAGCGGCCAATTCATAGGCTTCGTCGTAGTCGAGCGTCAGCAGGCGCCAGTCAAACTTCTCGCTAAAATCTTCCAGTTGGTTTCTCAAAATGGTCCGGTAGCGGCCCGAGGTTTTGACAAACTCAAAGAGGAAGCGCGCCAAATCATCAGCGGCCTGATCGTCGCTTCGTCGTTGCCTCCGCAGCACAAAGACCCCCGTTTCCTCCCTGCCGGCCCTCATGGCCTGAACGTATTTGCCAAAACCGGAAAGGTCTGACGTAACGGCCGGGACACCCCTCGCGATGCATTCCAAAGGGGTGTACCCCCAAGGCTCGTAGTAACTGGGGAAAATACCCAGGTGGCACCCGCGAACAAACTGGCTGTAATCCATGCCGAACAGCGGGCTGGTGGATGTGATAAAATCGGGGTGATAGACCACCTTAACCTTGTCCAGCGGGCTATTGACCAGCGGTGCGGCGCGCAACGCGTGCAGGACTTCGTCGTTTTGGTCATCCACCAGATTGTGGGTGACCACAATGGGCCAGCGCTTGGACTTCCAGCTTTGAATAGTGCGGCGGTAGCGCAATTTCCAATAATCGTCCACCAGGTCGTTCAACTGGGGCAACCGGTGATCTTCATCGGAAGCTGCAGCTGCATAAAACAGCCTTTCGCCCAACTGCTCCGTGATGGCCTCCGAATTGCGCCGGATTTCTTCCAAGATGCCGCGCGCCTCCAACACATCTGGATTGATGGAATACGTGGGCCGTTTGGTAATGAAAAAGCAAACAACCGTTTTTTCGATGCCGGCCTCTGCCATGAGTTTGTTCAGACGGCTGAGCGCCTCCAAAGTCAGGTCATACCCTTTGTTGCGGTACTCGTAGCGTCCTGAAGTGAAAAAGTACAGCGTCTTTTTAAGATCAAACCCATAGCTCTGAAAGAAATGACCCAGGATAAACTGGTGAATTTTTTCTTTGTAGGTATCGTGGCGCACCTGCACCTCGTGGTTGGTGGCAAAGCGGTCAATGTTCAACCCGTTGGGCGTGACTTTGTGCGGCTTCCGGCCCAGCAGATGCTCACATTCCAGGCCCGTGATTTCACTGACGGTGGTGAAAATGGTCGCTGCTTTGGCGCTTTGTTTCTCAATGCCGTGGATGGCACTTAACCCAAATCGCGCCGCCTCTGCGCTGTCATCGTAGTCGGCCAGGTGGTCGTAAAACTGCGGGTCGTGCATAGCCAGGACCCGGCCCAGCATGGTGGCATGGGTGGTAAAAATGGTTCGAATGGGCAGCTTGTCCAACGCGCAACCCAAAATCGGGGTGGCCGCCATCCATTCATGGCAATGCACCAGCAACACCGCTTCACGCGCTACTTCTTCCTGCAGAATTTTGAGGAAGCGACGCACCATTTCCCCCCAAAGCAGGGCTTGGTTATAGAGCTCATCACCGTTGCGCTCCGGGATACCGTAGTGCGTTGATAACTCGCCTTTGATGACGTTCAGCCGGTCAAAGACCCCTTCAGGTTTGATCAACACCACCCTGGGACGACCGGTCACCAACCAGCGGCCGTGCGCCACTTCATGGCCCATGGCCCGGAAACGCTGGACAGCCCTGCCCAGAGCGTCACCAGGCTCGGGCATGGGATCAAACTCCGCATGCATGGCGTCGCTGGTCCAAGGTCCGGCCAGGGCATAGTCATCACCCCAGCGCTCAACCATGGCCTGCACCTTGGAGCGGATCACCGTGTAAATGCCCCCCAATTGGTTACAAACTTCCCAAGACACCTCCAGCAGACGGGCATTCTGCAAGGCTGGGTGCGGATGTTTATTCATACGGTTCAAAGATAAACAAAGCCATAAGCCTGCTAAATCTGAATAAACCTAAAGTTAAGAGGAACGCTAAAGGTGAAGTTCAGCGGTGATGTTCAGAGGCGAGGTCTAGAGGCGTTCCTGGCGTTAGCCTGCACTGGACAGAAAATACCAGGCCCTTCCCCCAACCTCTTCGCGCAACAAAACACCGGAATCCACTAAATCATCGAGGGATCTGCTGGCCATACCATATGAAATGTTCATTATTTGCATATAGTCTTTTATGGAAATCTGATCGTTTGCCTCCAGATAGTTCAGCAGCCCTACGTGGCGTTCCATCAAAATAGGAATTGGGTCAGAAAGCGCTTCAATCTCCAGCTCATGGGCAGCCCCCGGTGCAAGAACGGTCTGGTCCTCCACCCGCACCCAGGGCAGCCAGCGCCCAGCTTCGTCCAATGCCCGATGCTGCTTGTTGCTTTTGTCCACCACAACCTCCAACACCACCTTTCGCTGCGCAAGACGTTCCCGAAAATGCAGGTACAATGGCGGATCGCAGCACTTTTTGGCGGCCTGCAACAATACATGCCGCTCTTGGGCCTGGTCAACCCCGGTAATCAGCCCCTGATCATCCACCCCGACCAGCAACTTGCCCCCCTCGCTGTTGGCAAAGGCCACCAGCGTTCGCGCAATTTTTGCTGCAGACGCAATATGTTGTTTAAAGTCCAGCTGCTGCCCTTCACCTGACTTGATTTGTTCGTACAGGTAGCGAAAGTCATCCATGCCTACGAAGCGAACGTGGATACAGCGAAGATGCAACACGCAGGAGCCGCCCAGTCCGGTTTTTGCGAAGATACACGCCAGCGCTGCTTCCTACCCTGCTTTCTGTCTGGTATCCGGCACTGCTTTGCTCCGTTTTGGTTTTGCTAATGGGGCGTAGCAAAAACAGTCCGTGGTGTGGTCGTTGACCATGCCTGTAGCCTGCATGTGCGAATAGCAAATGGTGCTGCCGACAAACGAAAAACCTCGTTTCTTGAGATCCTTGCTCATGGCATCACTTTCGGCGGTCCGAGCCGGCACCTGGCTGATGTGCGTCCAGGCATTAACCATGGGCTTACCCCCGACAAAGGCCCAGAGGTATTGGTCAAAACTGCCAAACTCCTTCACGACCCGCTGGAAAGCCAGCGCGTTTTTCCGCACGCTGTAAACTTTCAGGCGGTTGCGAACGATGCCGGGATCGAGCAACGCCGCTTCCAACTCGGCGTCTGTCATGGCAGCGACACGATCAGGATCAAACTGATGGAACACACGCCGGTAGTGCTCTCGTTTTTTCAGAATGAGGATCCAGGTCAGCCCCGCCTGGGCCCCCTCCAGACAAAGCATCTCAAATTGGCGTTGGTCATCGTGCAGCGGAACACCCCATTCCTGGTCGTGGTAGGGCAGGTAAATGGCCTGGTTTCCGACCCAGGCGCAGCGAGATACTTGGCTCATGGCAATTGATTGTGGTATTTTAGTAAGCGTACTTTTGAACCGTTCCTTTAACGCTCAGGAGGAAAATTACGCTACTGACCCAGTGGCCAATCAAGAACCCTTGCCCGAAAACCAGAATGTGCAAAACTTGTACGGCCCTCGTGTACTGGAAATTGCCACATCCACCCCAGCCTCCTTGCTTGCAGCCCTCGAAAGCGGCGCTGACCGAATTGAACTTTGCGCAGCATTAACCACGGGCGGCCTCACACCGGATCAGGCGTTTATAGAATATGCAGTTTCCACCTGCATCACTTACCGGGTGCCGGTCGTGATCATGATTCGCCCGCGCCCCGGTTCGTTCGTTTACGACAGCCGGGAAACGACCTTAATGCTTCGGAGCATAGCCTTGGCCAGAGATGCGGGCGCTTCCGGCCTTGTCGGTGGAGCCCTATTGCGCAACGGGCGAATTGATCCTGTTCAGACACAGCGTTTCGTGGAAGCCGCAGAAGAATTGCCCTTCACCTTCCATCGCGCCTTTGACCAGAGTCCGGAGCAAGAAAAAGACTTCGATTTGTTGCACCAGTTAGGTGTTCAGCGCCTGCTGACCGGAGGTCAACAAGGCCCGGCGTCTCCAGAAGCGTTGCGAAGGCTGGCCCAGCACAGTCAAGGCCGGATTTCGCTCATTGCCGCGGGAGGGTTGCGCCCCACTACCCTTTTGCCCTTGCTTGAAATTCCAGGATTGCGCGAATTTCACAGTGCGGCAACAGCAGCGGCTACGGCAACAATAGCGACACCAACAGCAGCAGGGCCAGCAACAAAGCAGCCGCTGACCCTGGAAAGTTCCGCCTACGCTGGCGACCCTGAAGCCGATTCGGCAACGGTCAGCGCATTAAAAGAATTAATAAAATAATACATTTAAATTTATGTTAATTGCTGTTCACCCCAAACTCCCCATGCGCGATAAAAGGGCAACCCGTGACTTCTACATCAACAAACTCGGGTTTAAAGAATTCGGAATTTCCGATTTCGAAGGCTACCTGATGCTCGAGAAGGATCGCTTTCAACTTCATTTCTTTGAATTCAAAGCGATCAATCCCAAAGAAAATTACGGCCAGGTTTACTTGAGAACGGACGACATTGAGTCGTGGTATGCCCTCGCCGCCCGGAACGGAATCTTGCATCCCACCGCACCAAAACTGGAAATCAAGCCGTGGGGACAAAAAGAGTTTTCCGTTTTAGACCCCGACCACAACCTGCTTACGTTTGGGCAGGACAGCTAAAAAACCAACACGACCCTTAAGCCTGGCTCCTGCCCTCAACCCGGCGGCTTGTGCTCCGGCAATAAATTGCGGTATTGCGCATAACGGCTCATAATGTTGCGCACGTAATTGACGGGAATGTTCCCGCGCACAAAACCGTACCGAACAACCTCGTCGTTGTAATATTCGGAATACGACAAATTGAGCAGGTACGTTTCTACATTGCCTACCCAGGTGTTTGGATCGGCTCCGTGCTTTGCGGCCAGACGCTGCGCATCCAAAATGTGCGCATACCCGCAATTGTAAGAGGCCAGCGCAAACTGGTAACGGTTGAGGGAATCGGGTATATCTTTCCACAAGTCCCACAGCGTTCGCAAATAGCGGGTTCCTCCGCGAATGCTGCTTTCGGGATCAAAGGGGTCCGTGATGCCCAAATCTGCCGCCGTTGCCGGCATGAGCTGCATTAAACCCTGCGCCCCCGCCCAAGAAGTGTCCGCAGGACTAAATCCGCTCTCTTCGTAAATGATGGCGCTGACCAACCGCCAATCCCAGCCGTTTTGGGCGCTGTACTTTTTGACCCAATCATCATAAATGCTGATTTTGCCTTCATTCAGACTTAGGTACGGACTTTTGGCGCGCGCAAGATAGGATTGCTTATGGTCAAAGTATTTCTTATACAATGCCTTGTGTTCCGGCTTATCCCGAATCTCTTCGATCCATTCGTTCAGCGCATGCTGCAAATCCGAACTGTTTTCGCGCACCGCCCAACCAACCCGTTGCGATAAACTCAAGGGCGTTCCAATGTCCAGATTTTGGTGATATCCTGCATTGACTTTGGCAATATTGGCATCGGCCACCGTGTACTTCAGGCTGCCTTCTGCAACGCGTTCAATGATCAAATCCGTCGAAGTTTCGCCCTGGATGGTTTCAATATGGATCTGGCCACCGATCTCCTGCTGCAGGTTCACCAGTCGCTCGTAGTACGAAGTGTTTCGCCTTACGGCAACCGTATCCCCAATCAACTGCGCTGGATCAGTAACCAGCGCTTTTTGCAAATCTGCCTGTTTCATGCGCCGCCAATTCTCCGGCTTGCGCTGCACCAAAACCTGATTAGTCAAATACAAGTGCTGCGTGAAATCGACCAATTCCTCCCTTTCCTGGGTAATGGTCATGCCATAGGCAATCACATCGCCATCCCCCCGGTTGAGCATGGTGATCAGGTCATCAATGTTTTGCGCCACCACCACCTCCAGTTTTAACCCCTGGCTCTCCGCAAAGTGGCGAATCAACTCGTATTCATACCCCATCGTCCTTCCCCGGTAAATAAAATAGCTGGTGCTGCTGTAAACCATGATGGCCTTAAGCGTGCCCTTCTCCTTAATTTCGTCCAGGTCCCAATCCACTTCGGTGTTGGGCGACGCGTTAAACAAGCTGGCGCGGCCATCGCAGGATGCAAGCAACCCGGCGCAGAGCAACAGGACCAGGAGCATGCGCAAACGGGAAGCACAGCGCATCAGGCAACTCGATTGAATGTTAGTTGGATTCAAAACAGCCATTCATGTTGCTTGAGGTAAATGGCGAACGAACGCTGGAATCCAATTCCGAAGCCCTTGGCAGCGAGACGCCTGCTAACCCGGATGTTTGCCATTTTCTGCCCCACGCGCCTAAAATAGGACACAAATCCTTCATGGGACAAAGCGAGGTACAGGTCAGGCAAAGGGCACTGACCTGAGCGATCTGCGGACGTTGGCAGTAATAGTATAGATACAGCAAAAAAGGAGAAAAGGCAAGCCTTAATTGACCAATTCAGGTCCCCGCTGCCGGGCAGCGAGCAGGTACAGCACCGCCATCCGGGTAATAACCCCATTCTGCACCTGGTCCAGGATGATGCTCTGGCCGGAATCGGCTACGTCGCTGGTAATTTCCACGCCACGGTTCATGGGGCCCGGGTGCAGAATCAGGATGTCTTTGCCAACCTCGTCCAGGATGCGGCGGTTGACCCCGTACACCATGGCGTACTCGCGCAAGCTGGGAAAAGAGCGCAACGCCATTCCCCCGCCCCCCTCATCCATGCGCTCCAATTGAATGCGAAGCACATTGGCCACATCGCACCAGGCCAGGGCCTCGCGCAGGTTGTGGCTGACGTGCACATTTAAGGTCTGCATGTGCCGGGGAATGAGCGTCGGAGGGCCGCACACCATGACTTCAGCCCCAAGTTTCTGCAGGCAGAAAATGTTGCTGAGCGCCACACGGCTATGTTGAATATCGCCGATGATGACCACTTTCAACCCCGCCACGCGGCCCAGCCGCTCGCGGATGGAGTAGGCATCCAGAATGGCCTGTGTCGGGTGCTCGTGCGTGCCATCGCCAGCGTTGACCACCTGGGCATCAGTGTGCTTGGCCAGAAACACGGGGGCTCCGGGACTGGGATGCCGCATCACCACAATGTCCACCTTCATGGCCAAAATGTTGTTGACCGTATCCAGCAGCGTTTCGCCCTTTTTGACCGAACTGGACGAAGCGGAAAAGTTGACCACATCGGCCGAAAGGCGCTTTTCGGCCAGCTCAAACGAAATGCGCGTGCGCGTGGAGTTCTCGAAAAACAGGTTGGCGATGGTCATGTCGCGCAAACTCGGAACCCGTTTAATCGGGCGCGACAGCACTTCGCGGAATTGGTCAGAAAAGTGAAAAATCAAGTCCAGGTCAGCCGGCGTCAAGTCGCGGATGCTGATCAGGTGGGGAACCGACAGCGCACTTTTTTCCAGGCTGGGCGTAGACTGTGGGCTCATACAGAGGGGGCGTTTTGCGAAACAATCCAAACTTTATCCTGGCCTTCGGCTTCGGCCCATTCCACGCGCACCTGCTCGGAAATGACCGCGTCAACGGTCTGGCCCACGTAGTCCGGTTGAACCGGCAAATGGCGGCTGAGGCGTCGGTCAATGAGCACCAGCAATTCCACGCGTGCCGGCCTGCCGTAATGCAACAGCCCGTCCATAGCTGCGCGTATGGTTCGGCCGGTATAAAACACATCGTCAATCAGCACCACATCCTTGCCTTCGACCAAAAAATCGATGCGGGTTTCGGCGGGTTTCAGCGGCATGTCCCGGCGCCGAAAATCGTCGCGGTAAAAGGTGGGGTCCAACACCCCGTACTGCCAGGTACGCTCACCGGTCAGGCGAAGAAGGGTCTGGTCAATGCGCCGGGACAAATGGATGCCGCGCGGCTGGATGCCAATCAGGCAGGTGTCGCCAAACCCATCGTGGTTTTCAATCAATTGATGGCAAAGCCGCTCCAGCACCAATCCGAATTTCTGGCTGTCCAGAATAACGCGCGGTTCTACCATGACCACAAAGGTAAGCCGCGGTAGGAAAACCGCATGCTCCCGCAAACACATCAGGCGAAGGGCGTACCAACGGACCGCTACGGCATCGCTTAATAACGCAGCACAAAAGGAAGCCGGGCCTGGATTTTGCATTCCTGCGCCCAGCGCAGCAACTCCAGCTGATCCTGCTGCAAAGCGCCCAAGGGGCCATTTAACAGGACGATCGCCGTTGGCCAGCCGGCTGAAGCACTGCTCAGCACGCCAGCCTGCATTTTCGGTGCCCGGCTTTGCATCATGGTCAGGAACAACTCCTCAAAGGGCGTCAGTTCCGTTTCCGGCCATTCCACCACCTGGTAATCCTGGCCAAGCCGGGCCAATTCAGCCGCCTTGGCAATGGCCAGCGACAGGTTGCCCAGGGTATCCACCAGGCCCCGTTCCAGCGCCTGCGTACCGGTCCAGATGCGGCCCTGGGCCACCTCCTCTACAGCCTCCACATGGAGCCCCCGACCGCGGGCCACGTGCTGTTTAAAGGCTGCGTAAGTACTGTCCACAGCCCGCTGTAAAATGGCCCGCTGCCGATCGGATACCGGGCGCACCACCGACGGAAAATTGGCCAGCGCAGCCGTTTTAACCGTGTCGCTGGTGATGCCCAGTTTGTTCTCCATAAGCCCCTGAAGGTTGGGCAGCAACAGAAACACGCCAATGGATCCGGTGAGCGTATTGGGTTGGGCCACGATGAAATCGGCCGGCGCAGAAATCTGGTACCCGGCAGAAGCCGCAAGGTCGCCCATAGACACCACCAGCGTTTTGTCTTCGGCCAGCAGGTGAGCCTCCCGCCAGATCATGTCGCTGGCAGGCGCCACACCGCCCGGCGAGTTCACCCGCAGCACCACGGCCTTGATGTCTTTGTCCTCCCGGGCTTTGCGCAACAATTTGCTCAGGTCCTCGGAACCAATTCGCCCGGGACTGCTCAGGCCAAAACCGATATCGCCCTCCGCGTAAATCACTGCAATTTTACTCTTGGCTTTACTCTTACCAGACGCCGCATCCACCCCGGCTTCGATGTACTTACTCAACGTAACATAAGGTATCTTATCGTCTTGCCCCAGGCTGAGCTTCCCGCGCATTAGCGCCGCAATTTCGTCGGGGTATTTCAGGCCGTCCACCAGGCCCGCTTTTTGGGCATCGCGGGCAAAATAGCCCGTTAAACTATCCGCAGCCCGCTGCAACTCCGCGCGGTCAAGTTCCCTGCCCTGGCCCACCTGATCCAGGTACTGCGCCCAAACTTCATCCATAAACTCGCGAAGTTGCTGGCGGTTTTCGTCGCTCATTTTTTCCAGGCGAAAGGGCTCGGTTGCGCTCTTGTACTTGCCGTCGTAAAACACCTGCACTTCGACGCCCAACTTTTCAAGCGCCCGGGTATAAAAGCTCAAGTCAGCGCTAAAGCCTTTAAAATCGACCATGCCCGTCGGGTGCAAGTACAACTCCGTGGCTGCGCTGCCCAGGTAGTAAGCGCGCTGGGTCATGTTCTGGCCATAGCCTACCACAAACTTTCCGCTTTGCTTGAAACGCTCCAGGGCCTGGAGCACTTCGCTCAGTTTGGTCAACCCGTTGGGGTTGAATTCCAGGTCCAGGAGAATGCCCTCAATCCGGTCGTCCGCGGCGGCGGCATCAATAGCGGCAACCACGTCATTCAGGCCTGTGGACGCACTGAAATCCAGGTTCAGCGGGTTGATGGCCGATGGCCAACCGTTCAGCGATTGCTCGGGAATGGCGTAATTCAGGTCGAGCCTGAGCACAGAGTTGCTTTTGATGCCCTCCTCCTTTCCCCCGGCCAAAGCCAGCGAGCCAAAGGTGACCAGGAAGAAAACAAACACGACGGCCAGCGCCAGGAAAAACCCGAAGGCGGCGGCCAGAATAGATTTGAAGAATGTCATCGCCGCAAAAATACACCAGGAAGCACCGGGGATGGCCGCATGGGGCGGAGCCTTGTTGATCCGGGGTCCTCGCCTTCGCATCCCTGCCAGTCAACCCTTACTTTTGCAGCCTTGGACGCCGCGCAACGCCATTTGACCCCGCTGTACCTGATGCTCGGAGGCAACCTGGGCCCCAGAGAACGCAACCTGGCCCAAGCGCGTGACCTGGTGGATACCCTGATTGGGCCGGTGGAGGTTTGTTCTTCTTTGTACGAAACGGTCGCCTGGGGGGTCACGGATCAACCGGACTTTTTGAACCAGGCGCTGCTGGTGCAAACCCTGTTGCAGCCGCAGGAGGTCATGGCTTGCACCCAGGCCATTGAAGGGTTGTTGGGCCGCCAGCCACGGCGGCATTGGGGCGAACGCGAAATGGACGTGGACCTGCTGTTTTACGGCGATCTTGTGCTGCAGCAAGCCAATCTTCGCATTCCCCATCCCCGCTTGGCACTTCGGCGCTTTGTTTTGGTGCCGCTGGCCGAAATTGCGCCGGATTTTCGCCACCCGGAACTCGGGCTGACCGTAGCCGAACTGCTGGCACAATGCCCCGATTCGCTGCCGGTTAGGTTGCTCGGGGAAGGGAGCCCTTCGCCCGAACAACCTAACCGTCCTTTCAACAAAAACCAGCCCTGAATTTGCCGCTGACCATGCATTACCAATTGATCACTGTAGAAGGCAACATCGGCGCTGGAAAAACCACGCTGGCCCACTATTTTGCCCGCGATTTCTCGGGCAAACTCATCCTGGAGCGCTTCGAAGACAACCCTTTTCTGCCCAAGTTTTTCGAGGATTTTAAGCAAAATGCTTTTGCCACGGAGCTCTATTTCATGGCCGAGCGCTACCACCAGCTGAGCCGGGAAATGACCGAGCCGGAGCTCTTTCAGACGCGCGTGGTCATGGATTACCTGTTTACCAAAAGCCTGCTTTTTGCCAAAGCCAATCTGGACGAAGAGGAATTCACGCTGTTCCACAAGCTTTTCCACATCATCAATCCGCGCCTGCCCGAGCCGGAACTGATTTTGTACGTGCATTCGGATATTGACCGGCTTATGCGCAACATCCGCGAGCGCGGCCGCGACTTTGAACAGGGCGTTGACCCGGCCTACCTGGAGAAAATTCAGGCCAATTACTTTGCCTGGTTCCGCCAGAACCCGCATTTGCGAATTTTGGTGATTGACAACAACGACGCGGATTACGTCCGCGACCCAGACGCTTACCGCTGGTACACGGACATCGCAAGCCGTCCCTGGACCACGGGTTTGCACTTTCTCAAGGTGGGAGAAAGCCCTGATGCCCCATAACAAAGGCTTCTTTCAGGCGAAGGGCGCACGGTTTTATCCACAAAGGCCGTTCAAAAGGCCAGATATTTAGGGAACTGAGGCGGCTTGCCTAACTTCGCGCCCATGAATTTGCGCCTGAGGTCGCTTTTGCTGTTGAACTTCCTTTTTTGGGGAATGGCCGTTTACGCCCAGCAGCGCGCTGAACTGTACGGCACGGTTACCGACATCGAAACGGGCGAAACCCTGATTGGCGTAAACGTTTTCCTGTTGGGCACCACCAGCGGAGCCGCGAGTGATCTTGATGGCAACTACCGCATCGTGGATATTAAGGGTGCCGAATACACGGTTCAAGTCACGAGCATAGGCTACGAAAAGCAGTTGATCACCGGTTACCGAATCGAGCCCGGCGAGAAAAAGAAACTGGACCTTCAGTTGAAATCCACTTCGGTGCTTTTTAGCGAAGCGGTCACCATCATCGGCGAAAAGCCCTTGGTGGACATTGAAGACAGCAAGACGGGCTCTACCATCTCTGCGGCCACCATTGAAATGGCCCCGACCCGCCAGATTCAAAGCCTGCTCAATACGCAAACCGGGGTGGTCAAAAACCCGGAAGGCGTGAACATCCGTGGCGGTCGCACTTACGAAACTGGTTTTTACATTGACGATGTTTCAGCCGCCGACCCGCTGGCAGGCACCGGCTTTGGCATAGACATTGGCAGCAATTCCATCAATTCCATTGAAGTCACCACCGGGGGCGCCGGGGTGGAATTCGGCAACGCTACGGCGGGGGTGGTCAATACACGCACCAAAAGCGGGGGCGACAAGTTCGATTTAGACCTCTCCTACAAGCGCGACAACTTTGGGTTCAATAAAGACGCCCAGTCTTCATTCAACCAACAGGTGTTTGAGTTGGGCATGGGCGGTCCGCTCAGGCTGGTTCCTAAAAAGAACCGGGACAAGTGGAAATACTACACGTCGCTCAAGGCCAATTTCAGCGACGAATTCATCAAAATACCCGCGGACCAGGTTACTTCTTCGCTCTACCCTTCCAGCAATTGGACCCCCTACCAGGACAACCGCTGGTCGGGCATGTTCAAGCTCAATTACGACATTAACCCGCGCAAACGGCTGGCCTTTACGTACCTGAAGTCGCTGACGATTAACCAGGATTTCAACATGTTGCGCATCGTAACCGGCAACGATGTGCCCTTTGCTCCCGGTTACCAGTTCAACTTCCTGCTGGATCCGGACAACGCCAATACGTACACCCACGATACCAACCTCCAGTCGCTGCGCTGGAACCACACAGTCAGCAACCGCTTTTCCTACAAAGTCACCGCATCTCGGTTGTATGTGAAATTGCGCGCCGATGCCAACGGCCGTCCCTGGCGCCCGGATGTGGTCAACACGGAATTTGATCCCCGCTCCATTGTCGATTTTCCGGCCACGGTTTTCAACCCTGACGAACCCATCACCTTTGTGCTTCCCGGCCCGGGTCTGGTCAACAACGGCGGCATTGCCACCCTCTGGCACGACCATTATGTGCAGGAGTACACGCTGAATGCCACCGGTACCATTTACTCGCTGGACACTCGCAACCGCCTGACCTTTGGCACCGAAATCAAGCAGCAGGAGATGCAGTGGATTGACATCACCCGGCCTTGGATTGGTGCACCTATTCAATTGCCTTCTGGTGAATTCACCCAGAGTTTCCGCCTGGGCGATGTTTCGGATGTTTGGAAGGTCACCCCAGTTCGCGGTGCTTTTTTTGTATCTGATAAATTTAAGTATCAAGGATTGATCGCCGACTTTGGGGTTCGAATGGAGTATTGGTTCGCCGGCAACTTTGTGGACCAGGCCATTGACAATCCCGCCTCACCCATCCGCGACGAAATCCGCCAGGCCTACAAAGACGAGAGTTATAAACTGGGCGACCGCTACTTTAAAATGCGCTTGTTGCCCAAGTTTTCGGCCTCCTTCCCCATCAAGGAGAACCAGGTCATGTACTTTAACTATGGTCACTCCATGGTTATGCCCCACCCATCCTTCTTGTACACCGGTCTGGACCCCTTCTATACTGACCGATCCACGTTGGGTTTTCTGGGCAACCCCAACCTGAATCCGGAAGTGGACATCAGCTACGAGCTTGGGCTCAAGTCGCAGATCACCAGCAACGATGCGCTGAATGTTTCCGCATACTGGCGCGACAAATATGATTTTATTACCTCATCAACCATTCTGGTCAACGACGTGACCGGTCGCGAGGTGAGCCGGACCATTCGCATTAACTCAGATTATGCCCGGGTGCGCGGCCTGGAAGTAGCCTACATCAAGCGCGTGGGCAAATGGTTCTTCGGACAAGTTTCTGTGGCTTACTCCATTGCAACCGGACAGAGTTCCTCCAGTTCTGAAACGCTGGCTTCTATTCTGGCTACCGGCAACCGCGAGAGCACAGTTGAACTGCCTCTGGCCTGGGATTCCCCCCTGGATGCCAAGGCATTTGCGGTCTTTACGCTCAACCAGGACGGCGGACTCTGGGGCAAAGCCTGGATCAACAAAATGTCGTTCTACACGGAAGCCATTTACCGCACGGGCCGCCGCTACACGCCTTACACCTTTGAAGGGTTAGAGCCCATCTCCAACCGTCCGATCTACGAGATTGAATCGGACCCTGAGCGGCGCTTTGCTAAAATCGGGTCCAGTTTGTTCTGGCTCAACCTGAACTACCGCAAATGGTGGGACATGAGCTGGGGCCAGGTGGCGTTCACGGTGGAATTGACCAATGCCCTGAACAACAAAAACGCGTCCATCATCAACCCGGTCACGGGCCGGGCATGGGAACCCGGAGATCCAGTGCCATCTGAATGGCGCGATCCCAGTTTCCTCGACCCACGCGACCCGCGTTCTTTTGGCTCCCCCCCCGACAACCCGGCCCGCTATTTTGAGCAGCGCCACGTGATGGTTGGGGTAGCATTAGGTTTTTAAAGGGGCTTTGAGGCATTGCTGGGGTTGGTCCGCCCTATCCATCTGCCCCCCCTTCACCCAATTTTGCGCATCCTTCGGGCCAAAGCCCACATGCTTACCCCTGCGGCAACACTCACGTTTAGCGATCGCTTGGCCCCGAATTGCGGAATCTCAAGAACCGCATGGGCAGCCTCCAGCAGCGCGTTGTTAACGCCGTACACTTCGTGGCCCACCCATAAGCCGTACGCCTGACCGGGCACAGGGCTAAAGTCTTCCAAAAGCACACTTGTCGGAGCTTGTTCCAACACCAACGACAGCGCTCCCCTTTCGCTGAGCGCAGCCGTTGCCTCGCTGCGGCTCGGGAAATAGCGCCAGGCCACCGAGTCCTCGGCCCCCAAGGCCGTTTTGCGCAAATCGCGGTGCGGGGGCCTGCCGGTGATGCCGCACAGCCAAACCGCTTCGATGCCAAAGGCATCGGCGGTGCGAAACACGGCCCCGACGTTGTGCAGGCTGCGCACGTCGTCCAGGAGTACGATCAACGGGATGAGGTTGGGATCGGGCATAAGGCTAGTTTTCCACAAGTCTTCAGGATGGGGCCGCCAAATTACTAGCTTTGGGCAGATATGTCTGGAACCACCCCGCGCAACCCGGCCAAAGCGGGAAAAACAGAAAAAACCACGCCCTTAATGGGGCAATACCAGCGCATCAAGACCAGTCATCCGGATGCACTGCTCTTGTTTCGGGTGGGCGATTTCTACGAGACCTTCAGTGCCGATGCCATTCGGGCGTCTGCCGTTTTAGGCATCACCCTGACCAAACGGGCAAACGGGGCTGCCTCGCATGTGGAATTGGCTGGGTTTCCGTACCACAGCCTGGACAGCTATTTGCCTAAGCTGGTCAGAGCGGGCATTCGCGTGGCCATTTGCGAACAGTTGGAGGATCCCAAACTGACCAAGACGCTGGTCAAACGCGGCGTCACCGAGCTGATCACTCCCGGTTTAGCTACTGGCGACAAGATCCTGGACCACAAACGAAACAACTTTCTGGGGGCCATTGCACTCGCCGACACAGAAGGTCGCCCTTCGCCCGGAAAAAACGCCCCGTTCGGGATAGCGCTCCTGGATTTGAGCACGGGGGAGTTCCTGGTCAGCGAGGGCCCGGAAGACCACATTGACCGGGTGTTAGAAAGCTACCGACCGGCCGAAGTGCTCCTGGCTAAATCGCGGATGAAAGCCTTTCAACAACGGCACAACGGCCGCTATTACGCATACCCGCAAGAGAACTGGATTTTCAGCGAGACGTTTGGGCGAGACCGCCTGCTGGAGCATTTCCGAACCAAAAACCTCAAAGGCTTTGGGGTCCAGGAGGGCTCTGCGGTGGCTGCGGCGGCCGGGGCCATCCTGCATTACCTGGGCCAGACCGAGCACCACCAACTGGCCCATATCACCGGTTTGCGGCGCATGGCCCCGGAGCAGCACATGATGCTGGACCGCTTCACGCTGCGCAACCTGGAACTGCTGGAAGCCAACCACCCGGACGGCAGCAG
Organism: Bacteroidota bacterium; assembly: GCA_016124275.1. GTDB lineage: Bacteria > Bacteroidota > Bacteroidia > Chitinophagales > BACL12 > WGOA01. Next base: position 18,680 of record WGOA01000033.1, read on the forward strand.
CCTGCTATCGGTGCTCGACCGGACCGCCTCGCCCATGGGAGCGCGGATGCTGCGGCAGTGGCTGGCCCTTCCCCTGTTGGACCCGGAGCGTATTGAACGGCGACTGGATACCGTGGAGGCATTGCTCCGCGATCCGAATTTGCGCGAAACCCTGCACAAGCAGCTCCACAGCCTGGGCGACAGCGAGCGGACACTGGCGCGCATTGCCATGGGCAAAGCGGCTCCCCGCGATTTGGGGGCTATCCGGCACGCCCTTGGCATGCTCCCGGTGTTTAAACAAGTGCTGGCTGAGCCCGGCCATGCTCTTTTGGGCGAAATGTCCTCGGCCCTGAACCCCTGTGCGGACTTGCTCCAAACGCTGCAGGCCGGCCTGGCCGATGAACTGCCCACGCAACTGGGCAAAGGCCCCACCATCCGGACCGGGCACCATGCAGAACTGGACGATTTGCGGAATCTGGGTGCCAACGGCCGCCAGTACCTGGCTGAATTGCAGCAAAAAGAGGCGGAGCGAAGCGGCATCACCTCGCTTAAAGTGGGCTACAACGGCGTGTTTGGCTACTACTTGGAGGTGACGCAGCGCTACAAAGACCAGGTACCGCCGGAGTGGATCCGCAAGCAAACGCTGGTCAATGCCGAGCGCTATATTACGCCAGAGTTAAAAGTATACGAAGAAAAAATACTACAGGCTGACGAGCGGATTGCTGCGCTCGAAGCCAGCCTTTTTGCGGAGCTGTGCGCCGCAGTCCATGGCCAAATGGCCGTTTTGCAGCAAAACGCTCAACTGTTGGCCCGTCTGGACGTGCTCAACTGCTTTGCCCGCAATGCCCTGGATTTTCAGTACCGGCGTCCGAAGGTCAACCAGGGTGACGCCCTGATTTTGAAAGAAAGCAGGCACCCGGTCATAGAACGGCTTTTGCCCGCAGACCAGGCCTTTGTGCCCAATGACTTGCACCTGGACCGAAGCGAACAACAGGTTTTGATCATCACGGGCCCCAACATGAGCGGAAAGTCGGCGCTCTTGCGGCAAACAGCGTTAATCGCTTTGATGGCGCAATGCGGAAGCTTTGTGCCGGCAGCTTCCGCCACTATCGGCATTGTGGACAAGTTATTTACCCGGGTGGGCGCATCGGACAACCTGAGCAGCGGGGAATCGACCTTTATGGTGGAAATGCTGGAAACGGCGAGCATTGCCAATAACCTGAGTGCGGCCAGTTTGCTTGTGTTGGACGAAATCGGCCGGGGAACCAGCACCTATGACGGTATTTCCATCGCCTGGTCGCTGGCCGAGTACCTTCACAATCACGGCGATTTCAAGCCGCGGACCCTCTTCGCCACCCATTACCACGAGCTCAGCGAGTTGGCCGATCAACTGCCCCGCGTGCACAACTACCACATCAGCACCCGTGAATCAGGCGAACAGGTCATTTTTCTGCGCAAATTGGTGGCGGGCCAAAGCCAGCATTCCTTCGGCATCCACGTAGCGCGAATGGCCGGAATGCCGCCCGCAATCGTACAGCGCGCCCAGGAATTGCTGCTGGCCCTGGAGCGGCACGGCATCGGCAACCAGGACCCCGATCAGATCAAAGAGACCTTGAGGGAATTGCCCCGGAGCGCCTTGCAACTGTCCATCTTTGATGTGGCCGATCCCGCCTTGGGACAGGTGCGGGAAATCCTGCGATCGCTGGATGTAAACCAGCTTACTCCCGTAGATAGTTTATTGAAATTGAAGGAATTGCAAGACTTGCTTAAATAAGCACTGCCCTAATTGAACTGGCCCAATCGAATAAGTTCATTCTTCAATTGCTCCTTGGCCGTTTCGTAATCCGTGTCCACCACGCTGATGGCGAAGTCCCCGCTGTTGCGGCGGGTGTACCCAATGGTCCACATGCAGTTCTCCATTTTGGCGAGGTACTCACCATAAATCATCTTGTTGTCCTTGATGAAGGAAATGGTGCTGGGCAATTTAAAGGCTTTCATTTCGCGAATTTTCCGGTTGAGCATGTTGTCGTCTTGTTTTTCTCCTTTAGGCTTGCTCGGTTTTCGCGTTGACGGTGTTGGGCTTAAGCGTTGCTGATCCTCCGGTGACCTCGCTGTGAACGTCCTGTTGACTACCGGACTTCAAGGGCTTCAAGGGCTGTGCCAGGTCGCTGCTTTCATCCGAGGTCCAGGTCACCCTGGGTGCAGATTTCATGCAGTTATTGGCCTTTACAGCAGAAGCTTTGGGGGCACGTTTTGGTTCAGAAAACCGCGTCCTAACCGCCGTCTGAAGTCAATATCATTCAGGGTTTCGATAAAGGCAATGGAGCGCTGAAATATTTTTCCAGACCATTCTTAGACAACTGATAATCAGCCCAATGATACAAAGTACAAAAACAAACACTTCGCTTTTCTTACCTGAATTTGCCTTTTGCTGCCCGACTGCAGCGCAGAGCAGTTGTAAAACATGCCTGTCACAACCAGCGCTAGTTAAAGAGAGAGAACAGCGGGATCATGGCTAAAAAGGTTAGGTATGGCGCCATCGGCCGGATGTCACAAATTGTTTTCGCGCGGATTGCCCGTTTAACGGGCGTCATGGAGACCGGCAAAGAGATCGCCTGTTTCCGGCAGCTGGCCTTGCGATGCGGCGGCATTGCTCGACTTCAGCAGGCTTTCCAACGTGTCGAGCGTGTCGGCCTGAAAAGCGAGCTTATCGCGCCGCCAGCGGTGAATGCGCGGAAAGCGCAGGGCAATCCCGGATTTGTGCCGGGTTGATCGGGCGATGCCTTCAAACGCAAGCTCAAAAACATGGAAAGGCTCCAGCATCACCACCGGACCACTTCGCGAAAGCGTATGGTCGCGGATCCAGGCATTCAGCGCCCGGACTTCTGCATCGTCCAGACCGGAATACGCTTTGGCAAACGGCAGCAGCTGCCCGTGGTGCCAAACACCAAACGTAAAATCCGTAAACAAGCCCGCTCGTCGCCCATGCCCGCGTTGGGCATACAGTAAGACTGCATCAACGGTATATGGGTCCACTTTCCATTTGAACCAATCGCCGCGTTTGCGCCCTGCGCCGTAGCTGGAATCCAGCCGTTTGAGCATGAGCCCTTCCGTGCGCTCCTCCCGGCTTCGCTCCCGCATCGCGCGCAAGGCTTCCCAATGCGCAAAAGGCAATTCGGGCGAAAGGCGCAGGACGCCGGGCAAGGTCCATTCGCTCATCAGGCGAACCAGCTTTTGGCGGCGCAGGGCAAAAGGTTCTGTCCTTAGGTCCGTGCCTTCCCATTCCAACACATCATAGACCATTAAAATGACGGGGAAGCGCCGCAGCAGATCACGCGTGGAATTTTTGCGATTTAAGCGATTCTGTAAGTTCTGAAAGTTCAGAACTTCTCCTTCCCGATAGGCCAAAAGCTCGCCGTCCAGCGTTATCCCCTCCGGCAATCGTCCCAAAAGCAACTTAAACTCCGGGAACGCCGCCGACACTTCTTCTTCGCCTCTTGACCAAACCGCAATCGCGCCATTGCGGTGCAGCAGTTGCGCGCGGATGCCGTCCCATTTCCACTCCGCAAACCAAGCCTCCGGTCCTCCCGGCAACTCCTCCGGTGATGCCTCGAGGGCATGCGCAAGAAAAAACGGAAACGGTTGCGCCCCGCGACCGGGTACTTCCCCCCGGAGCAAATCGGCCCAGCGCACATCATCCGGATGCCATGCCCCGCTCAAGCGGTTCATAACCGCTGCAGGCTCCATGCTTTCTGCGCGGGCCACTCCCTTAAAGGCAAGGTTTGCCGAAACGCCGAGCCGCATACCACCGGTCAGCAGTTTGTTAAAGGGCAGGCGTTCATCATCAGAAAGGGCGGCCCAGGCCTCCTTCACTTGCGCTTTCAGCAGGATTTCCGGCAAACCGCGCCAGCCCTGGATGCGCTGCATCCAATCCGTAAGGCTATGCTCTACCGGCGCATTGGCCTTTGGCAACAGCAAAGAGACGGTTTCCGCCAGATCACCGGTCATGTGGTAGCTCTCGGCAAAAAGCCAATCGGGAATCGCGGCTTCAGCAGCCGCCCACCGGGCCAATTTTGTTGCCGCCACCAGCCGTTTGGGCCGCCGGCCGCTGAACAAGCCCAACGCCCAAAGACGGTCCGCTTCGGAAGCCTCGCGGAAGAAGGCCTCCAGTGCTTCCAGCTTAGCGTTGGTTTTGTTGCTTTCGTCCAACGCCCGGAACAAATCGGCAAAAGCTTTCATGGCTGCAAGGGTAAGGGTTGAGGCGCATCTGGACGTTCACGTGTTTCCTGGCCTTCCTGGCCTTCTCGGCCTTCGCCGAATTCCCGGCCTTCCCGACCTTCCCGGATTTCACCACTCTCGCCCTCGAAAAGCGTGTGCAGCGGTGCCGCATCCAGGCCCTGTTCGCGCAACCTGCGGCTGAAGGGCTCAGCAAAGCCGTGCGTTACCAACACGCGCTCGGCCCCCGAGGCATGGACAGCAGCGTTTAACCCATCCCAATCTGCGTGATCGCTGAGCACAAAACCGCGGTCCGCAGCATGGCGCCGCCGCGGTCCCCGCATGCGCATCCAACCCGAGGCAAAAGCCAGTGAGTAGGGTTCCAGACGCTTCATCCAGGGGCTGTCTATGGCGCCGGGTGGCGCAATGACCAGCGCAGTGGCAAACTTTTTTTCGCGTTCGCGGACACGTTCCCCGCCCCTTCCCTTGCCCCAATCACCATCGTCAACGGGCAGCAATTCAGGCAAGGAATAACCCAGGCCGCGAATAACATCCGTCATGGTTCGCACCGCCCCGTGCCCGTAAATTGGCCCCTGCGATGCATCCAAACCGTGGAGCAGCCGCTGTGCTTTACCCAGCGAATAACCGATTAACACGCTGCAGCGGCCCTCGCTTTGATTCTGGGCCCACCAGCGCTGCAGCGCTGCAAACTCCCCCACAGGATCGGGCCAGCGGTACACCGGCAGCCCAAACGTAGATTCGGTGATGAACACGCGGCAAGGAACGGACGCAAAAGGCGCGCAAAAACGCCCGCCCATCTCCGGCTGCAGCGCACCTTCACTCCCCGTGCAGTAATAGTCCCCGCTGAACACCCAGCGGTCGCCGCGGTGCTCCACCAAGACCTGCGCTGACCCCGGGATATGCCCCGCCGGATAGAAAGTTACCCGCACGCCGTTTATCGTAAGGGTCTTTCCATAACCAAGGGTTTGGACAACGGGCCGCTCGGGCGAATGAGCCCCAACGCGCTTGGCAAAAGGTTCTCCTTTGCGGAACGCGGCACTTGCCTTATATGCTGCAGCTCCGCCTATTGTCGTGGTGGTATCCCAAGCATCCGCGCCCCAACCCAGGCGATGCCGCAAGATGGCTGCCGTTTCGGGATGGGTCAGGTAAGCCCCATGGCCAGCGCGCGCGTGGTCGCTGTGCCCGTGCGTAATGATGGCGCGGGGAACGGGTCGCCAGGGGTCCAGGTAAAAGTCGCCGGCGGGACAATACAGCCCTTCGCCCGTCATGGTCAGCAGATCCTGACCCGAACGGCGCGTTGCCTTTGCTCGTGGTTGCTGGCCCTTCACCCGGATAAAGCTATACCATACCAACAAGCAGAACAGTTTTGGGGCGAATGGCCAACCACGCGGCTCAGGCCCTTATCTTTAAGGCCGGCACCAACGCATTAAGGCCGGCACCAACGCACCTGAACGGCATGCAACCGACACCTAAGGACTTATTTTTCCTGGACCTCGCCGTTGATTTGGCCCGTCAAGGCGCGCTCTCCAAAATGGGCGGCCCCTTCGGGGCGGTGGTGGTTCGAAATGGGGAAATTATCGGGCGAGGGCATAACCAAGTAGCTGGCAGCAATGATCCCACAGCGCACGCCGAAATTGTAGCCATTCGCGACGCCTGCAACACCCTTGGAAGTTACCAGTTGGACGGTTGCGTGTTGTACAGCAGCTGCGAGCCCTGCCCCATGTGCCTGGGTGCCATTTATTGGTCCCGACCGGACCGCGTATGGTTTGCCGCCACCCGGCACGACGCAGCGGCCACAGGATTTGACGACAACCACATCTATGAAGAATTGGCCTTGGAGCTGCCCGAAAGACGCATACCTTTTCTTCAGGTAACCCGACCTGCCGCACTGGATGTCTTTGCTTTATGGAACAATAAAGCCGATAAGATTCCCTATTGAACGTTTCGGAATGGACTCCGCACCAGCACCAGACAACCATCAACGCAATGCTGAAGCGTCCAGCGGCAGCCGCTGGCAAGTTATGCTCAGGCGTTTTGGCCTGGCAGGATTTCTGTTCTTCTTTATAAAAGGCCTGGTCTGGATCGCAGTTTTTGCTCTGGGCTGGAAAGGATGCAGCGCGTTACGGGATGCGGAGGGTGCGAGCATGCGCACGAATGACGCGCATGCTCCTGCCCATGAAGTCCTTGCCTTGCAGCATTTCAATAACCTTCCCTTCCTCCTCCTCGTCTTCGAGATTGAGGAAGGCAAAGCCCTTTGAACGGCCGCTCTGCCGGTCTCTCACCACCGTAACATGTTTAACCTTTGCCATCTCCCCGACCAACTCCTGCAGATGACTGTTTTCCGCTTCGTAAGCGAGATTGCCAATGTAAATCGTCATAAGATTTGCCTGTTACCCAATTAAACATAGAAACAAACTGCCATATCTGAAAAACTTTCTCAACATAATTATTTTTTACTGTTTCCAACGGAGCCGTGCGGAAGGTTTTTTATGTCCCAAACCCAAGCCGGTACCGGCTATTTTTTGGCTGGCTTTGTGCGCAATTTCGGCGACGGTTGAGCTCCATGCACAAACCGACATACCCGTTGATCCCCCGGCTGTTCCTGCGGCTCCCTGGCAAGCGCTTGCTCCATCGCTGGACCTGACCTTGCCCGCGCTGGTGCGCGGGATTCCTGCCGACAGCGTCAAACTGAAACAGGAATTTTGGGGCAGCAACAATTCATTGTATAGTTTTTCATATTTTTATTTTATTAATCTATACCACGACGACAAATTTAGAGTTCCCTGTCTTCCCGCTACTCCCATCCTTCCTGCATTCTTTTTGGTCAGAGAAATTGGAGCAGGGGTTGAGTCCGAGATGCTCAACGTCAATCTCCCTCCCGTCCCTTTTGGGTTCTTTTGTCGCTTTGAAGACAACCTTGCCCGCAAATTGCCTGTGCCGCTTGACTTCGGCACGGATTGAAGCCACACCCTCGCCATGCCCACGAACGCCCTTCCCCCGAACCGGGACACCATAGCTGATGCCTTCCGAACCCTGCAAGACCAAATTTGTGAAGGTCTGGAGCAGTTCGACGAAAAAGGGTTATTCCGCCAGGACCTGTGGCGCCGGGATGCCGGTGGCGGGGGCCGCACGCGGCTGATCGAAAATGCCAACATTCTGGAGAAGGGCGGCGTGAATTTTAGCGCTGTCCATGGACCCATGCCGGAAAAAATAGCAGCAGCGCTGAACCTGAGTGCCGGAGAGTTTTTTGCCACCGGTGTGTCCATTGTGCTGCACCCCTTCAACCCCTGGGTGCCGATCATCCACATGAATGTTCGTTACTTTGAAATGAGCAACGGCACCTGGTGGTTCGGGGGAGGCATTGACCTCACACCGCATTATGTGGTGCCCGAGGATGCCGTTTTTTTTCATCAAAGCCTAAAAAACGTCTGCGACCACCACGACCCGGAATATTTTGGGCGCTTTAAAACCTGGGCTGACGATTACTTCTATATCCGACACCGCCAGGAAACCCGGGGAATTGGCGGCATCTTCTTTGACCGGCTGGACGGCGCAAATCACCAAACCCGCGAGCAGCGCTTTGCGTTTGTGCTGGAGGTTGGCCAAAACTTTGTTCCGATTTACACCGAATTGATGCGCCGCCACAAAGACCGTTCCTATGGGAACCTGGAAAAATCCTGGCAGGAGCATCGACGGGGCCGCTACGTGGAGTTTAACCTCGTATACGATAAGGGCACTAAGTTTGGTTTGGATACTGACGGTCGGGCGGAGTCTATCCTCATGAGCTTGCCACCCCTGGCCCGCTGGACTTACGACCATAAACCTGAGCAGGATCCGGAAGCCCTTCGAACCCAAAGCCTCCTGGTTAAAGGCATAGATTGGGCAGCGGGTGCTCCCGCCGTAAGCGCCTAGCCCTATTGGCAGGTAAGCGTCAACACCGGCGTCCGAATGGTATTGCTGCGGTTGCCGGCGCGGTCAATCACATACAGCGAAAGCGAAAGCGTATCCTGCGGATCATCCAGACTCAGGCAGGCAAAAAATCCGGGGTTGAAACGCAAGTCCACAAAACCGGAAATGGCCTGTACGTTATCGCTTTGAGCCACTTCATCAATGTGGTAAAAAATCGGGAAGGCAGGCACCCGCGAATCGGAGAGAAAAACGTTGCGCGTCGTGTCTGGTTCGGGGGCTTGCGGGTCACCGTGACCGAGATCGCCGTCGCCGTCCGTAAAGGCAAATCGCAGAAAAATGGTGTCCTGGCTGCCTTCAACCAACGATGTGCTGGTGATGGACTCAAAAGTCAAAACTGGTTCCAGCGGATACTCAGGCGGGGAAACGCAGGAGGAAACAGCAAACACCGCTGCGGCTGCCACCACCAGGGCTAAACCGCGAAACTCCCGAAGAACATGAAAGCGTATCTTGCCCATAAGCGTACTTTGCCAAAACGGAAAAACGAAGCGATTATTTGGGTGAACTGCGGGTAAAACTACCCTAATTTGCCGCACGGCGGCCAAACCTGCTGGCTCGAATCTGTTCCTGTTTAAAGGGGCCGAGTTTGCCCCCTGGTTGTTCAAAGCATGATTGCCCAACGTTTGCCCGAAGCCTGGCCCGCAACATGACGCCTTCCCAAACACCCACAACCATTCGGGACTACCCAGCGCTGCTGGATCAGGACCTGGCGCCAAATTCCTCCCGGTTTAACGATCTGGCGTTGGAATTGTTCCGCTTCCAGGCTCAGGCAAACCCTTTGTACGCGCGGTTTCTTAAGGGAATTGGCTGTGTTCCGGAGGCCGTATCGGATGTGCAGGCCATTCCCGCGTTGCCCATTGCTTTCTTTAGAACCCATACGGTGCTGACCGCCCCTTGGGTTGCCGCCACAGGTGTTTCGGGCGAAGGGGTTGCCGATACAGGTGTTTCGGGCGAAGGGGTTGCGGCACTGCCGGGCCGCGGGATAACCTTCACATCAAGCGGCTCCACTTCCGCAACGGCTTCCCGCCATTACGTTCCGGATCCAGCGCGGTACGAGGATGCCTTTTTGCGGGGTTTTCAACGCGCTTATGGCAACCCGGCATCCTGGACTTTTCTGTTCCTCCTGCCTGCCTACCTGGAACGCGAAGGTTCATCGCTGATTTATATGTGCCGTGAATTGGCCGCCCGGAGTCTTCAACCTGAAACCGGTTTTTTCCTGCACGACCACGAAGCATTGCTGCAGCGAGCCGTTGCTTCACTTGCCCGGCGCCAACCCACCATGCTCCTCGGTGTATCGTTTGCGCTGCTGGACCTGGCTGAGCAGATGGGCGCTGATAGCCCGGCCAACAGCAAACTGACCCATTTTTCCTTGCTCAACAGCGACCTCCTCACCGTCGTTGAAACCGGAGGCATGAAGGGCCGCCGGCGCGAAATGCTGCGCGAAGAACTGCACGCAACGCTTTGCGCAGGGTTGGGCGTATCGGCCATTCACAGCGAATACGGCATGACCGAGCTGCTGTCACAAGCCTGGAGCCGGGGCCAGGGACGCTTTACCTGTCCGCCCTGGATGCGGGTGCGCCTTCGCGACCTCAACGATCCCCTTTCGGCAGCAGCTGCCGGCAGCGTTGGAGCACTTGATGTCCTGGATCTGGCCAATGGGCATTCCTGCGCCTTCATCGCTACCGACGACCTGGGCCGAATGCACCCCGACGCCAGTTTCGAAGTACTTGGCCGCCTCGACGCCAGCGATGTGCGCGGTTGCAATTTGCTGGTGTCATGAAGGTGCGGCCGCCCAACCCTCCCTTGTTCGGCCTCGTTCTGGCCGGGGGATTTAGCCGCCGCATGGGCCGCGACAAAGGGCTGATGCCCATCGGACCTTTGCCTGCACGCGAGCATTTCCGGCATTTGCTTCTGACGGGTTGCGACCAGGTTTGGCTCTCGCTGCGACCTGAACAGTGCGCATCCATTCCTCCAAATGCAGCGATCCGCCCCCATGTACTCCCCGATCTGTTTCCGGGCGAAGGGCCATTGGGCGCGCTCTACAGCGCTTTTGCTTTCCGCCCCGACGCGGATTGGTTCGTCCTGCCCTGCGACCTGCCGAACATGCATGCCGCGTTGATTCAGGAGCTTTGCGCTGCGTGGCGGGTTTGCCAACAGGGTGCAGAGGAGACAGAAGCCCATCCCAACCAAGCTCTCCTGCTCCAGCCAGAACCCGGACAATCCCAGGCCCCCCACGCTTTGCTCTGCCGCCATCCGGACAGGCCCTATCCTGAGCCGTTGGTGGGCATTTGGAGTGGAAAAGCCAGCGAAATAATTGAACAAATGTTCAATAAAGGAGAACGTGCCGTGTTTCGAATTTTGCCCAAACTCCGTGTTCAGGAGTTTATCCCGAAAGATTTAACCACGCTGCAAAACAACAACGATCAATAAAATGTTGTGCATAACATTTTATTAGCTGTGCATAGCTTATAAAATGCTATGGCAGCTGAAGCAGCACCTCATCAATTTCTTTGCTCAAACTTCGGTTTAAATCAAGCAAATCCGTTAAAATGTCCCATTTGGTGGTGAGCACACCGCGGAATTCACGGGTATGCAAAACCTCCAGGATGCGGTCAGGCTCTACGGGGGCAGGCACGGGGTAGTCATCGCTTCTGGTCAAGTGAACCGCCTGAAAATCCAACTGGGCGACGGCATAGGGCATCAGAATTTGAACCAGCTCCAGTTCATGCGTATTCTGAACAATTTGCAGCAATTCCAGTGAGGAATAGTATTCTGAAATTTCCTTCTTGAGTTTTCTGTCGCGTATCAACTTGAGTTCACCGGAACCCAGAATGTTGTCGTAGGCCCGGTCGGTGCTGTAAAACGTAGGCATTTGCCAGAGATTAGAAAACGCCGTGTTCAATTCGGCAACACTCCAGGTGGGTTCTGCCAAGGCACTTTGCTCCATTAAGCCTCTGAGTTGAGGCAAAATGCTTTCCAGCCTGCCCAATGTTTTGTCTTCCAGCGCGCGATTGGCTTGAAAATCTTCGCGCAACTCGTCCAGATAAACGGCTTCTGTGCGAAGATTCTTGCGCGATTCATAGCTTGCCGTAACCTGGAACCCCAGGAAAATACTGATCACCACAATGAGGATTTCGAGCCCAACCGCAAACCAGTTCTGCTCCTCCAAATGCTTGGAAAGGCGTTGAAGAATGCCGATGGGATGGTATGTCCGTTTGTCGCTCATAGGCTTAATCCAGGTGTGAAGGCAACGATGCTGCTATCGGGCGAACCCGAACACGCGCAAGGTTACCGCTAATTTCCCCTTAATTTTAGAACATGGATAGCTTGGATCCCTCCGCATTGGATGCACACGGAAGCGCAACGCGCCCGGTTTTCCGTATCCAGGCCAGCCCGGACCCAAGCAAGGCCCCCCCTGCGGCAGATACACCAACCGCCCCTCCCCCGGCAAGTGAACGCCACAAAAGCAGAGACCATGCAGGCAAAGCAACCCCGGAAATGGATCTGCTTGCGGTGGAAGAACCCTTGGAAATCCGGCTTTCCTGGGTCAATTCAGCGGGAATCACTGAGGAGCAATCCGTGTCCATTACCATGCGAACGCCCGGCCAGGACCTTGAGCTTGCCCTTGGTTTTCTCATTAGCGAGGGACTTTTAAGCGCGCCAGAGCAATTGGCAAACGCGGAACACGACGATGCTTTCTGTGCTTCCGGTCAAAGCCAAAACACGGTTCGGGTCAACCTTCAACCCGGCCAAACGCCTGATTTGGAGCGGCTTCGCCGGCATTTTTACACCACCTCCAGTTGCGGCGTTTGCGGGAAAGCTTCGCTGGATGCCGTGAGGATCACGTTGTCCGCTGCCCCACTTTCCCAGGGTCCGCACCTTAGCCCCGATCAAATTAGCACCTTGCCAAACCTGTTGTGGCAAGCGCAGGGAACCTTTCAGGATACCGGTGGTTTGCACGCCGCCGGGTTGTTCAGGCTAAAAAGCCAAGAACCCGAGCTGCGCGTGCTGCGCGAAGACGTCGGCCGCCACAATGCGGTAGACAAAGTAGTAGGTTGGGCCTTTTCGAAGGGGCTTCTGCCCTTGCACAACCACGTGCTGATGCTCAGCGGACGCGCGTCCTTCGAACTGATTCAGAAAGCCATTGCGGCGGGCATTCCCATGGTGGCTGCCGTTGGCGCTCCTTCCACACTGGCCGTAGATCTGGCAGTTTCGCACGGCCTTACCCTGCTCGGCTTTGTGCGGGACGGGCGGTTTAACGTGTACAGCGGCGGCGGGCGGATTGAAGCGTCCTGATCAGGTTAGGCCGCAGGCTTCCACGGCACCAAGGCCGACACGCGTTTGATGCGTTCAGCATAACCGGGACGGCGCTCCAGCATCCGCTGGTCAATCATCGGGGTGGAGATGAAAACAAACAGCGCGGTAATGGCCAAGGCCCCTGCGAACGTGTACCAGAGCATTCCTCCGGCGGCAAATCCAAAGAGCGCCACGCCCCACCAAACCAGCATCTCCCCAAAATAGTTGGGGTGGCGCGAGTACTTCCACACCCCGGTATCTAAAATGCGCTTGGGGTCTTTGTTGGTCAGGCGGAAGCGGCGAAGTTGCTGGTCAGCCGTGGCTTCCATCAAAATGCCGCCGAGCAAAACCACCGCGGCAATCAAATCCAGAAAACCAAAAGCGCGGCTTCCGCTGAGCAGGGCCTGAAACAGCGGCAAGCAGCCCAAGTACACTAATACGGTAGGAAAAAAGTGGATGCCACTGAAACTGACCAGCCAGTAGGCCTTGCCTGTTTTGCGCTTCAGGTCTACGTAACGCCAGTCTTCATGGTCCAGACCGGTCCAGCCTCGGGCCCAGTTCCAGGTCAGACGCGCGGCATAGAGGAGCACCAGCAGGACCACCATGCGCAGGCGCGTAGGGTCGGGCTCTACAAAGCTCATAACGGGCGGAAAAACGGCCAGCCAAACGGCCGCGATAGCCGGTTTAACGCTCCAATAGGGATCGTAAAAACTGGAGTTGCGGAAGACCACGCTAAAGGCAAACACCACGCATGTGGCCACAAAATCGGCTATGCCGAATTGCCAAAAAGGGTCTGGAGTCAGCGTAGCGCGAACAGCCGCGATGCCCGCCCAGGTGGCCAGCACATAGGCCAGCGTGACCAGGGCAAAGCCAACCAGGCGGTTGTTGCGCCATCCAGCTCCTGCGCCGGCGGGTGTAGAATCCGTCATAATGCTCAATTAAGGCTGCCAAATTAAGACCTACCAGCCGAATAGACTTCTTCGCCGCGAACCACGGTGCGCAAGACCCTCGCTCCAGCCAGCCCTTCCGGACCGGCCGTCATCAGGTCGGTGTCCAGCACAGTCAAGTCCGCGTACTGCCCCGCTTCCAAACGGCCGCATTCCCCCTCCTGAAACTGCGCCTCGGCCGTCCAGGCGGTCATGGCCAACAGCGCCTCCTTTCGGGTCAGTGCTTCTTCCGGGCGAAAGGGTTCCGTCTGTCGGGCAGCGGCGGGCAGCGACCAAGGCCCTTCGCCCGGCAAAAAGGCCTCGCCTTCGGCGCGCAGACAAGCCGCCGCAAAACTGCGCAACGGACTGACCGGTTCTATGGGAAAGTCCGTACCGTTGACGAGCCGCGCTCCCGCGTCCAGCAGTGTGCGACCCCGGTAGGCTTGGGCCAGCCGATCAGCCCCGAGCCGAAAGCCAGCCATGCGCCGATCCGAAACCCCATGGCACGCCTGAATCGAAGCCCAGGCGCCCAGACGAGCGAAGCGAGGCACGTCATCCGGGTGAACAATCTGGGCATGCTCCACGCGCCAGCGGTGGTCGGCCTTCGGAGCCGCGCGCTCCACCACATCAAGCACCAGCCGAACCGCCGCGTCGCCAATAGCGTGGGTGACGGTTTGGAAACCCTGGTCGGCATTGAGTTTCGCTTGGGCGTGCAGGTAGTCGGGCGGGTGCATCCACAGCCCCTGGTTTCCGGGCGAATCGGCGTAGGGTTCAAGCAGGCGCGCCCCGCGCGAGCCCAGCGCCCCATCCGCGTAATACTTAAACGCGCGCAGCGTCAGCCGCTCGCTGTACAAAGGCCCTTCGCGCCGAAAATGGGCTTCGGTTGCTGCGTCTGGCGTGAGCGTACCGTAAACGGGTATTTTCAAGGCGCCTTCTGCCTGTGCAGCCAGGAGCACCTGGTATTGCGACAGGCTGAGGCCCATGTCCGCTACGCCAACCAGGCCTTCAGCGAAGCAAAGGTCCTGAGCGCGCAGGAGCGCTTCCCGCTCGTGACCCGCGTCTGGCTCGGGGATGTGCCGGCGAACCAGGTTCATGGCCTCATCCACCAGCAGACCGGTCGGCCGGCCGTTGCGCTCGGCAATATGTCCACCTGCTAAGGTCTGGGCTCGTTCAAGACCTGCCCGTCGAAGGGCTTCCGTATTGACCACAGCCGCATGGCGATCCACCCGGCTGAGGTACACCGGACGATCGGGGAAGGCCGCATCGAGCAAGTCGCGATCCAGGTCCGCGCCCTCCGGCCAGCTGCTGTCGTTCCAATCCCGCCCGAGGAGCCATTCGCCTCCCTGCCCTTCCGACACAGCGCTTGCTGCAAACTCCTGCAACCGTTCGACGACCTCCTCAGGCCCTGAACAATTGTTCAAATCGGCCTGGTAGCTGGCCAAGCCCAAATAAAGCAGATGCGCGTGCGGGTCGCGAAAACCGGGATAGACGAAAGCCCCATCTTGATCAACGGTGTCAAAACCTTCGGGGAGCGCCGCACAATACTGGCGCATCGCGGCCTCATTGCCCAAGGCCAGTAATTTTTCGCCCTGCATACAAAGTGCCTGATGCGCAGCCCCATCGGGATTCAAGATTCGGGCGTTCACCCAGAGTTGCGCGCGTAAATTTTTGCTGTTAGCGACCATAACGTTCCATATTGCGGATCATTCCTCCGAACACAAAAAAATGCAGCGGTGAAACCGTATACCAATAAAGGCGACCCAGCACACCCGTTGGTCGAAAGGTGGCGATCTGTTGCAAATATTCACCGTCTTCCTTGCTTTTTATGCGAAACTCCAACCAGGCTTCGCCCGGCAGCTTCATTTCTGCGTAAAGCAGCAGGCGGCGGCCGGACCGATCGGCCACCAGAACGCGCCAAAAATCTACCGCGTCGCCGCTGTTTAGGTGAACCGGACTGCGTCGCCCCCGGCGCAAGCCCACCCCACCGGCCAACTTGTCCATGAGACCTCTGATTTGCCACAGCCAGTTGCCGTAGTACCAGCCCCGGCGACCGCCTACCGCCCAAATGTTGTCCAACACCCGGGCCGCATCGCCGCTGATGCGCATCGCCCGACTGTCCATCAGGCATCCGTGAACGGGCATGTTGATGTGCTCCGCCAGCGAAGCCTGGTCCGAGCTGGAGCCCAACGCATCCTTCCACGACGACGGGACTTCATTTTGCGCGATGCGTTGAAAGGCCAGTTCCACCGCCTGTCGGTAAGTCATGGGTTTTATGCCCAGTATTTGTTCCAGCGCATTGTCTGCGGCCACCACTTCAACTTTCATGCTGTTGACCAGGTTCACCGCCAGGCGATAGGAGGTTGAAGTAACAAAATACAACCAATAGGAGGAAATTCGCGGCGACATAACCGGCACCGTTACAATCCAGCGACGCAATTTTCGCACTTCGGCAAACTGCAAGAGCATTTGTTTGTAGGTCAACACTTCCGGACCGCCGACATCAAAACTTTTGTTCAGTGTTTGAGGATGGTTTAACACCCCAACCAAATATTCCAGGATGTTTCGAATGGCGATTGGCTGAATACGCGTGTTCAGCCATTTGGGCGCGATCATAAAGGGCAACTTCTCCACCAGATCGCGGATGATTTCAAACGAGGAGCTTCCCGAACCGACAATAATGCCGGCGCGAATGACGGTAAGCGGCACGCCGCTTTCGGCAAGGATAACTTCTACTTTTTTCCGCGAAGCCAAATGGCGCGAGAGCACAGCTTCATTGGCAATACCACCCAAATACACCAATTGTCGCGCCCTGGTCTGCTCAATGAGTTGGTTGAAATTGCGGGCGGATACCGCTTCTAACTCCTGGAAATCACCATCGGCATCGCTCATGGAGTGGATCAAATAATAGGCCACTTCAACATCCCGTACGGCGGGAATTTCTTTAA
This sequence comes from Bacteroidota bacterium, assembly GCA_016124275.1. Classification (GTDB taxonomy): domain Bacteria; phylum Bacteroidota; class Bacteroidia; order Chitinophagales; family BACL12; genus WGOA01. The sequence goes on from WGOA01000033.1 coordinate 35,028, forward strand.
CCGGCTGAGTAAAATCAATTTCCAACAATTGAATGTTCGGATGGGCAAACACGCCATCCACAGGAAATCTTTTTTTATCCCGGACACAACATATAATATGGTGACCCAAGTCCAGCAGAGCGGGCAGCAGCCGCTTGCCAATGTACCCGGTAGCACCGGTAAGCAGAATAGTCATGAATCCGAAAGCTACGCCAAAGGCGGGATACGCGTAATCAAATCGGGATAAGCGGCCGGATCATCGCCAATGGCGAGCACTACCTGGAGGTAGGCCTCCCCTACCTGCCGCGCATCGCTGAGTTGCCCTTGCGCATCAAGCTCGATGAACTTTTGCTTGAGCGAAAATCCGCTTGCATCCGAAGCGCGCAAGGTGGCCTGCATAGCCGTCTGCACCACGCCAGGGGCAATAGCTCGCACCGCAAAGGGCCAGCCGTCCTTTCGCATAGCCAATTCGCGTTCCTGCACCCGCGCCAGCATGTCCAGCCCGGCCTTGGTGCTGCAATACAAGGACCAGCCATCGTAAGGGCTCGTGGCTGCCCCCGTGGACACGTGCACGATCAACCTCGGTGCCGGAAAATGACTGTATGCATGGATGAACGCATTGCTCAACACCAGTGGCGCCGTCAGGTTGACCCGAACCGTCGCGTCTATCGCTGCCGCATCAAAGCTGCCCAGGTGCGCGACCGGACCCAGCATGCCCGCGTTGTTGATCAGCACCACTTGTTCAATGTTATCCTCCAACGGGGGAAAGGCGAAGGTCTCCAGCGCAGCCGCATCGCTCAAATCCAAGGTCACGTGGGTGTACGCCGGATGCTCCGGTCCGGACCCGCGCGCATAGCCCGTTACCCGGAACAAGCCCGAAGCGCAGGCGGCTTCGGCAATGGCCCGGCCAATGCCACGGCTTGTTCCTGTGATGAATAGTTGACGCATGGTTCTTACAACTCCAAATTGTTGACGCGATCCTTGTGCACGTAGTTCAACTCGCCTTCTGATTTGGCTACCACAGCGGAGATAACCGTATCGCCGGTAACGTTGACCACCGTGCGGCACATGTCCAGCGGGCGGTCAATGGTCAGGATGATGGCGACCCATTCCGGCGGCAGCCCTACCGAGATAAGCACCACCATCATCATGATCAGCCCGGCACTGGGCACCGCAGCGGAGCCAATGGAAGCCAGCGTGGCGGTTAGCACGATGGTGAGTTGTTGGGCCATGGTCAGGTCAACCCAGTGAAGCTGGGCCAGAAAAACCGTGCCGACGGCCTGGTACAAACTTGTGCCATCCATGTTTACCGTGGCGCCGATAGGCAGAACAAACGAGGACACCTGCGGCGAGACGCCCAGGTTTTCGCGCACGCAGTCCATGGTTACGGGAAGCGTTGCCGCACTGGAGCTGGACGAAAAAGCCAGCAGTTGCGCCGGGCCGATGCCCCGAAAGAAATCGCGGTACCCGATGTCGAAGACAAAAACGCGCAACAACAGCGGATAAACGACATAAACCAATACGGCCAACCCGCCCAGGACGGTCAGCGCATACCAACCCAGCGAGGAAAAAATACCAAAAAGCTCCGAAGTGGATCCCGCCATTTTAACCAGGATGCCCGCCATGAGCGCAAACACAAAGTAGGGTGCAGCCTGCATGACCACATCCACCATTTTGAGGAAAACTTCGTTGATGCCGTCCACCAGTTGCTTAACGGGACGCACCTTTTCGCCCGGTAAAAACAGCAGCGCAATACCGAAAAACACGGCGAAGAAGATGACCTGCAGCATGGAGGAGTCCACCAGCGCGCCGAAGACGTTGCTGGGCACCATGTCCACCAACGGCTGCAAAGGCCTGGGCTGATCGCTGCGCAGGGTATTGGCCGCGCTCTCTCGTATGGATTCGGGCACCACGGGCTCCGCGCCGGCAGCGGCAACAGCTTCAGCATAGGCCGGATCGGTCAGCAGGCTGCGGCCGTCTTTGAGCGGAACTCCTGCCTGCTCGGCCCAGCGCTCGTATTGAATGCGGTACTGCACCCGCTGTTCCTGTGGAACCCTTTTGCCCGGATTGATCAGATTAACCAGCAGCAAACCGAGCGAGACGGCGATGACGGTTGTGGCCAGGTAAGCGGACAACGTTTTGATGCCCAGCCGCCCGAGTTTGCGGGTATCCGCCAGATCGGTAATGCCGCTGATGATGCTGAACAGCACCAGCGGCACCGCGATGAACTTGAGCAGCCGTATAAAAATTTCGCCAAAGGGGTCTATCCAGGCCAAGGTGAATTCGCTCCACCCCTGTGCGATGGACAGGAAGGACCAGGCTATGCCCAGCGCCATGCCCAGGCCAATTTTCCAATGGAGCGCAAGTTTCATGGGTGCGGAAAATCCCGGATGCCGGGGGCGTCTTGTTGGGCGGCTTCCGGATCCTGGAAATGCCCCTGGCCGCGGTAGCGCAGCCAATGATCGGCCAAAACCAGGGCAGCCATGGCTTCCACGATGGCCACTGCGCGCGGCAGGACACAGGGGTCGTGGCGACCCTTGCCTTCAACCGTCACGGCATCGCCGTGCCGATCCACGCTTTCCTGGGGCGGAATGATGGTGGCTACCGGCTTAAAGGCCACGCGAAAGTCGATGTCCATGCCGTTGCTGATGCCGCCTTGTACGCCGCCGCTGCGGTTGGTTGCGGTGGAAATGCGCCCGTCCTCCACAACATAAGCATCATTATGTTGCGAACCGCGCAGCGGAGCGCCGGCAAACCCGGAACCGTATTCAAATCCGCGCGTGGCGTTGATGCTCATCATGGCCTTGGCCAAATCGGCGTGAAGTTTGTCAAAGACCGGCTCGCCTAAGCCGGGCGGCACACCCGTGCATACCGCACTGATGACTCCGCCGACGGTATCGCCGTCTTTGCGCACCTCGCGGATCAGGGCTTCCATTTGGGCAGCCATGTCCGGGTCAGGGCAGCGCACGGGATTGCTTTCTGTTAAACTCAAATCCAGCGCTGCATAAGGCTTGTTGAGCTGCAGGTGCCCCACCTGGCTGACCCATGCGCGGCAAAAAACGCCCTGGGCTTCCAGGAACATGGAAGCCACAGAACCCGCGGCCACCCGAGCGGCTGTTTCGCGCGCGGACGACCTTCCCCCGCCTCTGAAATCTCTTATGCCGTATTTAATTTGATACGTAAAATCAGCGTGCGAGGGTCGGTAGGCCTCAGCAATATGGCCGTAGTCTTTGGAGCGCTGGTCGGTGTTTCGGATGAGCAGCGCCAGCGGCGTACCCGTCGTGCGGCCTTGAAAAACGCCGCTGAGCACTTCCACAGCATCGCCTTCTTTGCGCTGCGTCACAATGGCGCTTTGGCCGGGCCGGCGGCGGGCCATATCGCGCTCCAGGCGCTCCTGATCAAATGCGATGCCCGGCGGGCAACCATCAATGATGACACCGAGCGCCGGGCCGTGGGACTCACCGAAGGTAGAAATGCGAAAGGACTGGCCAAAAGAGTTTCCGGGCATGGGGCAAAGGTAATGGAGGCGCGGGTTCCGGGCGGCAACGCTTCAGCAGCGGTTTATAGCCCTGCGGTTTTTAGCGCTGCCTGAGCCTAACTTTGCCCGCAAGGTAAAGTCTATGTCGCTGTTGATCAAGAACATCCAGACCCTGTTTCAGATGGAAGAGGGTCCCGGGCCGCATCGCCGGGTGCTGAAAGGAGCCGCCATGGCTGAACTGCCTGCGCTGAACAACGCCTGGGTGCTCTGCGAAGAGGAGAAAATTGCGGGCTTTGGGACCATGGAATCCTGCCCGGATCGGGCGGAACGGGTCATGGATGCCCGGGGCAAACTCGTGCTGCCCGCCTGGTGCGATTCGCACACGCACCTGGTCTTTGCGGCAGCGCGGGAGGGGGAGTTTGTGGACCGCATCAAGGGCTTGAGTTACGAGGAAATTGCCGCCCGGGGGGGGGGAATTCTCAACAGCGCGCAGCGACTTCGCGACACGCCCGAAGGCGAGCTGCTGGAATCGGCCTGGTTGCGCCTGGGCGAAATCATGGACAGCGGTACAGGAGCCGTCGAGATCAAAAGCGGCTACGGACTGGACACGGACAGCGAATTAAAAATGCTGCGGGTTGCGGCCCGGCTCAGCGAGATCAGTCCGGTCAGCATACGAACGACGTTCCTGGGCGCTCATGCCCTTCCCCGGCAATATTGGAACGATCGTTCAAAATACATAGACCTGATCTGCAACGAGATGATTCCCCGCGTGGCCGCCGAAGGACTTGCGCAGTACGTGGACGTGTTCTGCGACCGGGGTTTTTTTACGGTGGACGAAACGGACCGTATCCTGGAAACCGGTGGGCGGTATGGCCTCAAGCCAAAAATTCACGCCAACGAGCTGGATTATTCCGGGGGAATTCAGGTTGGGGTCAAGCACAACGCAGTTTCTGTGGACCATTTGGAGTGCACCGGACCAGACGAAATTGCGGCGCTGCTCGGTTCAGAAACCATGCCGACGCTCTTGCCCAGCACTGCCTTTTTTCTGCGCTTGCACTACCCTCCTGCCCGCGCGATGATCGACGCCGGCCTCCCGGTAGCCCTGGCCAGCGATTACAATCCGGGCAGCAGCCCTTCCGGGCGCATGGCTTTTGTGCTTTCTCTTGCGTGCATTCAAATGAACATGACGCCCGAAGAAGCGGTCAATGCAGCTACCTTAAACGGTGCACGCGCCATGGAACTGGAGCAGGAACTCGGCAGCATTTGCGTTGGCAAGACAGCCAACTTGTTGATTACCAAGCCCGCGCCAAGCCTGGCCTACCTGCCTTATGCCTTTGGAACAGATCCCGTGCAAAGCGTCATCTTGCGCGGCAAACTGCGATAGGGGCTGGCGCTTCCTTTGGCGGTTGCTGTTAAATCAACGCCAATCGCCTTGCGACTGCATCAAGGGTACTCACCATTTCTGAGAGAATTCCTAATATTGCCGAACGGTTGGTCTTGGTCAGGGTTTCCGCCTCTTCCCGCTCCTGCCACCTTGTTTGCGTTTTGCTGAGGGAATTTTTCCGAGATTCCTTGTTTGTTCTCCCAATTGGGATAAATTGAACAATCGTTCACGATCTGAAGCACGAGGCTATGCCAAAAGAACAACCGAACAAACCCGACAAGCGGGAAAAAATTATCAAGGTATCTCTTCAGTTGTTTGCAAAGCACGGGTATGATGCCACTACGATTCGTATGATTGCACAGGAATCAGGCATTTCCCTGGGACTTTTGTACACCTATTTTGACGGCAAAAATGCTGTGCTGAAAGAAATTTTTGACACAACATTAGTTGATATAAAAAAATCATTGACCATTACAGAGGAGTTCAGCAAACCCGAACGAAGGTTTGAGCATTTTGTGGAACAAATGTTTCAGGTAGTGCACAAAAATTTGATGTTCTACCGGTTGCTTTACTCGGTGCGCATGCAGCCTTCGGTACAAAAATTGTTTTTGAAAGAGCTGAACGCTCTCCATGCATTTATCATGGCTTCCTTAGAGGCTTTGTTAAAAGAGTTAGGCGTACCCAATCACAAACAGGAAGCCATCCTTCTCTATGCATGTCTGGACGGGGGCAGCAACCAATATGTGCTTCACAGCCGATCCTATCCCATTGAAGAGGTTAAAAAGTCTATTTTCCAGCGCTTTACTTCCTGAACATACGTTCATGGGCAGGCCACAGGGCTTGCTTTGGCTTTTCGTTAGCTTCTTCTCTGCGTTCACCGCCATTGCACAGCCCGGTGCATCGGTGGCCGCCTGGTCTCAACTGCTGGAGAAACTGGAGCAATCGCCGGGATTTTCAGCAGCCCAGGTCGGGTTTAGTTTGATGCAACCGGATGGCCAGGTTTTGTTTGGCTACCAGGACCAACGGGCTTTTCTTCCGGCGTCAACCCTCAAGGCAGTAGTCTGCGCAGCCGCACTGGACATCTTCGGCCCGGACCATCGGTTCCAAACAACGTTGCTGGTGGACGGGACGGTCCAGGACAGCGTCCTGCAGGGGAATGTTTGGTTGGTTGGCCAAGGTGATCCCTCCTTGGGCAGCAACCGGGCGGGGCTCCCAGGTGCTGAGGCACTCCTCAAAGAATGGGTGTCAGCTGTTCGCGCTGCAGGCATCAGCCGGATCAGTGGCCAGGTCATCGGCGACGGCCGCTTTTACGGGGCGCCGGAAGTTCCCGGGGGCTGGGCCTGGGACGACATGAGCAATTATTACGCCCCTGTTTTGACGGGCTTGTCGTTTGATGAAAACCGAAGTTTCCTGACGTTCAAAACACCGGCTCAGGTGGGTGCGCCAACCGTGCTGCTCAGCGTGAAGCCCAATCTTCCCGGTTGGCTTTGGGTCAACGAATGCCGCTCGGGTAGCCCCGGTTCTGGCGACCAATGTTACCTCTATGCAGCGCCAGGGTTCAAGACCATTTATGCGCGCGGCACCTTGCCGGCAGGACAATCGGAATTTTCGGTAGAAGGTGCCTGGCCTGACCCGGATCTGGCCGCAGCCCAACGGTTGCTTTTGGCTTTGCAGGCAGCGGGGATTGCCGTGGAACAAGGAGCAGCATCGGCGCTGCTGACGCCTGAAGCAAGTGGCTTTTCACCCGAATGGAAAGCGCGGCCGGAAATGGTGCGTGAAATTTGGGTGGGCTACTCCCCCGCGTTGCGCGATCTGGTGCGTTGGACCAATGAAAAGAGTTTGAACAGCTACGCGGAAAGTTTTTTGCGGGCGCTGGGGCAACAAACCGGCAACCCCAGTGTGGATGGGGGGCGAAGGGCCCTGGCAGCATGGCTCAAAGAACGACCGCGAATTGCCGAGACCGGTTGGAATCTTGACGACGGCAGCGGACTTTCGCGAAGAAATACAGTTACGCCTTTGGGCATGGCAAACATTATGGTATGGAGTCAACGCCAGTCCTGGGCGGACGCGTTTTATCAAAGTTTGCCGCTGTCCGGACAAAGCGGCACCCTGCGCAACCTGATGCCGGAAGCTCCAGGGCGCATCGCCGCCAAAAGCGGAAGCCTGAGCGGCACCCGGGCTTATGCCGGTTTTGTCAACGGCAGATCCGGGCAGCGCTACCCGTTCTGCGTCATTGTTAACAATGCCGAAACGGGCTCACCCGCCCTTCGAACTGCGCTTGAACCGCTGTTCAACGCCATGCTGGCGCTGCCTTGAAAAAGAGGCCCTGGCAGTTTTCAGCTAGCCAGCATCAAAGAAACATGCTCCCTGCTGCTCAGTCAACCTTCAGGATCCGCAACTCCACGCGTTGGTTAGCCGCCCGGCCTTCTTCTGTGCTGTTGTCCTGAACGGGCACTTGTTTTCCGTAGCCTACCGCGATGATCCGGACTGGATCAGCCCCCTGTTCCACCAAAAATGCCTGCACAGCCCGCGCGCGTTTCTCGGAGAGTTCCTGGCAAAACGACTGGTCACAACGATCGTTGGTGTGGCCGGCTATTTCCATGCGAAGGTTGGGATGATCCTGAAGAAGAAGGGCTACGCGGCGCAGCTCTGCGAACGAAGACTCCTGCAGCGCATTGCTGTTGGGGGCGAAGGTCACCCCGGGAAGGGGAATGATCTCGCCAGTGCGGATGGGCACCATTAAGATGTTGCGCTCCACTTCACCGAACTCCGGAAGTTGGCGCAAATCCAGGACTTCCGTGAGCGCATAATAGCCTTGGGTACGGGCAAAAAACCGGTAGGCTTCCCCACCGGGCAACACAATCTGGTAGTGCCCCGATGGCAATTCGGAAGCGGCCTGGCCCACTTCGCGGCCATCTGCTTCGCGGGCGTAGATGATGCTTGCCGGCAGTGGTTTTCGGGTCAGGCGGTCCAGGACGCGCCCATTAACCACCAGTACCTGTTCAATTTGGTCTCCTTCTGGTTTGAGCCGGATGCGGCCTATGTCTTCCGATTGACTGGCCGGATTGAAGGAGGTAAAGTATGCGTACTCGCCATCGGCCTGCAGCGAAAAATTGGCATCCCATCCGGCACTGTTGATGGCCTGGCCCAGGTTCAGCGGCTCGCTCCAGCGCTGCCAGGTATCGTCAAGGCGCTTGCTGACAAAAATGTCCGAGCTCCCGTATCCGTAACGTCCTGTGGTGGTGAAGTACAAGGTGCGGCCATCTGGGGCCAGAAAAGGCGTGGTTTCATCGGCGATGGTGTTGACGCCTTGCCCCAGGTTTAAAGGCGGCGACCACTGACCGCTTTCGTTCTTAAATGATACGTATAAATCTTTATACCCGTATCCACCTTCGCGCTCCAACGACAGCAGGATGCTGCGGGTGTCTGCTGCCAGGTGAAACGCGGCGTATTCGTTTTGGTTCTCCAGGCCGGGAATGTCCAGCGGCTCAGGTTTGCTCCAACTTTCGCCGTTTCTCCGAGCCAGGTACAAGCGCTCGCGCTCGTCCGGGTTTTGGTAATTGGCTGCAATCAAGGCCATGTTGTCGTCCGGACTGATGCCGTTGAGGTAGTTGTGCCCCGCATCGTTGAGAGGCACACCGGCGTTTTTCGCCCGCTTCCACTCCCCGCTCTGCTCGCGCTCCGAGACCCAAATGTCATCGCGGAGCCTTGAACCTGCGTTGCGCGGATGGTTCTTTCGCGTAAAATACAACCGCAAACCGTCGGGCGAGACGATAGGATGGACTTCGGCATAAGCGCTGTTGATGGCCGGGCCCAGCCACTCGCGTTCGCCTGCGGCTTCAACATCAGCCAGGGCGATAACGGGCTCTATCGGCTGTCGGCCATCGGTGATGCCCACTGCGTCCAGGTGGTTGAATCCGGGAGCGCGAGCCGTGTTCAGCACGATGCGAATGCCCGTGACGGTATAGGGCGTAGCGTCCAGGAAAATGCGGTAAATGCGATAGGGCTGCGCGGCAGGTGTTGGGCGAAGGACTTCGTGAACCATCCACGACCTTGCCCCGCTCTCCAGGAACACGCGGTAAATGGCGCCGGGATGATGACTCTCCACGATGGCAATCTGCTGAACGGCTGACAAGCCTTGGGTAAATCCGAGGCGGATGAACGCTTCGCCGTTGTCCGGTTCCAGCGGAGACCAGGCTTGCGGTGCAGGCTCCTGCAAGTCGGGCGGTGTGTCAGGCGGGCCGGTGGCCTGTCCGGCCGAATAGTACGAAGAGCTGTACTGGCTGGAGAAATCAATCAGGGTGTCTGCCCACCGTGTGGTCTGGCTTTGCGCCTCTATGGCGGGCCATAGCCCGCTCAGGAGGATAAAAAGGCTTACCAATCGGTTCATGGTGCATTCACCATCCGCTGGTCAGTACTTCGGCCAGATGCAGCATGCGGATGGGTTGCTGCTGGCGGCTGGCATAGCCTTGCAAGTGCATCAGGCAGCTTAAATCCGTTGAAATGATCACTTCTGCCTGGGTCGCCTCGGCGTTTGCCAGCTTCTGGTCAGCCATTCCGGTTGAAATGGGCTCGAATTTTACTGCAAAAGTCCCGCCAAATCCGCAGCAAGTCTCTACATCCGCCATTTCGACCAATTCCAGCCCCTTTACCTTGCTCAAAAGCTTGCGTGGCGCTTGTTTGATGCCGCATTCGCGGAGGGCCCCACAGGAATCGTGGTAGGTGGCGCGCAGCGGCAGGGATGCCCCGAAATCATCGTAGCCCAATACGTCCACCAGGAATTCGCTGAGCTCATACACCTGATGGCGCAGGCCGCGATACTCCCCGCGCAGGGGAGATTCTTCCAGGACTTTCTCCAGCGTATTGCGCACGAAACCGACGCAGGAACCCGAAGGCGCGATAACCGGCCGTTCGCCCGAATAGTCGCGGATGAATTTCTCTGCAACGGCTTTGGACTCTGCCCAAAATCCCGCATTGCAGGCCGGCTGACCGCAACAGGTCTGCGCCGGGTTGTAAAAAACGGTGCAACCGGCCTTTTCCAGCAATCGCTGGGTCTGAAAACCGGTCTGAGGAAACAATTGGTCGATAAAACAGGGGACAAACAATTCTACTTCCATAGGTAAAGGAGCAAACTTTGTGCAAAGGTGAATCAAAGCCCTTTGCCTTTTGCCTAAATTTGTGCTTTAGCGCGCCACCGTTTTACCGCAGTGCTGCTGACCCTCGCTTACCAACAAACCATGAAAACAGGCATCACCCTTCTTTTGTTGACCCTTGCAAGCTTTGTGCAGGCCCAGAACACCGGGACCAAGTTTGGCTACATCAACTCACTGGAACTGATCAATCTACTGCCGGAGTCGCGCACGGCGGATTCGCTGATGGAGGTGTACCAAAAGGAAATCCAGATGCAGTACAGCATTTACGGGCAGGAATACAATACTAAACTCCAGGAATACATGCGGGTTAAAGACTCGGTTTCAGAGTTTGTAGCCACGTCGAAGCTTTCGGATCTGCAGGCCCTGGAGAAACGCATTAAGGAATTTGAAAGCGGTTCGCAAAGCATGTTGCAGCGCAAACGCGAGGAGTTGCTTGCGCCGGTGCTCCTGCGCGCGCAAGCCCTGATCAAGGAAGTAGCGGTTGAAAACGGCTACCGCATGATTTTTGACATTTCTACCGGCTCGCTGGCCTATGCGCCGGATGGCGATAACGTGCTCGGTTTGTTGAAGAAGAAGCTGGGCTTGGAGTAACGCAAGCGCAAGCAAGCCGGTGTTTGGCTGCCACCCTACCGGGGCTGTACCCCCAGGGCCAAAAGCTTGGGAAAAAGCATCGGCATCGGCAAGCCAACCACGTTGTAAAAACAGCCCCGGATGGCCAGAATATGCGTCAGGCCGATCCACTCCTGAATGGCATAGCCGCCCGCTTTGTCAAAGGGACGAAATTGCTCCACATAGTAGCGCATGAAGGCTTTGGACAGCGAGGCAAACTCTACCTCGGTGCGGGCAAAAAACGCTTCTTCGTGTTCGCCGCCTGCATCAGGGCTCTGCTTGCCCCGCGCATGGCGGCTTCGGAGTACTACCCCCGTGATCACTTCATGCGTTTTTCCAGATAACAGGCGCAGCATAGCCATGCCTTCGGCAACGTCTGCAGGTTTGGCCAGAAGTTGGTCGCCCACGGCAACAACGGTATCGGCAGCGAGCAGAATTTCGGAATCGCGAAGCAGCTGCGCGGAGGCATCGGCTTTTCCCCGGGCAATGTGCAGGGCTGCTGCTGCCGGGCTCAACCCATCGGGCACCTGCTCAGGGGTATCTACCGCTTCAGCGCGGAAAGGCAGCCCGGAAAGACGCAGCATTTCCTGACGTCGTGGCGATTTGGAAGCGAGCAAAACGGTCTTCATGCCCAAAAGGTAGTCCAAGCCAATTGTCCAGCCAACAGGGCCATCCAGGCAATGCCCAGTGCCATAACAATTTTGGCGGTCTGGCTGGCCAGGTGAAAGGAGGCAGGGTCAATTGCCCGGTGCAGTTGCCGGGCCAGCACCACATAGCCGGCCAGGATCAGGATTCCCCAAAGACGCAACAGCGGCGAATCAAAAGGCGGCAACAACACCAGAACCGCTTGGGCCAGCATCAAGGCATACAGGCAGCGTTTGCTAGTAGAAATCCTCAAGACCAAAGCAGCCGTGCGGGAACCAGCGCGCTGATCGCCCGGGCGGTCTTCCAGATCTTTTACCCATTCCCTGGTCCAGGTGGACAAGCCAGCCAGGAGGGCAAAATACCCCAGCGTAACATCAACTATGGAATTGGATAAAGAATCTTGGGCGGGGAAGAATATCGCGGGAAGCAACACGGTCAGGGACACCAGCAGGGCCACTGCCAGGTTTCCGGCGAAGGGCCAGTGCTGCATGGCGCGAGAGTAAGCCCACAATACAAGCGCAGCGGCAGCAGGCACA
>WGOA01000017.1 GCA_016124275.1 Bacteroidota bacterium
GGAGATCATCGATGTCTTGCAGGCGTTCCCGGATGAGATGATCATCTCCATGAACCGCAACAATCCGCGCCTTTTTGAGCCCTACCGGCTGCATCTGGAAACGGGCGAACTACGTCAGTTGGCCGAGAACCGCAACGTGCGCGAGCCCTTTACGTGGTGGGTCGCGGACCACGAGGGCAAGTTGCGGGTGGCCTTTAGTGTCACGGACGGCATTAGAACCAACGTGCTCTACCGCGCCACGGAAGACGAGCCCTTCCGCAAAGTACTGACCACCGACTGGACGGAATACATGGAGCCGCGCTTTTTTGATTTTGACAATGCCACCGTGTACGCCAGCAGCAACCTGGGCCGGGACAAGGCGGCCATCGTGCGCTACGACCTGGAGAACAACCGCGAAGTGGAGGTTATTTTCGAGCATCCTGAGGTGGACGTTTACGACATGGGCTATTCCAGAAATCGCCGCAAACTCACGTGGGTAGGCTATGCGCACGACAAGTGGCAAATGGTCTGGCTGGACAGCGCTGCCGCCCGGTTTATGCAGCGCGTGGAGCGCGAGTTAGGGCCAGATGTGGAGGTCAAAGTCAGCTCCATTGACGATTATGAAAACCGATTTGTGCTGCGCACCTACAGCGACCGCCACCTGGGCAGCTGGTACCTGTTTGACTACAGCACCGACAAATTGACTAAGCTGGCCGATGTCAACGAGCAGATTAATCCGGACGAAATGGCTGAGATGCGCCCCATCCAGTTCAACGCCAGAGACGGAATGCCGCTCCACGGCTACCTGACCCTTCCCCCGGGACGCCAGGCCAAAAATCTGCCTGTCGTGGTTAACCCGCACGGTGGCCCGCGCACCCGCAATTACTGGGGCTTTAATTCCGAAGTGCAATTGCTGGCCAACCGCGGCTACGCCGTGCTGCAAGTCAATTACCGGGGCTCTACCGGTTACGGACGGGCGTTTGCCAACGCTGGTTTTGGGCAGTGGGGCGGCGGCATCCAGAACGACCTTACCGATGGCGTGGACTGGCTCATCGAGCAGGGCATCGCCGACCCGGACCGCATCGGCATTTACGGGTTTAGTTTCGGCGGCTACTGCGCCCTGGCCGGCCTGAGCCTGACCCCGGACCGCTACGCCTGCGGCGCCAGCTACGGCGGCCTAACCGACCTCTTCGCCTACGTGGACTCGCTCCCGCCCATCTGGCAACCCTACCGCGCCATGATCATGACCATGGTGGGCGATCCGGCCCGCGATAGCCTGCGCATGGATGCTGCTTCGCCCGGCCGCCATCTGGACCAGATTTACGCGCCGCTGTTGGTTGCCCACGGCGTCAATGACAGCCGGGTCCACGTTCAGCACGCCCGCAATCTGGTCGAAGGGCTGCATGCCCAGGGCAACGACGTGTACTATTTAGAACGGCCAGACGAAGGGCACCAGTTCATGGGCGAGGAAAGCCGTCAGGAGTTTTATCGGGCGCTGGCCGGGTTTTTGCACCGCTACATGCCGGTGGAAGAAGAGGAGTTGGAGGTGACGACAGCGGGGGAGTTGAGGTAGGTGGGGATCCAATTTATCCCTGGTCAGCATAAGAAATTCTCCAGATTGAAGTGGCTCTCCGCGCGAACTCATATTGTCGAGCGTCCAAGGCGGTTGGGTTCCAAACATTAAAGTCTAAGGCTTTTGTCATTTCATACTGACTTTTCACATAAAATTGCTTCTTATTCTCAAATGGCATTGTTTGACATGCTTTGTTCAAATGATCTTCAAGAAGCGTATAGTTGCCTAATCTGTAGGTGAAGTTTAATCTGATTGCATGAGGAAACTCTTGATCCCAGCCTGCGTCTGGATTTTCTGGCAAGATATGTTCGATAGTACCAGGATCAAGCTCAAAGTCCCTATCCCCGCCCTGCATGAAGCTATTCTCCAACTCAAACAACAGGTATCGGACAAGCTTTTTGCTTCGACCATATGAGTATAATTCCAGGGTAGAAAAATTGTGCAAGAAGTCAGTGTCAGAAACATAAAGCTCTGTAAGGTCACGAAACATTCCTTGTGCAGAAGTTATTAAATTATTAAATATTTTCTGCGATACACTATTGTACAACTCCTCCATTCTGTTTGCCTGACGACTACTCACAATATTATATCTAAATGATATAATTGAAACGACCTTTAGTGCTCGATCAAACTCCTGATCAGATAACTTTTCTTTGGCTACCATAAGTAAAGGCAACTGCTCATTAACCCCAAACAACTTCATTTCCCGAATTCTCTTCATTCTTTCTCTATTTCCTTGCCAATAGACATGGAAAGGATCTTGAAGGGCTAAGTAGATTTCAGCATATGCATCTAAGGAATTTAATAAATCAAATACTGATTCATTTGATTTTATTTCTTTTTTTATGGTTTTAAAAAGTTGCTCTTGTCTGACCAATGGCTTTCTTGAAATCCAAAAATGCCGAAGAAATGCGGGGAATTTTTCTATTCCTACACTCGTAGCTATCTTATTCCAGATTGCTTTTGCTATACGGAGATCTGAGGCTGTAATTAAAGAAAATAAATAATTTTTTAGCAAATCTGTTACAGTCAGATCTACCCCTCTGTAGTTAAGTGTTTCAAACAAAGTGTATGCACTGAGTTCGTCTTCCACTTCAATTTTGATGAACATTGTTTTGTCGCCAATTGATTTACTCAGGAAGGTTGCTAAGTCAGATCCGTTGGCATTGGGAAAGCGTTCCCCGATTTTTATATAAAAGAAGGTATATCCGGCCCAAAGCAGTCGATCGGAGTCCGTTAAAGTCTTTTCGTTCTGTGGCGCTTGTAATTGCAGCAGATTTCTTTGATAAAAAGGGTCATTGTTTTCATTAAGAAAAAGCTTGCTTGAATATAGGAGCGAGGCAGGATCCTTTTGACCTAAAAATCCTCTCCTTAGTTCATTTATTCTTTCGGCATTTTCCTGAGGTTCAATACCGCCATCAATTAAATCTTGAATTCTTTTTATTGTTGCAAGAGCTATAAGACTTAAGGTTGTGAACCTTTGTTGTCCATCGATCACCAGAAACTGTTTGTCACCAATTTTCTGCAGGACCACCGCACCCATATAGTGGTCCTTGCCAGTAGTCAACAAAATTTTTATATCTTCCCATAAGTCCATCCAGTTGTCATCTTTCCAAGAGTAATCTCTTTGAAAAACCGGGACCTTATAGGTAAGACCATTTCCGAGCAGACCACTCAGGCTTGCAGTACTCGGTGTCATTATGTTTTTGTCACTCATATATTATCAGCATAAAAAAACTGTTTTTTAATCAAAGAGTCAGGCAAACAATTTGATTTTTGACATATTTATACACATTAATAAAATCCATATAAAAAAATGAAAGGCCCTTGTCTTGCTGGTTTTTAAAAGCAACCTAAATCTCCACACCACAAGGTTAGGAAGTTGCTTGCCGGCATGTTGCAAAGCTAAATCTTTCTCCCTGTATTGATTGCTCGCTGCTTATTCTACATTATCCCTTGCACTCCCAAAACCGCGTGCGCTCCATATTGAGTACAGGCTTTGCAGCACCTTCCGACCCCATCTCCACCAGCGCCGCATCCTCCTCCACCAAAAACAAATCCGACGCAATGCGGTCTGCGAAGAAGCGCCCGCTTGCCGTCAGGAACCAATGCCCATCGCGCAGGGCAAGCTGCCCGCCGTCCAGCCAAGGTTGCGCCAACGAAGCCACTGCAGCAAAAGCCCTTTCGCCAAAGCGCACTTGCAAAGCTTCCAGGTCCACTCCCCAGGTTGTCCGCAAACCGGTCATCAGCGATTCGTTCAGTTGGTCGGCCGGGCTGAGTTGTTCGCTTTCGGAAGGAAGTAGGCCTGCTTCAATCTGCGTAACATACTTTATGTTATGCGAAACATTCCAACTTCTATGGTTTCCGATGAAGCTGTGCGCAGCTGGCCCGAGGCCCAGGTAGGGTTCGCCGGTCCAGTATGATGTGTTGTGCCGGGCAAATGCACCGGGGCGGCAGAAGTTGCTGATTTCGTAGTGCACATAGCCGGCTTCTGCCATTGCGACTTCCATTTGCTGGAACTGGCGGCTGGCCTGCTCATCGTCGGTATTGGGAGACTTGCCCTGGCGCACAAAGTGCGCCAGCGCCGTACCTGTTTCGACCGTTAAAGCATAAGCAGAAATATGGTCGGGATTTGCGGTAAAAAGCTGTTGCAGGTTGGCCATCCAGGCGGCATCGTCCAGGCCTGGGCTGCCGTAGATGAGGTCTGCGTTGACGTGCCTGAACCCCGCTGCCGCGGCAAGGTCAAGGCAGGTACGCGCCTGTGCCGTGTTGTGGGCGCGGTTCATCCAGGACAAATCCTGGTCGCGAAAGCTCTGGATGCCGATGCTCAGGCGGTTTACCGGCGTTTGGCGCAAAGCGGCCAGTCGGTCCGCGTCCAGGTCATCGGGGTTCGCTTCCAGCGTAACTTCGGCATCGGAAGCAATCGGGAAAAGCCGGTAAAGCGCTTCAAAAAGCTGCTCCCATTGCGGCGGTGTCAGCACCGACGGAGTGCCGCCGCCCAGGTAAAGGCTGGTGATGGGGGTGGGGGGACTGCCGTGGGCAGGGGAGCTACCGGAGTGCGCTCCAAAGAAATCGCGGCGCAGCTCGGCTTCGCGCACGATTGCCGCTACTACAGCGTTCGTATTTTCGAGCTGCGTAGAAAAATGGAAATTGCAATAATGGCAGGCCTGCCGACAAAAGGGTACATGAACGTAGATTCCAGCCATGCCAGGTAGGGTTTTGCCAGCACTTGCGGGCCTGTTGCTGCTCTGCCTGGGCTTCTTGGCACCGTGCTCGCTTGCCGCACAAAACTCGCATTTTCTGGCCATCCACCTGCTGGACTCGGCCAGCCTTCCCGGCAAACAAAAGTTGCCCGGAAGCGTGAGCAAGTTGCCAGAGAGCGTGAGCACTTCCACTGATGCCCAAAAAGAGCTGGAGGATCTGCTGCAAACCCTGCGGGCTGACGGCTACCTGCAAGCGCGCGCCACGATCACCAGCCAGACCAGCGACACCACGCATGCCGAGTTGTTCCTGGGGCCGGAAATGCGCTGGGTTACGCTGCATGCGGGCAATGTGGACGAAGCTTTTTTGCGCGGCGCGGGGTTCCGGGAGCGCAATTTTCTGGACCGACCCGTGCGGCCAGACGATGTGGTGGTCATGACCGAGCGGCTGTTGCGCTATGCCGAAGACAACGGTTACCCCTTTGCCGAAGTGCGCCTGGACAGTTTTGTTTTCACGCCGCCGCCGTCGGGCGAAGGGCCCTTGGGCGTTGAAGCGAGTTTGTACATGCGTCCTTACAGGCTCATCATCCTGGATTCCATTCGGCTGATCGGCGAGAGCATTCGGCTTTCGCCAGCCTACCTGCGGCAATACCTCGGGCTGCGCGAAGGCATGCCCTACAACGAGTCTGCGGTGAACGCCATCTCGTCCCGCATCCGCGAACTCGGCTTTGTGCGCGAAACCCAGCCTCCTGTGGTGCAGTTTTTTGCAGACCGGGCGGTGATCGGGCTGTATTTAGCGGAGGTCAACGCCAACCAGTTTGATTTTCTGGTGGGTGTGCTGCCAAACTCGGCCATTACCGGCAAACTGGCGCTGACCGGCGAGGCCAACCTGCAATTGTTCAACACGCTGGCCATTGGCGAAGAAATCAGGCTGATTTACCGCCGTTTGCAGGCCGGCACGCAGGAGCTGGACCTAAACCTGGTCTTTCCCTACCTGCCGTATTTGCCCATCGGCGCTCACCTGGATTTTGACCTTTATCTGCGCGACAGTTCGTTTCTGGAACGCGGCACCGATTTCGGGCTGCGCTATTCGTTTGGCGGTCAGGACTACCTGGAGGGTTTTTTGCAAAACGAGCGCTACGTGCTTCTGAACCCGGACACGGCGTCGATCAGGGTAACCAGGGCCCTTCCCCCGAATTTGGACGTGGGCGTAAACCGCTACGGTTTGGCGGTGCAGCGCGAGCGCCTGGACTACCGCTACAACCCGCGCCGCGGCTGGACAGTTTACTTGCGCGGCAGCGCCGGGCGGCGCGAAGTGTTGCAAAACAATGCCATCACTGCTATAAACGATCCCGGTGAGCCGGAATTTGACTACGCCACGCTTTACGACAGCATCAGCGGCTCGCAGGCCAGTTTTCAGCTCAGCGGCAAGCTGGGCTGGTTTCAGCCAGTCGGCGCGCGCTCGGTTTTTCACGCGGGTTGGCAGGGCGGATTGTTGCGCGGTGGGCTATTGCTGCAAAACGAATTGTTCCGCCTGGGCGGCTATCGGCGGCTGCGCGGCTTTGACGAAGAATCCATTTTTGCCAATCATTTCCACATTGCCACAATCGAATACCGATTTTTGCTCGGGCAGAACAGCCGCTTTGCGATCTTTGGCGACCTGGCCTGGCTGGAGGAACAGCGGCTGGGGGTCAATCGCCGGGACACGCCTTACGGGTTCGGCGCCGGGCTGGACTTTGAAACGTCCGCCGGTATTTTCGGACTTTCGTACGCGCTGGGCAGCCAGCGGGGCAATCCCATCGCGTTTCGAGAGGCCAAAATTCACTTCGGTTACGTCAACCGTTTCTAGCGCATGCACAGGCTTGGTTCGGGCAATACCATCGGTTTTTTCTTCCGGGCGAAAGGGGAGGCGGTGCGCTGTGCAGCGGCGTTTCGCGCCAGCGTGTTGCTGGTGTTGGGGTTGGTTTTTTTGGGGCTGGCAAGCGCCCAACGCCATCCCGACGACGGATTGCTGATTTGGCCGGCAGACTCCCTGGCTGCAGATTCTGCAGACCGTTTGACCCGCCAGGCCGTTGACCCACGGGTTTGGGATCAACTCCATGTTGTCCCGCCAGGGTTGCGGCCGGTGGTTGAAGAAAGCGATCTTCAACCGCTGCGGCTGAGCAGCCGGCAGGTCGTGGATCACAAGGACTGGTTGTTCTTGTGGCTTTTGGGCCTGGTAGTCTTGCTGGCCGTCATCCGCGTGCAGTTTGCGCGCGATGTGCGCGAATGGTGGCGGGCCTTGTGGAACCGCAACCTGGCGCACCAGCTTCAGCGAGACCGCGAGTTCGCGTTGACGCCCCACGGGCTCCTGTTGTTCCTGTTGTTTTCCGCTACCCTGGGCACCTGGTGCTGGCTGGTGTTGCTTCGGTTAAGGGTGACGGAGCTTCCCGGTTTGGGAAACCTCACGCTCCTGGCCTGTGTGGTGGCTGTGATGTTCGTGTTTTTTATTCGCGATGCGCTGCGCCGCCTCACGGGCTTGTTGTTCCGGGCCGAGGAGGAGATGGCTTTTTTTGGGTTTGAAATCACCCTGCTGCAGGCGCTGGCCGGGGGCATGTTGTTGCCTTTTCTTTTTGTGATCGGTTTTGCGCCCGATCCGGTAGGGGGGTGGGGGGTATTGACTTCAGTGGTCTTGCTGCTTTTTTTGTTTGGTTGGCGGTCCTTAAGGGGACTTCAAGTGGGCTCAGGATCTTTGCGCCACAATGGGTTTGCTTTTGTTGTGTATATTTGCACGCTCGAAATCGCTCCGATAGCCGTTGCTATTAAAGGTATAACGAGTTGGTTATCAATTGGTTAAACAGTTTTTGGTGGCTAAGGTTAAACCCAACGTTTTGACTGCGGACCCTTCAAAGCGGCCTGTGAAATCCATCCTGATTTCACAGCCTAAGCCTGAAGGCAAGTCTCCGTATCTGGAACTTGCGGAAAGGCACCACATTAAAATAGACTTCCGCCCGTTTATTCAGGTGGATCCTATTGACAGCAAGGAGTTTCGAAAGTCAAAAGTTCATATTGAAGAATTTTCGGCGGTTATCTTTAACAGCCGGCACGCCATTGATCACTTCTTCCGCATTTCCGAAGAATTGCGGGTCAAGCATTCAGCAGACCTCAAATTCTTTTGCGATTCGGAGGCCGTAGCCCTCTACTTGCAGAAGTACACCCAGTATAGAAAGCGCAAAGTTTTTTTCGGCAAAGGCAACCTCCAAAGCCTGCTGGACTTGTTGCTCAAGCATAAGGACAAGGAGAGTTTTCTGTTTCCCTGTTCTGACATTCGCGCCCCGGAGATTCCGGATTTCCTGACCAAAAAGGGCTTCAAGTTTGCGGAAGCCATCATTTATCGCACGGTTGTTGCCGACTTATCGGACCTCAAAGAGATTTTTTACGACATGATCGTGTTTTTTAGCCCGGCAGGACTAAAATCGCTGTTTATCAATTTCCCGGACTTCCAGCAGAACAACACGCGCATTGCGGCTTTTGGCAGTTCTACAAAGAATGCGGTGTTGGAGTACAACCTTCGCCTGGACGTGGAGGCTCCACTGCCTGATCTGCCCTCCATGACCGCCGCTATAGAGCGCTATCTGCGCGAGGTAAACGGATAGCGAGCAGCTTCGCAGTTGCTTCGGGAACGCGGGCCCTTCGCCAGAAACATAAAATTTATTATGCCCAATCGATTGGCGGGCGAATCGTCCCCGTACCTGCAACAACATGCGCATAATCCCGTGGACTGGTACCCTTGGGGTCCGGAAGCGCTGGCGCGTGCGCGGGCTGAAGACAAGCCGATTCTGCTCAGCATTGGGTACTCCGCTTGTCATTGGTGCCATGTCATGGAGCGCGAGTCTTTTGAAGATGCCGATGTGGCGGTTTTTATGAACCGCGATTTTATCAACATCAAGATTGATCGCGAAGAGCGACCGGATTTGGATCATATTTATATGAACGCTGTCCAGGTCATGACGGGCTCCGGAGGCTGGCCGCTCAACGTGTTTTTGACGCCGGATGGGAGGCCGTTTACGGGCGGCACGTATTTTCCACCGTCGGACATGCCGGGGCGACCCGCCTGGACCAGCGTTTTGCGCCGCGTTCGGGAGGCGTTCCGCGAGCAGCGCGACAAGGTAGAGGAACAGGCCGACATGCTGCTCGGGCACATGCGGGAGCAGGAAGCGCGTTTTGTGGCGCCGTTAGCAGGGGTTTCGGGGGCAACAGGTTCTGGCGCTGACCAGCGGCCAGGGTTGAATTTGGCCGCGAACCTGGGCGAACCGCTGCTTTTTGGACCGGATTTTCAGAGCCGGGTGCTGGATAGTCACTTAAAGCAGGCCGACGAGCGCAACGGGGGCTTTGGAAGCGCCCCCAAGTTTCCAGCGTCGATGAGCCTGCGGTTTTTGCTGCGGCATGGGCACGCTGACCGGCAGAAGGGGCTGGGAGCCAGTTTCCCGAAAGCCACCCAACACGCTTTGCACAGCCTGGAGGCTATGGGGGCGGGGGGCATTTACGACCATTTGGGGGGCGGCTTTACCCGCTACGCTACCGATTCTCACTGGCTGGTTCCCCACTTTGAGAAAATGCTTTACGACAATGCCCTGCTGGTCGCAGCATACGCAGAGGCGTATCAGGTCGAAAAGCGACCGCGCTTCGCACAAATCATCAGCGAAACCCTGGGCTTTGTCCTCCGCGAATGGCAAGACCCGCGCGGCGGATTTTACGCCACGCTGGACGCTGATTCCGAAGGGGTGGAGGGCAAATTTTACGTGTGGCAGGACCAGGAAATCCGCAGCCTGCTCGGTGGGCAGGCCGACCGTTTTTGTCGCTTTTACGGGGTTCGCCCTGGAGGAAATTGGGAAGGGGTCAATATTCTGCATCGGTCGTTGTCCAGCGAGCGCTTTGCCGCGCAAGAGGGCATGACCGC
Organism: Bacteroidota bacterium; assembly: GCA_016124275.1. Lineage (GTDB taxonomy): Bacteria > Bacteroidota > Bacteroidia > Chitinophagales > BACL12 > WGOA01. The sequence continues at coordinate 9,692 of WGOA01000017.1, forward strand.
TGAGGCTTGGGAAGCCGAGCGCAAAGCGGGCAGCGCGCTGTTGCTGGCAGCCCGGGCAAGCCGCATTCGCCCCGGATTAGATGATAAAGTTATTCTGGGCTGGAATGCCCTGATGGCAACCGGGCTGTTTAAGGCCGCCGCAGCCTTACACGGTTCAGACCCCGATGCGGATTGCTGGCGTTCTGCAGCAGAAGCTTGCCTGGACTTTCTGCTGGCTGAATTGCGGCCAAAAGCTGCAGCTGGGCCGGTATCCGATCCCGCAGCCGGGCCGGTTCCCGGTACAACGCCCGCTTCCCAAGGCTTACTTCGCGTATGGCAACAGGGCCGTTCACGCTTTGAAGCGGTTCTGGACGACTACGCCTTTCTCATTGCAGCGCTCCTGGACTGCTACGAAAGCGCCTTTGACCTGGGCCGCCTTCGCCAGGCCTTGCACTGGACGGAATGGGTCATGGAACAGTTCTCCGATCCGGACGGGCGTTATTTTTATTACACCTCCCTGCAGACCAGCGATGTGATCGTGCGCCAGGTTGATCTCTACGACGGTGCCACGCCTTCCGGGAATGCCATAATGGCTGAAAACCTGCTTCGTTTGGCCCTGTTCAGTGGCCGGCAGGCGTACAGGAATCGGGGTTTGGCTATGCTCCAGGGCATAGAAGAGACGGTTGCGCGGTACGGGACTTCGTTTGGAGCGTGGGCCTGTGCCATGGCCGATGAAGGGGCAGGCCGCCGCGAGATAGCCGTCGTAGGGCCTGATTATCAGGTCTTTAGTCGCGAGTTGCAGCGGCGCTTTTCGCCCGGAGCTGTTTTTATGGCGGCCGAGCAAGCTCCGCAAGGGCAGTTTTTGGGCGAATGGCCGCTGTTGGACGGGCGGGGTAGCGATGGGGAGACCAGAATTTTTGTGTGTCGCCACTACGCTTGTGAACAGCCGGTCACGCACCCCGATGAGGCTGGCTGGTAGCCAATTCTTTTGCACATTTTTCTGGTATTCTGTGGTACAGATTTGCCGGGGATACAAGATTCCTTAGTTTTATAAGCTCGCTGTTACCCGGGAGGCTGTGCAACAGCCTAATGTCCTTCTGCGTTACAGCTTTATCGTTGATGGTTTATTCTCACCTCCACCGTAATCTGAGTTATCGGGCGCTGGTTTTGGTTGTGTTGCTGGTAGCAGGCCCTTCTGCATGGGCCCAGCAGGATCCGCAATTTACCCAATACCGGTTTCAACCTTTTCTTTTCAATCCCGCTGCGGCTGGGAGCGAGCCCGGTTTGGACCTTACGGCCCTTGTGCGGGCACAATGGGTGGGGCTTGAAGGGGCACCTCAGAGCCAGTCGCTTGCCGGACACCTGCCTTTGTATGGGTTAAGCAGTGGCCTGGGCTTCTCCATTTGGAACGATTTGAGCGGTGTGCAGCGGGTCACAGGCTTTTATGCCGCCTACGCGTACCATGTTCAGGTAGGAGCAAGGAGCAGTTTCTCTATCGGGTTGTCCGCAGGTGGGCTGCAGCAAGCCATTGAGGGGGATCGGTTGCGCGCTCCTGGCGGCAGTTACGAGGATGGACAGGTGGAACACAACGACAATTTTTTGCCCAATACCAATGTTCAGGCCATGGCTGCTGATTTTGGCGCAGGCCTGTGGTTCCAGAGCGAGCGCTTTCGGGCAGGACTATCGGCAACGCACCTCACACAGCCCGATGTCACATTTGAGGTCAATGGAGGCAGTTCCAGCATAGCTATGAAAAGGCATTATTATGTCACGACTGCCTACAAAATTGTCCTAAACAGTAACCTTCAATTGGAGCCTGGCGTACAGGTGAAAACTGACTTGGCTTCTTCCATGGCTGACCTGAACGCTTTGCTCTACATTAGAGGCAATATTTGGGCCGGCGCGTCGTTTAGAACCTACTTTGATGGGCAAGCGGACGCTGTTGGAGGCCTTGTTGGTGCTAGTATATCCGATCGACTTGGCTTGGGTTACGCTTACGATTACCCGTTGAGCGCTCTAAATCAGGTAAGTTCAGGTTCGCATGAGTTGTTGGTCCGTTACAGGGTTGCGGTTGAAAAGCCGCGGCAGGGCAAGCGAATCAATAATTTAAGGTATCTCCATTATTAAATTTCAAAAGGCGAGCTATGAAGGCTAAAAATCCCTTTTTTTTAACCCAGTTTGCTTGTCATTCCGCACGCTAACTGTTTTTGATATGGGGATTTTGTTTCATAGTTTTGACCAGCTATCTTCATGGCTTTCTGCCGGAAAAACACCACTCACTAGAATGAAGCGATCCTTTGGGTTCATATTGGCGGCGGCAACGGTGCTGTCTACATTGAACAGTTGCAGCAAAAGCGGTTGGAGCGATTATCGCGGCCAATTGCTCGGTGTTTATGATCGCCCGCAGTGGGGACCGATCAATCCACACGGAATGGTGTACATCCCTTCCGGAACTTTGCACATTGGTCCAAGCGACCAGGACGTGAACCACGCCCTGTGGCAGCGCAGCAAGTCCATCTCCATCCAGGGTTTTTACATGGATGATGCAGAGATTTCCAACAACGAATACCGCCAGTTTGTCTACTGGGTGCGCGACTCCATCGCCCATACCCTGCTTGACCACTACGAGGAAGCTGATGAGTCTTCAGAAGGCGAACGCCTGGATTGGTCGCAGGAAATTGACTGGTCAGATCCCGAGCAAATGGGCAATCTGGAAGATATGCTCACGCCTCCCGGTGAGTCGCTCTACGGTCGTCGCGGGGTGGATACCCGCCAGTTGAAGTACTCCTTCCGCTGGATTGACTGGCAGGCCATGGCCTCCAAAAAGGGCAACCCGGACCGCGAGCGTCCTTTGCAAGACTTCATCAAAGAAGAGAACGACCTCAAAATCTATCCGGACACGCTGGTTTGGGTGCATGATTTCTCCTACAGCTACAACGAGCCAATGGCCCGTCAGTATTTCTCTCACCCGGCCTTTGATGACTACCCTGTTGTTGGCGTAAGCTGGATGCAGGCCCGTGCTTTTGCCGCTTGGAGAACCGGTTTCTGGAACGAATACCGCCTGGACAACGGTGAGCCTGTTGTTGACGATTTCCGCCTGCCTACGGAGCATGAGTGGGAATATGCTGCCCGAGGCGGCCGCGATCTGGTCCCTTACCCATGGGGTGGTCCCTATGTGCGCAACACAAAAGGGTGTTTCCTGGCCAACTTTAAACCTGGACGCGGTTCGTATCCGGAGGATGGCGGGTTCTACACGGTTAAAGTGTATTCCTACGCTCCCAATGATTACGGTCTGTACAACATGGCCGGCAACGTAGCCGAATGGACGTCATCGGCCTTCTACGAGAATTCGTATTCCTTCATCCACGACATGAACCCGGACATCCGTTATGATGCGGATGAAAGTGATTCCCCCACCAATAAGCGCAAGGTTATTCGCGGTGGATCCTGGAAGGACATCAGCTACTATATTCAGACCGGAACTCGTCACTGGGAATACCAGGACACGGCCAAATGTTACGTCGGCTTCCGCTGCGTGATGCCTTTCCTTGGCCGGTCTATGAACGACTTCAAGTAACTTCTTTTCACTGCTGGGCAATACCCTGATTTGACTTTACGTAACAACGCTGCCCGCAGCGACGTATAGGGTTATTGTTTCAGACGATTGTTCACTCAACTGTCTTGCTTTCATCACCAGAAAATCAATAAGCATGTCGGCGTTTATTCACTCCTTCGCTTTCGCCAGAATTAAAAATCTCGTCATCGGGTTTGCAGCTGCAGTCGTGATGATCGGTGCCCTTTTCAAAATCCTTTCATGGGACGGCGCCAATGAAATGCTCATGGTCGGCTTGATCACCGAAGCCGGCATTTTCCTTCTGTTGGGTGTTCTGCCTCCCCACAAAGATTACCACTGGGAGAAGCTCTATCCGGACCTGGATGTTGCTCCGGAAATGGAAATTGAAGAAAAAGGTCTTGCCTCCCAGTTGAATGCTAAGAAAGGCAGCGTCACCGAGCAGTTAAACACCATGCTTGAAAAGAGCGTGCAGCCAGAACTGATCGAAAAATTGGGCGATAACCTTCGCAAGCTTGGGGTAAGCATTGAACAGATGTCCGACATGCAGGATGCTGCTAAGTCCACCAGCGATTACACCCTGAAGACCAAAGAGGCCGCAAACGCCCTTTCTGAAATGAAAGTTGCTTACTCTAACGCTGCCGGTGCTATGCGCCAGTTGGGTGAAGTAGGAACAGACAGCGTCAAGTACCACGAGCAGGTGCAAGCGGTGACCAAGAACCTCAGCCAGCTCAACGCTATCTACGAACTTGAGCTTCAGGATACCAATAACCACCTCAAGGCCATGAACAAGTTCTACGGTGGACTTGCCACGGCCATGGACAATCTCAACGAGTCGATTGAGGACAGCATGAAGTACAAGACCGAAATTGCTTCCCTGGCCAACAATCTGTCGCAGCTCAACAACGTTTATGGCAATATGCTAAGTGCCATGACCATTAGCCGTCCGCAGCCGGCTAAAGTCTAAGCCTCTCTGAGTCTTATTTGGTAGTCCTATTGTTATTAACCTGACGAAAGAAGCTAAAAGATGTCTATACCCAAGGAACCGCGGCAGCTAATGATCAACATCATGTATTTGGTGTTGACTGCGCTGCTCGCTCTGAACGTGTCTGCGGAAATCCTCAATGCCTTTAAAACGGTCGAAAAGGGGATTAAGAATTCAACAGAAGCAGTGGACGCCAAAAACGGTTTGGTGTACAATTCGCTTGTAGCAGCGGCCAAAAAAGACGGCCGCGAAGAGAGCCTCCAGCTGATCACCAATGCTGACCAGGCACGGAAGTACCGCGAAGAGTTCGTGGAGTACATTCACGAATGGAAAGTGAAAATGATTGAAGCTTCCGGTGGCGTTAAGATGGAAAAAGGCCATGAGGTTTTGGCGGGTAAAAAGGACGTAGAAACCACCACCAACATGTTTGTTGAGAAAGGTGGCGGAGCGGAAATTGAAGCCAAAATCAACGAGTACCGGGGCAAGTTTCTGGCCCTTTTGTCCGAAGAGGACCAAGCTATGCTGGGCGACAAGCTGACGCTGAAAGCCGAAAAGCCTGAAGATCCCACCATGGATTGGGCAGCATCAAAGTTCCGCAAGGTTCCCGTTCAGGCTGTGCATACCATTTTGACGGGTCTGGAGGCTGACGCCTACAACTGTGAATCCACCATTTTGGACCAGTTATCCAAGAAAGTGGGCGCAGAAGACGTTAAAGTGGACCAGTTTGAAGCGTTTGCAGTATCGGAATCCAAATTCCTGGTAACCGGCAAACAATACCGCGCGGACATCTTCCTGGGGGCTAAATCCAGCCAGGTTCGTCCGGAGGTTTTCATTGGCAACCTGACTTCTGCCGTTACCCGCACAGAAGATTCCAAAGGCCGGGTCACCTTTTCCCGCATTGAAAAAGTGCCTGCAAACCAAATGCCGTTGACCAACGCACAGCCTTTGGAGGTAACGCCGGATGGTCGCGCAAGCTTTGAAACTGTTGCCTCCGGTTCCCGCAAGGTCCAAGGGGTCATTAAGGTTGAAAAGCCAGGCAGCAAAGGCGAGCTTTTTGACTTCTACCCCTTCGAATTTGAGTACGAAACCTTCAACCCAGGCGGAGTTGTGATTTCGCCTACGGCCATGAACGTCTTGTACATCGGGGTGGAGAACCCAATTGCCATTACGGCGGGTAATGCAAATCCATCCACGGTTTCCGTGAGCGGTTGTGGCATCAAGCCTGGTGGAAGCGGCGGCAAGTACATCGCCAGTCCTACCGGTGCTCCGCGTTTGGAATCCATTAACGTTTCCGGCAAGTCCAATGAAGGCGATCCGGTTAGCGGCCAAATGGAATTCCGCATCTCGCGTATTCCCGATCCTTACTTCTACCTGGGCGACAAGAAAGCCGGTGGTGTGTCAAAAGAATTTGTGCAAGGCCAGGCAGGGATCATTGCCCGTAACCCTGACTTCGTATTCGATTTGAAATACCAGGTCATGAGCTTTGATATGATCTACGCCCCGCGCTCCGGCCCGGTCATTTCTACCTCTGGTACCGGAAATCGTTTTTCTGACGAACAGAAAACGGTCATGAGCAAGCTCCGCGGCGGTGACCGCTTGTTCTTCTCTAACGTCAAGGTGAAGATGCCCGACGGCACCACCCGCGAAGTGAACACCAGTTTCACCATTATTTAACGCTCTCGTCATGAAGACCCTGCATTCTATTCTCAGCTTTGGATTGGCCCTTTGTTTGGCTGGTCCGGCAGTAGCCCAACCGCTTGCGGATGCTCCGCGTGATCGGGCTTACGAAGAACTCACGTTTGAAGAGCGCAGGGCCATTCCCTACGATAAATTGCGTGAAGCCGACGTTTTCTGGGAAAAACGGATGTGGCGTGTCATCGACTTCAAGGAGAAGATGAACCTTCCCTTTGCATACCCCAAGCTTCCTTTGGCTCAGGTCTTGATTGACGTGGTTAAGTCAGGCGAAGTGACGGCGTATAACCCGCTGAGCGACGAATTCGACATTCCCTACACCTCCGAGCAGGTCAACGGCAAGTTGTACCGCGTTGATACCATCACCGTTTTTGACCCCGACACCTACGAGGAGACCAAACAGGTGGTCAACAGCGACTTTGATCCGGTATGGGTTTCCAAACTGTGGATCAAGGAAGACTGGATTTTTGATGAGGAAACGTCAACCATCATCTGCCGCATTGTTGGTATCGCTCCCGTTCGCGAGTTGGTGGACGAGGCCTCCGGCATCACCATCGGCGACGAATTAATGTTCTGGTTGCATTACCCTTCGCTTCGGGAGTTCCTGGCTACCAAACCGGTATTCAACAACTTCAATGATGCGGTGCGTCTGAGCTGGGAAGATGTGTTCGAAATGCGCTTGTTCTCCAGCTACATCATCAAGGAAAGCAACGTTTACGACCGTACGGTCGAGAACTACGCAACGGGCATAGATGCGGTCCTGGAAAGCGAGCGCTTGAAAGAGAAAATCTTCAAGTTCGAACACGAACTCTGGGAATTCTAATTCAGCTGTGGGCTTTGTGAACAAAAGTTTTCAAAAGGCGGGACTTCGGTCCCGCTTTTTGCGTTATACGCCGGCGTGTTTTTGGCCCGTTTTTAGCAGCCCGCCGCATACGATCAAACCGTCCATAATCGTTTCATCCTCCATGCAGTTTTCCTATTCTTTTTGCAGGGCCGCATTGCTGGTTAACACGTTCTTGCTGTTGCTGAGCGTACAACAGGTCTCCTTTGCACAAGCCGCCCATGCCAGGCCGTCCTCGGCCCTGGATTGGATGGATGCCACCTTGGTTCAATTGGCCAACGGCCTTCGCCAGCAAGCCAACCAGCCGGATTGCAGCGGCTGTTCCGAGATCATCCGGCAACTCGACCAGGTAGAAGACTTAAGGCGGGTGATGCGAAAAGACATGGACCAATGGATGCGCCGTTATGCAACAGGGTTCAGCTCAGGCGACAGCAGCGTGCTGTTGGGACGTTACCCGCTTGAAGAAGGACAACTTCCCCTGAAAGATTTTTTGGAAGCCTGCCAGCGCCAATGGCCTTCGGAAGATAACGCAGCGCAGGCGCTCCCTTCCTGGCAGCCTGGTCGGTACACACAGCATCAAATCTTTGCCATGCAGCTGGAGATGGAAGCCATGGCCGCCTTTAAATTGCAGGCGCTGTTGCACGCTTTTCAAAGCAAGTTGGCTGCTTCCCTGCCCCAGCCGGTGTTAATTGCGCCGGCAGCGTTGAATGTGCTGTACACCGGTGTCGACAACCCCCTGCGCGTGTATGGCGGCACAGCAGATCCTGCAACCGTGCGCTTAGAAGGACCTGGCGTGCACTTTGACGAGGCCAGCGGGCAATGGCTGGCCAAACCCACAAACCCCGGCCCGGTAGAGATTCGGCTGACGGGGTTGGCACCCGGGGGAAGGGCTGTGCAGGGCAGTGCAACGTTTGAGGCCCGACGAGTCCCTGAACCGTTGATTTACATTGGGGGCCGTTCAGACGGTGTGTTGGTGCAACGCGACATCAATGGCCAAACGGGCATCGCTGCGCGAAACGATGATTTTCTTTTTGCTGCCGGGTACACCATTCGGGGCTTCGAGTTGGTTTACACCCCGGAATATGGTTCTCCCGTGCTGGCCAAGACCCCGGGCAATAAGTTTACAGACGAAATGATGGCCGTTTTTAAGCGTACCAAGCCCGGTGACCGGCTGTTGTTCCGCGTGGCTGTTGAGTATCCGGATGGGTCAATAAAAACCCTCAGTCCGACGTTTTATCTGCGGTAAGGAGGCGTTCAACCCAAAGCTCTGGCGTTTGGATGCGAAGCTGCCCTTTCCTCCAGGGATGGAGCATTTCTGGGTTTACCGGTGGTTAAATCGCAGTGAAATGCTGTTTAGGCGGGTTAAGATTTTTTGTTGCTGTTTGCTGCTTACGGCCAAGCTGCCTGCATCCAGTATTCCCGCCCCGGGCGGTTTGCTGAACCAACCTAATGCTGAAACGCATCGCCGGAGCTCCCTGCAATCCTCTGCTGATCCTGATTCGTCGGGCGATTTTGCTCCTCAACACTATTTGCACTATCCAAAGCTTAGAGAGGCCGACGTGTTTTGGGAAAAACGCGTCTGGCAAGAATTGAACATTTGTTCAGAGGAGAACGCGCATCTCCAAAGCAACACGCCCGACCTGGGCCAGTATTTGGCGGAAGCGGTTTGCGCCGGTCAACTGCGGGCGTTTTCGCCGGGCCAGGGAACATCCCTTTTCGGGGAGCTTTGGTTAGGTTGCGGCGCGCAACCCGGAAGTGAACCGATGGAAAGCGAACGACCGATGACGCAGCCAGCAGCTCCTCGCGGAAGGCGCACGCTAGTTAACCCCAGCACGCTGGTTAACCCCGGCACGCTGGTTAACCCCAGCACGCTGGTTAATCCCACCACCCTGGTCATTGTCGAAGATTGGATTGTGGATGAATCCAGTTTTGAGCAACGACCCCGCATGATTGCGCTCGGACTTTTGGCAGCGGATCCTGTGCCTTCCGGAAGCGGAGCGGGCGTTTCAAAGACAACGGGCATGCCGGATGTGCTGGCCTGGATCCCTTTTGATGAAGCTAGACCCTTGCTTGTTGGCACGCAGGCCCTTCCACCGACCAAAGAACAGCCAGGATTGAGTTGGGATGGCGTGTTGTTGCTGCGACGCTTTGATTCGCGTCTGCTGAAGGTCTCCAACGTGCTGGATTTGCCGTGGTCTGCCGATGACGGCAATCCTGATGGCTTGTGGAAGCCCTGAGCAGCCTCACTCAATGACCATGCGGCGGCGCCCGTTAAAGGGCCTGAGCAGTTCTCGGAAGGCTCGCCGGGCCAGCGACCACCCGATCCCCCCATCCACTTCGAGGCGGCGCGGGCTGGTCCAGACGCGGTTCTCCAATTCGTCAATAAAGTGCAGTTTGCCGAAAAGCGAGAGCTTGAGGGCCAGGCGGCCAAACTCGCTTTCGCGGTTGGCCTGGCGGTCCATTTGGTCTTCGCCGGGGTAGCCGCCAACGCGCAAGGCATCCAGACGGCGGTAGGCCATGCTGAAGCCCATGACATTGGTGAACTCGTGCCGGATGGCCCGGAAGCTTTGTATGGGATCGCCCAGGTAGCGATAGACCAAAAGTTTCCAATGCGGATAACTTTTCTGGGGCAGGAAGTGGTAACTGCCATAAACGCAGCTCACTTCGGGATGGGTTTGCAGCACGCCCACCAATGACGCTGCCCATCCTGGGGGGTAAAGGGTATCTGGCTCGGCACACAGCACATAGCGGCCCCGCGCGCGCTCCAGCGCGGTTTGGCGGGCATAGCTCAACCCCGGACGATGTTCATGAAAGACGGATACGCCACAAGCGGTCGCCAGGGTAGCGGTGGCGTCTGTGGATCGGTTGTCCACCAGGACAAGTTCAGCTGACCAGGGCAAATCCAGGCGGCTGAGCGATTCCAGGGCCCGGAACAGGTAGCGCTCGTCATTGCGCACTGCGATCAGAATGCTGACTTCCGGGTCAGGGGTGCGAAAGCGCGCAAGGCCCTGCCGAACCGCCTCCAGCCGTTCGGGCGAAGGGTGGGTTGGGTCGGGCAAAACCGGCTCAAGCCGATGCAACCAGGAGGGTAGGCGAAAGGGCGAAAGCACGCTATTCGTGTACGCAGCACAAGGGCTGCAGGTTGCGGGCATCCGCCTATTCCTCCAGGCCAAAATGCGCAAAAACCACCTTGGCGCGCGCTTCGCCAATTAAGCCCGCCACATCGCCAAAAGGCGCCTCTTTGAGCTTGGCCACCGACCGAAAATGCTTGAGCAGTGCTTCCCGCGTTTTCGGGCCAATGCCGGCAATGCCTTCCAGTTCTGTGGTCTTGAGTGCACTCGCCGAACGTCGGTCGCGGTGAAAACTGATGGCGAATCGGTGTGCCTCATTGCGCAATTGTTGGATCACCTTCAGGCCCACGGAGCGTTTGTCGATCAACATGGGCAGGGTATCGCCGGGGTAAAAGATCTCCTCCAGCTTTTTGGCAATGCCCACCACGGTAACCTGATCTCGCAGTCCGAGTTCATCCAGCGCTTCAACTGCGGCGCTCAACTGGCCCTTTCCCCCGTCAATAACCACCAACTGGGGAAGGGCTTCGTTTTCTTCAAGCAGCCGTTTGTACCGACGTCCAACTACCTCGCGCATGGAGGCAAAGTCATCGGGCCCCACCACGGTTTTAATGTGAAAAAGGCGGTAGTCTTTTTTGGCAGGCTTGCCATGCCGGAACACCACGAGCGACGCTACCGGGTCAGTGCCGTGGAAGTTGGAATTGTCAAAACACTCGATGTGCTCGGGCAACATGGGCAACCGGAAATCCTTTTGCAGAATTTCCAGAACGTTCTGGCGCTTCTCTTTTTTTTCGCGTTCCTCTTCCCGACTGCTCCGCTCTGCTTTGGCCTGCAGCGCGTTGCGCATGGCCAATTCCACCAGCTTGCGCTTGTCGCCGCGCTGCGGAACGGTCAGTTGCCAGGCGGACAAACCGTATGCTTCTTCATCCAGCGCAAAAGGAAGCAGCAATTCGCCAGCTTCGCCGCCGGCTTCATGAAGCATCAGGGGAATGGCGTAACCCAGCAACTCGTCATCGGGTTCATCCAGCTTGCGCCGTACCTCGGTGACGCGGGTTTGCACCACCGTGCCTTGCATCACGCGCACAAATCCGATGAAAGCAGCGTCTCCTAACGAAGCCAGTGCAAACGCATCCACATTGTCCAGCGCAGGACTGACGATGGTGCTGCGGGCCTGGTAATCCTCCAGATTTTCGAGCCGTTTGCGGTAATTCTCGGCCCGTTCAAACTCCAGTTTTGCAGCACAAGTTTCCATGTGTTCGCGCAAGCGCCGTTTTACGGGCGCGAAGTTTCCCCGCAGAATATGCCGCACCTGCGCGATATTTTCCAAGTAGTCGCTTTCTTGTTGCAGCCCTTCGCAAGGACCCAGACAGTTGCCGATGTGGTACTCCAGGCAAACCTTGAATTTGCCCGAAGCAATGTTGCGGGGCGTCAGAGACAGCGCGCAATTGCGGATGGGAAACAGGGTGAGCAGAAATTGGAGGATGCCGCGGGTTTTTTTGGCTGACGTGTAAGGCCCGAGGTATTCGGAGCCATCCTGAACCACACGGCGGGTCATGAAAATGCGCGGAAAGGGTTCGTTTTTTATGCAAATAAAGGGGAAGGACTTATCGTCTTTGAGCTGGATGTTGTAGCGCGGCTGGTGTTGCTTGACCAGGCTGTTTTCCAGCAACAACGCATCTTTTTCAGACTCCACCACGGTGATGTCGATGCGCGCAATGCGGCGCACCAACATGCGGATGCGCTGGCTGTCGTACTTGTTTCGGAAGTAGGAGCTGACGCGCTTGCGCAGGTCTTTTGCTTTTCCAACATACAAAAGCTTACCTTCCTCGTCAATGTACTGGTACACGCCGGGTTGCCCCGGAATGTTGGGTTGCTGCGCTTTGAATTCTTCCGGCGTCACGGGTGTGCTGACTACAGGTCCAGGTAGGGGTCATCGCCCTCGTCGCCACTTCCCGGCGTTTGGTATTCGCTGCAGTTTAACTCAATTTCCATGCGGTCTGGAACGGGGAAGCGATCGCTGACCTGAACGCCGAGCTTGCCATTTTCGAGTACCTGCCGCAAGAAATTGCCGTAGATCGGCAAGGCCATGTTGGCCCCCTGACCATAGCCAATGCTTCGGAAAGCAACGACCGGATCATCGGCACCTACCCAAACGCCGCCCACCAGATTGGGCACCATTCCCATAAACCATCCGTCGGTATGTTGCTGGGTGGTTCCGGTCTTGCCGGCAATCTGGACACCACCAGGCAGCGCGCCGTAAGGGTTTCTGCGGATGCGCTGGCCGGTGCCGTATTGCATCACGTTTTGGAGCATGTTGAGCATGACGTACGCGTCTTGCGGTTTCATCACTTCTTCACTGTTGGCTCCAAAATTTTCGTATAAAATAACTCCATTTTTGTCTTCAATGCGGCTGATGAAAACCGGTTCTGTGTATCCACCCTGATTCGCAAAAATGGTGTAGGCCCCCACCATCTCGTAGAGCGAAATTTCCGGGGTGCCCAGGCAGATGGAAGGCTGGTTGGGTATGTCTGCTTCAATACCCATTTTGTGGGCCATGTCCACCACCGGCTGAGTTCCGATTTTGTCCATGAGGTAGGCTGAAATAAAGTTGACCGAATTGGCCAGCGCCCAGTAGAGCGTGACCATTTGGCCTTCCCGGTCGTGGCTTGAGTTTTTGGGTGTCCAGCTTCTTAGCAGACCGAAACGCGGATCTCCAGCCTGGAAGGTGACGGGCACATTCGGCACCTGTTGGCAGGGATAGTACCCGGCTTGCAGCGCTGCTGTGTAAATGAAGGGTTTAAACGTAGAGCCCACCTGCCGCCGCGTGCCTTTGTTCACGTGGTCCAGTTTGAAATGGCGATGGCTGATGCCCCCTACCCAAGCGCGAATGAAACCGGTTTCCGGGTCAAGCGCCAGCAACCCCGCGTGCAGCACTTTGCGGTGGTATCGAATAGAGTCCAGCGGACTCATCACCGTATCCAATTCGTGGTTTTGGTTGCCGTGCCAGGAAAACACGGTCATGGGAATCGGTGTGTTGAAGAGCAAATCAATGCTGTCTTGGGGAACTTTCTGTTTGCGCAAACCCCGGTAACGTTCCGATTGCCTCATTTTTTTGGCCAGAAAGTCCGGATCGTTTCGGTCGTTGTACGGGTAAGTCCAGGGTTCGTATTTGTAGTCCTTGTTCCAGTGCTTGAAGAAATCGTCCTGAAGTTTGGTCATCCAGGTTTCCATCGATTCCTCGGCATATTCCTGCATGCGGGAATCAATCGTGGTGTAAATGCGCAGCCCGTCTTTGTAGATGTCGTAAGGTTTGCCGTCGGCCTTCAGATTTTCTTCGCACCACGCTTTCATCCACTGGCGCAGTTGCTCCCGGAAATAAGTGGCCATTCCCGCATTGTGGTCTTGACGGGTGAAACGCGACACGTCCAGGGGCAACTGTTGCAGCGAATCTTTCTGTGCTTTGTCTAAATAATCGTAGTTCTCCATCTGCGCCAGCACGACGTTGCGGCGCTCTTTGGTGCGTTCTGGTCGGCGAACCGGGTTGTAGAGCGAAGGGTTTTGGAGCATGCCCACAATGGCGGCACCTTCTTCAATGCTCAGGTCGCTGACTTCTTTGTCGAAATAGGTTTTGGCGCAAGACTTTACCCCGTAGGCATCGTACATGAAGGGTACGGTGTTCAGATAGAGCACCAGAATTTCGTCTTTGGTGAAGTTTCGCTCCAGTCGGGCAGCCAGAATCCACTCTTTAAATTTTCGGTTGATGATACCGATGGTGCTAAGCCCTGCCTCGCGTGGGTAGAGGTTTTTGGCTAACTGCTGGGTCAGTGTTGAGCCACCGCCCTGGCCGCTGTTGAAAGTCACTACTCCTTTGAGCACGCGCAACAGGGCGCGCAAGTCAACACCGGCATGGGCTCGGAAGCGGACGTCTTCGGTGGCAATCAGGGCATCAACCAGGTGTTGGGGCAGTTCCTGGTAAGTGGCGTTGCTTCGGTTCTCCCGGTAATAACTGCCCAACAACACCCCATCAGCGGCATAGATTTCTGTAGCCAGAAAGGATCGGGGATTCTGCAGCTCCACCACGTCCGGAATGTCTTTGGACAGGCTGAGGGCAAACATGTACAAGGCAAAAACCAGCAATCCGCCCCCTACAACCGCCCAAAAACGGAGGATGTAGGTTCGAAATAGCGCAAACTCATCTTTCAGGGGCATGGTAGGGATCAGTTGTCGGTCAGATAGAATTTCTCAAAAAATTCCACGTAGCCGTCCAGATCCTTCTTGCGATAGAGTGCGGTGTAGTTGTTGCGGGACACGGCGATAACCTTGTAGGTATCCGGTTCCAGCCCTTCGAACACTTTTTTATCCGGAGCCAGGTCGCGGTAATACTTCATCGCTTTGTCCAGGTTCGAGAACGTCTTGACAAGAATAATGGTTTTGTCGCTCTCGAACAGCAGCGAAGAAACGCGAAGGTTTTCCAACGAGAAAAACTCCCGGTTAAAATCAGAGACTTTGGTTTTCATGGCGGCGGCCTCGCGCCCGACTTCGTACAAAACCAGGGCAACGAAATGCTCCGTGCCCGGATCCAGCGCATAGTCTGATTCGGTGGTTGCCGCTTCTTCCGCGCGCTGAATGACCGAGCCTAAACGCAGGTGGTTCAGCAATTCCTGCGCCCGAACGGCCTGTTCGGTGCCAGGAAAAGCGTTGACGACATCCTGCAGGGCAATCTTGAAGGCTTCAACACTGTCCGTAGCCCCGAAAACCATCGCGCCCAACAGGGCGAACTGGGGTTTGATGGGATTTTCCGGAAACTGCTCGTCGGCAGAGGCAATTCGGCGCAAGACATCGGAGAACGCTTCCTGTTGGTATAGGTTAAAGGTGGTAGCGTAGTATTCCTTTACCGCATCATCCTTGCGCTCCAGTTTTTCGAAGTATGCCGGATCCAGAATAATGCTGGCAAAGACACTTTCAGGGAATTCTTCGAGCACTATTTTTTTGTAGGGCTCATTGGCAGGCGGAGCGAGCAACAGATACAGGTTGTAGGCCGTTTGCAACCGGTACTCGTTTTGCGGGAAGTCCTTGAGCAACTTCTTGAAGTACTCAATAGCCTGTGCATTGTTATCAAGATATTCTTTATAAATATTAGCTACATTATAGTAGCTTTCGATCAACCGCTGGTCAGAGGTGGCTTTGCCGGCGGAATCCACCGGAAGCACGGCCAGAAGTTCCTCCAGCGTCAATTCGGTGTCGTCCAAATCAACCGGGCCACCGTCGGCCACTTTGCCCCCATTGGGTTCGTTTTCATCGGGTTCCGGCGCCGTGCTTCGTTTGTCCGATCGCCGCCAGTTGTCTTCCAGCGGTCGTTTGCCCCAAAGCTTGCGGAATTCTGAAAAGCCTCGCCCTTTTCGCGCTTCATCGTAGAAGTACCACTTGCCGTTGCCGGCTATGTTTCCGGTGCTGCTTCCACCTCTTCCAGGAACATTGGGATCCTGGTACGTGTCCTCATCTTCCTCTTCCGGTCCGCGGGTTTCTTCCAGCCATTCTTCAATTTCAGCGACCCGCGCTTTTTCTGGAAGGCTGGCCCAATAGCGAAGCCGGTCTTCGGTATCGATGGTTTTCAGGTAATCAACCAGTCCCGACAGGCCATCGCGCCGGTCTTTGGCTTCGCGGTAGCGAACGTATTGCGGATCAAGGGTTACCAGAGCACTGTCGTAGTAGTAGAAAGCGGGCCGGAAGGCATCTTCGTCGTAATGAATGTCGGCCATGCGCAAGTAGGACAAGGCTTTTTGCCGGTTATCCGGTCCGGCATTGCGCACGGAGAGGTTCAGGTTTTCCATCCCGGCCTCCCGGTTTTTCTGTTCCAATTCAATGTCGGCGATGGCGTAATAGATGAGCCCGAAGTAGTCCTTGTTCTTCTGGTCTTTGAGCAGGGCCGCCAGCATTTTCTTGATTTCGTCGCCCGATTTGAGTTTGTTGTCGCGCAGCAGGTTGGCCATGCTGATTTGCGTGAAAAACTCCATTTCGTAGTTGGGCTTCATGTCCAATACCGCTTCATATTGGGCAATGGCCTCACTGATTCGGCCGGTATTGCTGTAAAGCTGCGCCAGAATGAAACTGTAGCGAATTCGGTCGGCTTTGGGCTTGGTGTTCTCAATGGCCAGCTTCAGCGGCTCAAGGGCATTCTCGTACTTGTTTTGTTTGAGCAACAAATGCGCTTGCACGGCCTCTAATTCGCCCGAAAGCGCTTTGGGAAAGTCCTCGTTGCCCCGGATAACGCTCAAGGCAGTCTGGGCATCGCTGTATCGCCCCATTTCAATGAGCGTGCGCGTGATCCAAAGCGAGGCTAAAGGACTTTTTTTGTGGTGCTTGAGCCAGGCAAACGATTGGTCCTGGGAAGGCAGGTTGTCGTTGGCAGACGGTTTTTTCTTCTTTTTCTTCTTCTTTTTTTTCTTTTTGCTGCTTTTGCTGCGCTCTTTATCAATGTCGTCGTACTCAGAGATCAGGTACTGAAACGACTCCAGGGCTTTGTCATACTCTTGCTTGTAGAAATAGGCCTTTCCCACTAAAAAATAGGCGTCATCTACCCATTTGCTGTTTTTGTGAAGCTGAATGGGAAAAGACGAGCGTTTGATGACATCATCCATGTCAGCGGCGACGCCTTTGGCATCTTCGGGCTTTCCATACTTGAAAACCGGAAGCAGCAATTCGTAATTGTCCTTTTGGCCGTCAAAGAGCTTCTTTTGCGTTTCCTGGATCTTTAGATTCGCGTTGAAATATGCGTTGTCTCTTGCCGTTACATCGTGGTATGAGCGCTTAATGATATTGTCTTGGCTCAATACTTCTAAGCCAGACAGCAGAGCCATCATCAGCAGCAACGGGCTAGCCAGAAAGGATAAACGTTTTTTCAAAACCGAACAGGGTTGGGCGAAATGGACAATGGCGTTCTGGAAGAACGGCCGGAACCGTATAAAATTATTGTTTAATCGCTAAAAAAGCCACCTTCGCCCAGCATGCCGCCGAGTCAACCAGGAAAAGGAGGACGTTTTAAACGTTTACAGGAGCATTATCGGCTCGTGGTGATGGAAGACGAGACCCTGGAGCTCCGCGCATCGGTTAAACTATCGCTGCTGAATGTGTACGTAGCCATCAGCGTAGTGTTGACCGTGTTGGCCGTTTTAATTTTTTGCCTCATTTATTTTACGCCAATCAAAAACTACCTGGTGGGGTACAACCAGGTCAACGTGAGCCGATCGGTGCTGGAACAGGAGAATTTGTTGGATTCTCTGCTCAAGGTAACACAGCAGCAGGATCGGTGGGCAGCCAACATCAGCAGTATCCTCAGGGGCGAGGTGGACACGGCCAGGAATCGCCAACAAGGCGGGGGCCAGACCTATGACAACCTGGACTTAAACAACGTACCGCCGGAAGACCTGGCCCTGCGGGAGCAAATTACCCGCGCTGATTATTTCAACTTGCGCGGCGCAGAGGAGGCCAATAACACCCGGGATTTTAGGGATGGTCCTTTCTTTTTGCCGCTTGAAGGGGTGGTCAGCGCTGCTTTTGACCCGGGGGAGGGGCACTTTGGCGTTGACATTGTCAGCCGCGAGAATGCTCCGGTTAAAGCCGTTCGCGATGGCCGGGTCATTGACACCTACTGGGATAGCGAAACAGGAAATGTCATCGTGTTGCAGCACGAATTTGGGTTGATCTCGATGTACAAACACAACAGCAGCCTTTTGAGAAAAGTGGGTAATTTCGTTCGAGCCGGGGATGCCATTGCTGTTGTGGGCAATACCGGCGAACTTTCGTCCGGACCTCATCTCCATTTTGAATTGTGGCACGATCGCGCGCCATTGGATCCGGAGGATTTTCTCACGTTCTAGGCCTTGTTCTTCACGATCTCAACGCTATTTCGCTCTATGTTTGGCAGCAACCGAAAATCCGGAGGCATCGGCAGGCCCGAATTGCTTACGGTGGGTTTGAATACCCTGGCAAAGGGAACGGTAGTCAGCGGCGACCTCCAGTCTGACGGCATTCTCCGGATTGATGGAACCGTCAAGGGCACGGTGCGGACCAAAGCAAAAATTGCCCTGGGCAAGTCGGGGCTCATTGAAGGCGATATTTACTGCGATGAGGCAGACATTGAGGGCCAGGTAACGGGTGCTGTCAATGTTGCCCACAAACTTACCATTCGCAGCCACGGCAAGGTTTTTGGCGATATTCATACCGGCAAACTCGTTGTGGAGCCCGGTGCTTCCTTCAACGGTTCCTGCAGCATGGGTGCGCAGGCCAAAATGCCGCAAAGCGATCGAAAAGCCCCCGTCCTCCAAAAAGAAGCCGTTTGATGCCTATGCCCGGTATTCCGGCATGGCCCTGCAAATGGGTATAACCATTTTTCTGGGGGTTTGGGGAGGCCAGAAGCTGGACCTGCTTTGGCATACAACCCCTTGGCTCTCTGTGCTTTGCAGCCTTTTGGGTGTTGGTGCTGCACTTTACCTGATGTTGAAAGAATTTCTTCGACCCCGCTCATGAACGTCCGTCATTTCCTTCGAATTTGGGTGCCCATGACGCTGGTTACCGGCCTGGCCAGTGCCGGTGCGGCTTATGCGTTGGGGCTGGAGCGCGACGGTTGGTTGCTCAGCCTGGCCTTGTGGGGGCTATTTAGCTCGCTGACGCTGGTAGCGGCCTGGGGCAGCCTTCGCGCAATGGACGACCGCGATTTCCCCCGTTTTCAATCCTACTTCATGGGCAGCCTGATGGGAAAAATCCTGCTGACCGGCCTGATCATGGGCATTTACGCCTACACCACGGAACACAAAACCACCGCGGTGCTGTTGCCCGTTGGGTTGAGCTACTTGCCTTTTTTGCTGCTGGAGACGCTGTACCTGAGCAAAGCGTCGCGCGAAAAGGGCCCTTATCCCTCCAAGAAACAGGCTTCTTAACGGTGCCTGCTACAAATCGCTGAGGTCAAAATCGTTCATAAACGACGTATCGAAGCTTCCGGAAACGAAGCGCGGGTCCACCATTAACTTTTTGTGGAAAGGAATGGTGGTGGCGATGCCCTCGATAATGAACTCATCCAGCGCGCGGCGCATCTTGGCAATGGCCTCCGGGCGGCTTTTAGAGCGGACGATGAGCTTGGCAATCATGGAATCGTAGTAGGGCGGGATGGAGTATCCCGCTGAAGCATGGGTGTCAACGCGCACACCATGGCCTTTAGGACTGTGGAAATTGGTGATTCTGCCCGGGCAAGGGGCAAAGTTTTTTCGGGGGTCTTCAGCGTTGATCCGGCACTCAATGGAGTGACCGACTGGGAAATAGGCGTCCTGGGTAAGCCGCGATCCACCTGCAATCAGGATTTGCTCCCGAATCAGGTCAAGGTCCATCACTTCTTCGGTAACGGTGTGCTCTACCTGGATGCGGGTATTCATTTCCATGAAGTAGAAATTTCTGTGTTTGTCTACAAGAAATTCTACGGTCCCGACGCTTTCATAACCAATTGCCTCGGCAGCCTTGATGGCCGCTGCTCCCATTTTCTTGCGAAGCTTATCATCCATGAAGGGCGAGGGCGCTTCTTCGACCAGTTTCTGATGGCGGCGTTGCACAGAACAATCGCGCTCCGAAAGATGCGCAGCATTTCCGTGTTGATCGCCCATGATCTGGATTTCAATGTGGCGAGGCTCTTCGATGTACTTTTCCATGTACACGCCGGCATTGCCAAACGATGCTTCCGCTTCCTGGGCAGCGCGTTGGAACGAGTTCTCCAGCTCTTTTTCTTCCCAGACGATGCGCATGCCCTTGCCGCCGCCGCCCGCAGTGGCTTTGAGAATAACCGGGTAGCCAATGCGCTCGGCGTCTTTCTTGGCTTTTCCGATGTCTTTGAGCAGGCCTTCCGAGCCGGGAATGACAGGCACTCCAGCCTTTTTCATCGTGGTCTTAGCGGTGATCTTGTCGCCCATTTGGCGAATCATCTCGGCATTGGGACCAATGAACTTGATGCCGTACTCCGCGCAGATTTCTGAGAATTCGGCATTTTCAGCCAAAAAACCATAGCCTGGGTGAATAGCGTCAGCATTGGTGATCTCTGCCGCGGCCATAATGCGTTGAATGTCCAGGTAGCTCTCGGAGCTGCGCGGACCGCCTATGCAAACGGCTTCATCGGCAAAACGGATGGCCAGGCTTTCTTTGTCCGCCGTAGAATAGACCGCCACGGTCTTGATGCCCATCTCTTTGGCGGTGCGAAGCACTCGCAGCGCAATTTCTCCGCGGTTGGCGATTAGAATTTTCTTAAACATGGCGGTTTCCGGGGCCTCAGCCTTTGGGATCGATAAGGAAAAGGGGCTGCTCATACTCCACCGGGCTGGCGTCGTCCGGGTAGATTTTGACAATCGTGCCCGAAACTTCGGACTCGATTTCATTGAAGAGCTTCATGGCTTCGATCACGCACAACACCATGCCAGGGGTCACTTTATCGCCGACTTTGACAAAGAGTTCTTTGTCGGGGGAAGGGCGGCGGTACAGCGTCCCAACCATAGGGGATTTTATGGTATGGTAGTTGCTCGGAGCCTCTGCTGGAGCAGCTGCCGCCGCAGGAGCTGGCGCGCTGCTTACCGGAGCGGGAAGGGCTGCAGGGGCTGGAGAAGGCGCCGGAGCGACCATCTGCACAGGCGCTGGCGCAGCAGCAACTCCGGCAGGCATGCCTTCAGCGGTGCGCAGGCGGATCCGAAAGTCTCCTCGCTCAATGGTGAGGTCGGCGATATTGGTTTTGCCAATCAGCCGAATCAGGTCAGTTATCTCTTTGTAATCCATGGCGGTCAGTCTTTTGCGCGCTCAATGTAGGCGCCAGTGGCCGTGTCGATTTTAATGCGTTCGCCCTGAGCGATAAACAGCGGGATTCGCACTTCGGCTCCCGAGGAAACGGTTGCTGGTTTAAGCGTGTTGGTGGCCGTATCGCCTTTCAGACCAGGTTCG
This sequence comes from Bacteroidota bacterium, assembly GCA_016124275.1. Classification (GTDB taxonomy): domain Bacteria; phylum Bacteroidota; class Bacteroidia; order Chitinophagales; family BACL12; genus WGOA01. The sequence goes on from WGOA01000017.1 coordinate 30,793, forward strand.
GTATAAACCACTTCGAGGACGACATTTGACGGTAACTCTACGCCAATTGGCGACTCATCTTCGGCCAGCACCATGATGGTCACTTCTTGTCCCTCGGTGAGAAACTGAGGCGCATCAATCAACTTTTCAGGAATAGCCACCTGCTCGTAGGTGTCGTTGTTCATGAAGTTGTACCCGTAATCATCCTTGTACAGAAATTGCGAGATGCGGCGTTCAATCCGGACCTCGTCCACCTTATGCCCGGAGGGCCAGGTGTTGTCCACGACTTTGCCGGAGGTGAGGCTCTTGAGTTTCGCCCGCACAAATGCCGGACCCTTGCCTGGCTTGACGTGTTGAAAATCAACGATAATCCATAGGTCACCATTGTACCTCATGGTGAAACCGTTGCGGAATTCTGAAGTGCTTGCCATGCTGAAATGAAAATTGGTTTGGGCTATTTGGGGTCATAGGCCCACTTGACCAGGGCTGATCCCCAGGTAAAGCCACCACCAAATGCTGCAAAGATCAGGTTATCGCCTTTATGGAGTTTGTCTTCCCATTCCCAAAGGCACAAGGGAATGGTGGCTCCGGTGGTGTTGCCGTACTTCTGAATGTTAACCATAACGCGGTCCTCCGGCAGGTTCATGCGCTGCGCTGTGGCGTCAATAATGCGTTTGTTGGCCTGGTGCGGCACCAGCCAGGCAATATCATCTCCTTTGAGCCCGTGCTTGAGCATGATTTCCTCAGCGGCATCGGCCATTTTAGTGACCGCGAATTTGAAAACCTTGGGTCCTTCCTGCGTAATGTAGTGCTCCTGTGCCATAACCGTTTCAACGGTTGCTGGGTTCAAGGAGCCCCCGGCTTTTTGGCGAAGCAGGTCTTTGCCCGTGCCGTCTGATTTCAAGAGCGCATCCTGAAGCCCAAGCCCTTCGTGGTTTGGCTCCAACAAAATGGCCCCGGCGGCATCGCCGAAGAGCACGCAAGTGGTCCTGTCTGTGTAATTGACAATGGAGGACATCTTATCCGAGCCCACCACGACGACTTTTTTATATGCGCCGGATTCTATCATCCGCGCTCCAACCGTTAATGCGTACAAAAAGCCCGAGCAGGCTGCATTGAGGTCAAAGCTGGCGATGTTTCTGATGCCTACCTTCTCGCAAATGATGTTGGCTGTAGCAGGAAAGAGCATGTCTGGTGTAACCGTAGTACAAATCAGCATGTCCACCTCTTCCGGACCAATGTTGGCTTTCTTTAAAAGTCCTTTGACCGCCTCGGCACCCATGTCCGAGCTTGCCTTGGTTTTGTCCTGAAGAATTCTGCGCTCAACGATACCAGTCCGGGTCTGTATCCACTCGTCTGTGGTGTCTACCATTTTTTCCAGCTCAACGTTGGTTAACCGGAATTCTGGTACCCAGCCGTTGACGGCGGTGATGGCTGCGGTAGTTTTTTTCATGCGGGCTTTTTACCGGCTGAAGCAGGTTGTTGAACCTCTCCGTCAGGCAGAGGGGGCTTCAGCGCGGAAGGTGAAAATAGGGTGCATGAAGCTAAATCGCCAAACCATGCGGTTTGCCTTTGATTTACCCAAGACTTCTTATAAACAAAGAAAACCCGGCGTCAGAACCGTGAGATTCCGGCCCGGGCTGGTCGGCAAAACCGCAAAACAGGCTGATTAGAGCGCGTTTTTCGGTTCAATAGCGAGTTGTCCGCGGTAATAGCCGCATTCCGGACAAACCCGGTGCCACAATACGGGCGAACCGCAATTTGAGCAAGAGGCTACAGTAGGGGTAACCGCTTTATCATGGGTGCGGCGCTTGTCCCGGCGGGTTTTGGAAATTTTTCGCTTTGGGTGTGGCATGACCTAACGGGTATTTATTCCTTGCCTTCCAGCGACCGCAGCTTGTCCCAGCGGGGGTCAACAGGTTTGGAAAGGTCTTGATGAATGGTTTCTTCCGGCTTTTTAGGCGCTTTTATTTCTGTCTCGTCTGACGGATCCAGGTTTTGTCCCTGCAATCGGCGCAATACCTCCAAATTGCAAGGCCTGCTGGCCAACGGCAACTCTTCGCAACCCTGCAGCATGGGTACGCTCAATTGAATGAACTCGTACATGTGCTGCTCAATGTCTAAATGGGTTTCTTCGGGGCCAATGATGATAACATCCTCATCCTCAAGGGCTCCCTCGCGACCCGTTTTGACGTAAACTTTGAAATGGCCGTGAATAGGCAACTGAAGCGGTGCCAGGCAGCGGTCGCACTCCACGTGCACCTGCCCACCGATATCAAAAGTCAGGGTCATGACCCGGTCGCGTTTTTCAAGCGCCAGATCAACGAAAACCTTTCCCTGCTGCACCAAACTCCCTTCAAAGGACTCAAAAAAGGCATCTCCTACTTCAAAATTGAAATAGTGAATGCCTACTTGCAGTCCCACAAAGGGAATCCTGTATTCGCTCCGACCTTTCAAAGAATTACTGCACCTGTTAACAGGGCGTCAAAGATACGGGTTTAGGCAGCATTCCTACGAATTCCCCTGCCTAAGACGATCAAATTTTGCCCCGAATTGGCCAAAATTTGGCGAAAAGCACCCGTTTTGCCGGCAAACGCAACGCGAAAAGCGACCAAAGAGGCCTGCACACCTGCCTCAGGCCGGTTCAGGCAAGCCGATGAGGGCCCGATTTCTGGCGATATCCAGGGCCAAAAACGCGGCTGCCCGCAAGGAATCCGGGTCTGCCAGGTTTTTGCCGGCAATATCAAACGCAGTACCGTGATCAGGGCTGGTGCGAACCACCGGCAGCCCGGCCGTGTAATTGACCCCTGTACCAAAGGCCAGGGTTTTAAACGGAATCAATCCCTGGTCGTGGTACATGGCCAAAACCGCGTCAAAAGCCTGGTGCTTGCCCGATCCGAAAAAACTATCGGCGGGGAAGGGACCAAAAACAAGGGCTTTCTTTTCCTGTGCGTCTAAAACAGCCGGCATGATGCAGCGCGCTTCTTCATCGCCAAACATCCCGTCATTTCCCGCATGCGGATTGAGCCCCAGCACGGCAATCTTTGGTTTGCTGATGCCGAAATCGTGCTGCAGCGACCGGTACAATACCCGCAATTTTGAGAACACCAATTCAGGGGTGATGGCCGAAGCTACCTGGCTGATGGGCAGGTGATTCGTGACCAGCCCGACCCTCAATTCGCCCGAAACCAACAGCATAACGCTGTTGCGAACCTGGAAATACTGGCTAAAGTATTCCGTATGACCGGGGAAGGGGAATCGGTCCTGGGGCAAGTTGCTCTTGTGAATGGGGGCGGTGACCAGCGCCTGGATGTCCCCTTTGCTCAGGGCCTCCGCCGCGGCCATAATGGCTGCAGCAGCGTGCTGACCGGACTGCTTGGTGGGGTTGCCCGGTTCGATCAGGCTTTCGTCCTCCCAACAATTGACCACGTTGATTTGCCGGGGGTTGGGCTCCGCATCAGGGCGCAAGGTGGTGTATGAAAAGCCGGACTCGTCCAGCGCTTTTTTGTAGTAGGCCAACAAGCGCGACGACCCGTACACAACAGGGGTGAACAGCGTGAGCAGCCTTGGATCACGCAGGGTTTTGACGATAATTTCAGGACCGATGCCGTTGGAGTCGCCAACGGTAATGCCAACCCGGGGCAAGCGTTTGTCTGGACTGCTCATGCCGCATAGTGTTTGAGAAAATGATACAAAAGGCGCACGCCTACACCCGTGCCAAAACGGGTGCGGTAGGCATTGGCTGCGTGCAGGTACGCTGGCCCGGCAATGTCCAGGTGCAACCAGGGATAATCGGTGAATGCCTCCAAAAACTTGCCGGCGGTAATAGCGCCGCCAAATCCGCCCCCGACGTTTTTAAGGTCTGCCACATCGGATTTGATCTCATCGGCGTACTCCGGCCAGAAAGGAAACTCCGCAATGCGCTCGTGAACAGCCTGCCCGGAGCGCTTGAGCCCTTCGACCGTTTCTGGCGCAGCGGTGCCCATGGCGACAATGCCCAAAGGTCCGATTGCTGCAGCTGCAGCCCCGGTCAAAGTGGCTAAATCGATGACCAATTCCGGCTTGAATTGCTTGGCGTAATGCAACGCATCGGCGAGCAACAGACGGCCCTCGGCATCGGTGTTCAAGACCTCAACTGACTTGCCGCTGTACATGCGGATGATGTCGCCCGGAACGTAGGCGTTGCCCCCCGGCCGGTTATCTGTGGCGGGCACCAGACCAATAATATGAACGGGCAGTTTAGCCCGGGCTGCGGCATAAAGGGCACCGGCAACCGCCGCGCCGCCCGCCATATCGCATTTCATAAAGTCCATGCCGTTGGCCGTCTGCTTGAGCGAGAGCCCACCCGTGTCGTACACCACTCCCTTACCGACCAATACCACGGGTTTTTTATTGCGCACTTTGGCCGGCTTCCATTCCATTACGGTGAACGTAGCCGGGTCGGGACTGCCCAAATTGACGGCCAGCAAGCCGCCCATTCCGAGCTCCTCAATTTTTTTGTGGTTGAGCACTGACACCCGGAAACCGGCCTCTTTGCCCAGTTTTTGAAACTCCTTAGCCATTTGCACCGCGGTCAAAAACGAGAGGGGCTCGTTGACAAGATCGCGCGCATGGCAGGTAGCCTGCACGATGGTTTCCAACTCCTGCAAGCCTGTTGCGGACAGCGCAGCCGTAGAAATACGCGCCTGTTGAAGCGTGTACTTGCCGTCGCCGTTGCTGCGGTAGCGCCGAAACTGGTAATTGGCCAGCGCAAGCCCTTCTAAAAAGGCAAAAGCCACTGCGGGATTGCCGCTTGCGTCATCCAAAAAAATGCGGCTCACCTTATTGCGATTCAGCCATTCCGCCGTATCGGCACCCAAGCGCCGGAGCAATTCCTGATCTGCCGGGCTTTCGGTGCGCGCAGCGGTGTGCACGGCCAGCAGGCCATCCGTTTTATCCCTTCGCTGCCCGGGAAAAAAAAGCAATTCGCGCTCTTGTTGGAACGCCTGTTTGGCACTGTTGGCCTCGGCTTCGGATAGCCCGCTTTTGGTCCAGTCCGTTTGTTTTCCGGTCAAAAGAACCAGGACGTCTCCGGCAGAGGCGTTGCGTGCGCTACTTAAATTCATATAGACCAAAAGTGTTAATGCCGGGCGAAGGGCTAAAGCGCCCGATCGGCGAATGGATGAGAAGGAATGAGGTTGTGCCCCGAAATAGGCGAACCCGGCAAATATAGCGATTGCTCCGGCTGCCTTAACTTGCCCGGCCGTCGATCCCCACCTTTAGTTGCGGAAAAATTCAAGGTTACTTGAAGTGACATTCTGCCGCAGATCCCCGGTTACGCCATGCAGAAAAAGAAATCGCTCGGGCAACATTTTTTAACCGAACCCGGGGCCGCCCGGCGCATCGCTGATGCACTGCAGCCCCTTTCCCCCGGCAACCGCTGTCTGGAAATCGGCCCGGGCGAAGGGGCGCTTACGCGTCATCTGTTGGCCCGCGGCGACCTTGAATTGCACGTCTGCGAGCTGGATGACCGCTTCGCTGCTCGCCTTCCGGTGCTCTTTCCCCTGTTGCAAAATCGGGTGCTGCACGAGGACTTTCTGGCATTAAACGAAGCGGCGTTGCCCGCTGCACCTTTTGTGTTGGTCGGGAATTTTCCCTACAACATTTCCTCGCAGATCATCTTTCGGATGCTGGATTGGCGCACGCGCATTCCGCTGATGGTGGGCATGTTTCAGCGCGAAGTGGCCTTGCGGCTTTGTGCCGGTCCGGGCAGCAAAGCCTACGGGGTGATCAGTGTGCTGGCCGGGGCCTGGTACCGCGCGGAGTATTTGTTTGAACTCCCTCCGTCTGCTTTTTCGCCGCCGCCAAAGGTGCATTCTGCGGTCATTCGCCTGCATCGCCGCGAGCGCGATCCCCTGCCGGATGAAGCGCTGTTCAGGCGCCTGGTAAAAGCAGCTTTTCAACAACGGCGAAAAAAATTGCGCAACGCTTTGCAGGAATTCTACGCAGAAGAGCAACTTGCGCTGCCGCTTTTTGACCGGCGAGCCGAAGACCTTTCCGGGGCTGTTTATGAGGCTATGGCAGCGGCATGGCCGGCTTTGCCGAAGGAGTTGGCCGCCGGGTTTTCCGGTTTTGAAGGCTCACCGCGGCCGGCAGCTCAACCAGGCGATTCAGCCCCGGAGGCTCCGGCGGCCGACCGTTCTACCGCAGGCTTGCCGGCTTCGCGGCTTCGTCCCCAGGGGGGCAATCGCAAAAAAGCTTCCGGGTTCAGACCGGAGGACAATGAGGCATTTTAACCTATGAAAGTATTAATTACGGATCACCTTCATCCGCTTCTGGCGGAGCGCCTCCGGGCTGCCGGGATGGATTGCGACGTGGAGCCCGACATCAGCAATGAAGAGGTCATGGCCAGTCTGCACGCTTACCAGGGGCTCGTGGTGGCCACCAAAATCCGGGTTACCGAAGCGCTTTTGGACAGTGCGCCGGACCTGCAATTCGTTGCGCGGGCAGGTTCGGGCATGGAAAACATTGATCAGGTTGCGGCGGGTTTGCGGGGCATTTCTTGTGTGAGTTCACCAGAGGGCAATGCGGGGGCGGTAGCGGAGCACGCGGTAGGCATGCTGCTGGCCCTGCTCAATCATCTGCCCCGGGCCGACCGCGAGATGCGGCAGGGTTTGTTCCGGCGCGAAGCCAATCGCGGAACGGAATTGTTTGGCAAAACACTGGCCATCATTGGCTTTGGGCATACGGGAAGCGCGCTGGCAGCCCGCCTGCGGGGTTTTGGCATGACGCTTTTGGCCCACGATAAATACAAGAGCGGTTTTTCATCGGGGGAATGGCTGGAGTGCGACTGGGCGAGGATTTACCGAGAAGCGGACATTGTAAGCCTGCACTTGCCGCTTACCCCGGAGACGCATTACCTCATCAATGCCGACTGCCTGGCGCGGTTTGAAAAACCGATTTACCTGGTCAACACGTCCCGGGGTCCGATTGTGCACACCGTTGATTTGATTGATGGGCTGCAGGCTGGTCGCGTACTCGGGGCAGCGCTGGATGTTTTTGAAAACGAAAAGCCGGACACTTTCGGCCCTGCTGAAGCGCTTTGGTGGGAGCCGCTTCGGGCCATGGAGCAGGTTTTACTGAGTCCTCATGTGGCCGGTTTGACCATGGAAAGCCGATTTAAGATTGCCGAAGTCCTTGCGTCAAAGATTTTAGCCCTTCCCCCGAGTGTTAAATAATTTAACACTTATGGCCCGCAAACCCGCGTCAAACCTCGGTTTCTTAACATTTCATACACCTCAATTTTTCTAATGGCTTACGAATCATCAAATTATGACGAACCCTTGACGCGCAGTATTAACACTTGCTTAACCTTGTTAGGGATATTTGTCTAAATTTGACGGCTTTCGACCATTCACAAAACCTGCGCATCCGCTTATGATTCGTGTGCTCTACACCTTGTTCCTTGCCGTTCTGGTATCCGGCGCAGCTATCGCGCAAACCGGAGAGATCCAGGGCAAGGTTACTGACGATGGGGGAGAAGGGATCCCATTTGCCAACGTTGCTGTTTACAGTTCTGACGTGCTGATTACCGGTACGGCTACAGACTTTGACGGCAAATACTCCATTAGCGGTCTGACCCCAGGTCGTTACGATGTGGAGGCATCTTTTGCCGGCAACAAAGCCAGAATTACCAACATTGTGGTGTCGCAGGGCATTGCTTTTGGCGTTGATCTTACGCTTTCTAAGTCCATTCAGCTTCAAACCATTACCATTGAGTACGAAGCGCCCATGGTCGATGCGGGTAATACTACGTCTGGCGGGGTGGTGACCAAAGAGGACATCAAGAACATCCCAACCCGAAATGTGCAGAGCCTTGCGGCTACGCAGGCAGGGGTGTATCAAAGCGACGAAGGTGCCGGACTGAACATCAAGGGATCCCGCGGGGATGCTACCGAATACGTGATTGACGGGGTAAGGGTATCGGGTTCTTTGAACCTTCCCCAGAACGCTATTGAACAGATTCAGGTCATTACGGGTGGCGTAGATGCCCGCTATGGCGATGCCACGGGTGGTTTTATTACCATTACTACGCGCGGTCCTGCCAACCAGTTTAACGGCGAATTCGAAGTCATTACTTCTGAATTTTTGGATGGCTACGGCTACAACCTGGGCAACGTCTTTTTGACTGGTCCGCTGATCAAGCAGTACAAAGGCACGGATTCTGTGCGTTCCAAGCTCGGTTTCTTTGTTGCTGCTGAATTCTTGCACGAAACGGATCCCGATCCGGCAGCAGTCGATAACTACCGGGTTAAAGACGAAGTGTTGAACGACCTGTTCAACAATCCGCTTCGCCCTTCCTCCACGTCATCAGGTTTGGACCTTACCTCGGAATTTGTTTCGCCCAACGATCTGGAAACCGTTCGGATCAAGCAGAACATTGCCAATGATGGACTCAATATTACGGGCAAGTTTGACTTGCGCCTCGGTGAGTTGACCAACCTGACCTTGGGCGGCACCTGGCGCTGGAACCGTTTTAATGAGTACCAGCGCACGTTCTCCATGTTCAACTACGAGAACAACCCGCTGAACGTTCAAAACACCTACCGCGGTTACCTGCGCTTTACCCAACGTTTCCCTGAACGCCGCGCAAAAGAAGGCGAGACGGCTTCTTCTTTGGGTAATGCATTTTACTCTATCCAGGTTGACTACACCAAGTTCAAGCGCCAGCGCGAGGACGAACGTCACGGCCAGAATCCCTTTAACTATGGGTACGTAGGCAATTTCGAAACCTACGAAGAGCCCGTTTACGTTTACCAAACGGACTCGCTGACCGGTCTGAACGGTTATACCCTGGTCGGTTTCCGCGATACCTCTGTTCTCTTTAGCCCAGGTACCTTAAACCCAGGCTTGACCAATTACACCAGCTCTTACTATAACCTGACCAACCAGTTGCCGTCCAATATTTTTGATGTGCAGCTTGGCGGTGGTTTGTTGAACGGAGACTTCACGCAAAACCTGACGGTGTATTCCATGTATTACAACACGGGAGTGCCGTGGTTTAACTACAGCTATGCCGACGATGATCAGTTCGCTCTTACGTTAAACGCCGCTCTGGACATTAAGAATACCAAGTCCAAAGTTTCGTCTAAGCACAGCATTGAATTTGGGTTCGAATTTCAGCAGCGCATTGAGCGATTCTGGGGCACTAACCCGATCAGTTTGTGGACGGTTATGCGCCAGTTGTCCAACCAGCATATTCAGTTGGATGGCCAGTCACCAATTTTGGTCATTGATGGTCAATCCTACACCTACGAGGAATACCTCAACAACCCCGACCTGCAATTCGGTCAGTTTGATACCATAAACTACCAGTTTCAGAACTCTGGTCAGACCTGGTTTGATCAGCAGCTCCGCGACCGGATGAACCAGGAGGGCTTTAATGTTTCCGATCTGGACTTCATCAATACGGATGCGCTGCCAGCTGATTTCTACAGCCTTGATCTGTTCAGCGCCGATGAATTGTTGAACAACGGCAGCCAGTTTGTTTTCTACAACGGCTACGATTACACCGGTGAGAAGCAAACGGGGCAGGTGGCCTGGGAAGATTTCTTCCTGGATAAAGATGAGAACGGAAACTTCACCCGGCGTGTAGATGCCTTCCGTCCTATTTATTCTGCAGCGTACATTCAGGACCGATTCAACTTTAACGACATCGTGTTCCGCGTCGGATTGCGCGTTGACCGTTACGATGCTAACCGCAAGGTTCTGCAGGATCCATTTACCTTGTATGATGCCCGTTCCGCAGGCGAAGTAGATGGCTCCATCTATTCTGCTCCCAACAACTACAACGGTTTAACCTCGCAGCCCCAGAACATCGGCGATGACTTTGTGGTGTATGTGGATGATCCGAACTCCGCCACCCCCACCATTTTGGGGTACCGCGATGATCGGCAATGGTACAATGCCGCCGGGGAACCGGTTGCTGATCCGGACATCATTGCTTCTCAAAGCGTAGGAGCGGAGCCGACGCCCTACCTGGTTAACCCTAACCATGACATCAAGAACCCGGAAGAATCCGGATGGGATCCAAACTCGTCTTTCGTCGACTACGAGCCGCAGATCACGGTGATGCCGCGTATTGCGTTCTCCTTCCCCATCTCCAAAGAAGCCGGGCGTGAAGCGCTGTTTTTTGCACACTACGATGTTTTGGCTCAGCGTCCCCAAGGCCAGGCCGGTGCCACCCCCTACGACTACTTCTTCCTGGAAGACAACCAAGGTCCCCAGATTGACAACCCGAACCTGCGGCCTGAGAAAACCATTGATTATCAAATTGGTTTCCAGCAGCAGATTTCAGACAACTCTGTGGTTAAGTTGAGCGCGTTTTACCGCGAACTGCGGGACATGGTGCAGATTCTGCAATTGCCCTTCGCTTACCCGATTACCTACACCACCTTTGGCAACCTCGACTTTGGTACCATCAAAGGCCTCTCGTTTAACTACGAGATTGCCCGCAGGGTAAACAACATCAAGATTGACGCCAACTACACCTTGCAGTTTGCCGATGGCACGGGTTCTAACTCCACCAGCCAGATTAACCTGGTCGGCGCGGGACAGCCCAACCTCCGGACCATTCTTCCTTTGACCTATGATTCCCGCCACACCTTGCGCGCTAACATTGATTACCGCTATGGGGAAGGCCTCAACTACAATGGTCCCCGGATTGGGGAGAAAGACATTTTCTCTAATGCAGGGTTGAACTTGCAGCTCAACTCCCGCTCTGGTGAACCCTATTCCCGCCAGCGTGACCCGACGCCTGACGCCCTCTTTGGTGTGGCCAGTCGCTCAACGTTGGACGGCAAGGTTAACGGATCCCGTCTGCCTTGGCATTTTCGCGCAGACATGAAAATAGATAAATCTTTCTTTGTTGAAGTGGGCGATAACAAGAAGACACTTGGATTCAATGTGTACATCTGGGTTCAAAACTTGTTTAACAACGACAACGTGCTGGGCGTCTATGGATTCACTGGCAACCCGGATGACGATGGCTACCTCGCATCAGCCATCGGTCAGGAAGCGCTCAAGGCTACGCTTAACCCGGAGACTTACGAGGCACTTTACTCCATTAAAGTGAACAATCCGGATAATTACACCATCCCCCGTCGCGTCCGCTTAGGGGTTAACGTCAGCTTCTAATCTCCTCCTTAGTACTACGTTTTCAAATGAAGATGAATATGCGTCAATCCATTCACGTCCTTGCTGTGCTGGTGCTGTTTATGGCAACCGGTACGCTTCAGGCGCGCGAGAACATCGGCATGGCCCGTAAAAACGCCTCTGCCTACCAAAGGCTGGCCAACGATTGTAACGATGCGACCTCTCAGGTTGACTTAGACATCAACAACGTCCGTGCCCGTTTGCTTGGGGCCGGTGACTTTTGGTGGGACTTGACCAACCCGGTTTATGTGGTCCCTAAAGTCGACCCTTCTACCGGGGTTATTGAGGTGAGCTCACTCTTTGCCGGAGCCTTGTGGCTCGGGGGAATTGACGCCGGTGGTCAGCTCAAAATTGCTGCGCAAACCTACCGCCAAAGCGGTAACGACTTTTGGCCTGGTCCCCTGGACAATTTAGGTACCACCAGCTCGGACGTTTGTTCGGCTTATGACCGCCACTGGAAGGTGGACCGCATTCAAATTGATGAGCACATTGCACTTGCAGCAGCAGGTGTCCCCGTTTCGTTGGGCAGTATCCCCAATGCCATTTTGGAGTGGCCTGCCAGGAACAACCCTTACGCAAAAGGGAAGAACAGTGTATCGCTTACGATCGATCGCAACCTGGCCCCCTTTGTGGATGCAGATGGCAACGGGGAGTACGATCCAACGCAAGGCGATTACCCGGATGTAGATGGTGACCAAGCCATTTTTTGGGTTTACAACGACAAGGGTAACATTCACTCAGAGACGAATGGCGATGCTATGAGCATTGAAATTCAGGCCTTGGCTTTCGGGTTCAAGACCTCGGATGAGATCAATGACATGACCTTCTATCGCTACCAAATCCTGAACTTCAGTACCGGTCCTTTGGACTCTACTTTCTTTGCCGTGTGGTCTGATGCAGACTTAGGATGGTACCTGGATGACTATGTCGGTTGCGACACTGCCCTGGATTTGGGCATCTGCTATAACGGCCAGGCTGTTGACGGTCCTGGTTCGCCGAACTACGGCAACCGTCCTCCAATTGTTGGAACAGACTTTTTTCAAGGGCCCAAGAAGTTCTTCAAC
>WGOA01000015.1 GCA_016124275.1 Bacteroidota bacterium
TGGATCGATGGGCGCATTGGGGCAAAAGCTTGAACGAACGTTCAGGTTGAAATGCTTTGCAGCGGCGCTGGAGCCTTGCCTTAACATTGGCGTAACAAAGCGTGGCTAAAGACTTGATGTGGAGTTAACATTGGTCTTGTTATGCTGAAGTAAATTTGAAGGGTTGCTGAAAACTGTGTCGTGGAGTTTAGAAGCATCTTCCTTTTATGAGGCGCCCCGTTGATCTGGCCGTAATTTCTGATGTGCATTTGGGAACCTACGGTTGTCATGCCGAGGAACTCATCCGTTACCTCAAATCCATCGAGCCCAAGGTTCTGGTCCTGAATGGCGACATCATGGACTGCTGGCAGTTCCGAAAGGGCTATTTCCCGGCCAGCCACCTGGAGGTTATCCGCCAATTCACGCGTTTCGCTGCGAAAGGAACCCCGGTTTTCTACCTGACCGGCAACCACGACGATCTGTTCCGTCGCTTTACTGACCTCGCGCTGGGCAATTTTCACCTGCGCGATCAATTGGTGCTGACCGTCGGTGGAGAGAAAGTGCTCTTTTTTCACGGCGACATTTTCGATGCCTCCATCCGCCATGCCCGGTGGTTGGCCAAGCTCGGGGGAAGGGGCTACGATTGGCTGATTCGACTCAATCGCCTCATCAATGCGGTTTTGCTCCGCATGGGGCGACCCCGTGTTTCGTTCAGCCATAAAATCAAGAAATCGGTCAAGAAGGCAGTCAAATTTGTGAGCGACTTTGAGCAGGGCGCAGCAGAATTGGGCATTGCCCAGGGCTGTTCCACCGTGGTATGCGGGCATATCCACCAACCGGCCATGCGGCAGCTCCAGGGATCCAAAAAAGGGGGTAGCATCCGCTACCTCAATTCCGGCGACTGGGTGGAACACCTCAGTGCCCTGGAGTACCACAGCGGCGATTGGCACCTTTGGCATTATGAGCAGCAGATGCCAGAAATCTTCAGCAATGCCGGGAACACCCCCCTGGAGCCCCTCCAGGAGGGCAATACTTTGGGTTGGAAAGCAGCTGCGGAGCCATGGGTCGCTCAGGAAATGGCTCGTGAAACGGCATTTAATCATTTAGACCAATTGGCGTCGCTTCAACTTCTTCTGGAGCGCGAAAGGAGAGCCTTGAAAGGCAAATTACCCCCTTCGTTCATGGATTGAGCCCTGCAAGGGCAGGGAGCCCCGGTGAACCAACCGTCGTCCAACCCCGTATACGCGCTAATTCCCCTGTCCAAAAACCCTATCTTGCAGCGTTTTTTGGCAGCCGTGGCTGCTTTGGACCGGATAAAGCCCTGACAGGAGATGCTGTTTAACTCCTTTGAGTTTTTGCTTTTTTTCCCGCTGGTTATCATGCTGTATTTCAGCATGCCCTACCGCTATAGGTGGGTTCTGTTGCTGATCTCCAGTTATTACTTCTACATGAGTTGGAAGCCGGAGTATGCTATCCTCCTGCTCATTTCTACCCTTGTGGATTACTTCGCCGCCAACCAGATGGCGGCCAAAACGGATAAAAAGGCCCGCAGACCCTATTTGATCCTGAGCATGGTGTCCAACCTGGGCCTGTTGTTCAGTTTTAAGTACTTCAATTTCTTTCGCGACAACTGGAATCCCCTGATGGATCAGTTGGGACTGTTTGCACACCTTCCGGAATTGCAGATTTTGTTGCCTGTAGGCATCTCCTTTTACACGTTCCAGACCATGAGCTACACGATAGACGTGTACAAAGGGGAGATGAAACCGGAAAAACACTTGGGCATTTTTGCGGTTTACGTCACGTTTTTTCCGCAGTTGGTGGCAGGGCCGATTGAACGCGCTCCGCATCTGCTCCCTCAATTCAGGCAAAATTTCGATTTTGATTATGCCCGGGTTCGCGAAGGATTAATTCTGATGCTGTGGGGATTTTTCAAGAAACTCATCATCGCTGACCGGGTTGCCGAGTACGTGAACGGCATTTACGACGCGCCGCAAGTCAAGGAAGGGCTCACAAATCTGGTGGCCAGCTACTTGTTTGCTTTTCAGATCTATTGCGATTTCTCCGGCTATTCAGACATTGCCATTGGCGCTTCGCTGATCATGGGCTACCGGCTCATGAAGAACTTTGAACGCCCTTATTTTGCGGATTCTATTCAGAATTTCTGGAAGCGCTGGCACATCTCGCTGTCCACCTGGTTCCGCGACTACCTCTACATTCCGTTGGGGGGCAATCGGACGGTTAAATGGCGCTGGTGGTACAACCTGTTCATCACCTTTCTGATCTCCGGCCTTTGGCACGGAGCTGCCTGGACCTTTATCATCTGGGGCGGTATTCACGGGGCACTGCTGGTCATTGGTTTGTGGACCACGAGCCTGCGGGAAGGGTTCATGCGCGTAACGGGCCTGGTCCGGATGCCCAAACTCCGCAGAGCCTTAGAAATGTTCGTGGTCTTCCACCTGGTTATCATCGGTTGGGTCTTTTTCCGGGCGGAAAGCTTGCCGGATGCGCTGGTGGTGCTGAAGTCCTTTGCCATGATCAGGCCAGCGGCGGTCGGACCGCTGCTGGACAGTTTGCAATCTTTTGGCTGGCTCGAATTTGTGATTGCTTTGGGCGCCATTGGCACGATGGAGTTCTTGCATTACCTGCAAGAGCGGGGCTGGAGTTTGCACCAAAGAGTTGGGGCTTTGTCCATGCCTTTGCGTTGGGGCCTGTACCTGGTGGCCACCATGGCCATTGTCCTTTTTGGAAAATTCTCCTCCCAGGCGGAGTTCATTTACTTTCAATTCTAAGGCATGGCAGGGCGTTTCATCCTACGTGTGCTGGCCTTTGTGGTGTTGGTCGGCCTGGTCTCAGCGGGTATCTTTTTCGGCATTCCCAACAATCAAAAAGCTTACCTGGCTGCCTTGCAGGACAAACAGGCCCGTCTGGACAGCTTGCAGGCTTCCGGTAAGCCTAAAATGGTGTTGATAGGCGGGTCCAATGTGGCTTTTGGCCTGAACAGCCGCAGCTTGGAACAAGCATTTGGTCTGCCGGTCGTCAACATGGCTACCCATGCGGGATTGCGCTATGAATACATGATCCGGCAAGTCAGCGCATACCCGCGTCCCGGCGACGTGTACCTCATTTTCCCGGAGTTCTCGCAGATGTACGAGCCGCTTTCGGTCGGCACGCCTATTCTATACCAGTCCCTCGAGGTCTTTCCGCAAGGGTATGCCTACTGCAACCAGGATGGCCTGTTGGGCCCGGTTAAGTTGCGCGCCAATGCTTTCGTTGAAATTATCCAGCTCAAAGTCAAGCGCAGTTTGGGTCGGGCCATGGGCATGACGGAGAAGAACGCCTACCAGCGCTCAGTTTTTGACCATTACGGCGATATCTGGACACCCATGACCCTGAAATCCCGCTACAAGCAGGATGACAAGCACATGGAAAAAGACCGGGGTGCGCTGCCGGATGAAGATTTTGTGCGGTTAACCAATGATTTTGCGCAAATGGCCAAAGCCAAAGGCGCCACCGTCTTGTTTCTCTTTCCAGCCGTTGCCGAAGCAAAATGGGATACCGGGGTCGGCCAGGTCACGCAGGATTACCTCAAAAAGCATCTCGCCCTCCCGATCGTCAACAATCCGGCGGATTACGTTTATGCCAACGACTTGTTTTTTGACACCAAGTACCACACGACACAGCACGGTCGGGAAATTCGCACCGACCAGACCATCCGGGATTTGCAGGGGTACCTTTCAGCGCCTTAATAAGAGCAAAGGAGCCCTTCGGTACGATTTTTGCTGCATTTTGGCGCTATGATTCGAACGCTCCTCGCATCCTTCGGCCTATTGCTCCTGGCCATTGCCCCTGCTCAGGCACAAAAAGCCCTTTTTCAATCCGTCAACATCCAGGCATTTGACCAGCGCCTGGCAGCAGGTGCGGACACCGTTTTTGTGGTTAACTTTTGGGCTACCTGGTGCGCGCCGTGCATACGCGAGCTGCCCCATTTTGACGCCCTGCAAAAGGAATATGCCGATAAAAAACTGAAGGTTTTGCTCGTTTCCGTGGATGCGCCCAGCCGCGCCAAAACAGCGCTTAACGGTTTTTTGGAAGATCGGAACGTGCATTGTGAGGTGCTCCACCTCAACGAGTCCAAACCCCACGAATACATTGACCGCATCGCTCCGCAGTGGTCCGGCAGTATTCCTGCAACATTGGTCATTCCCCCTTCACCCGGCAAGCGCTTGTTTCACGAGGGCGAAATGTCTTTGAACGAATTACACCATTGGATCAAACCCTTAATTAACGTACCATGAAACGCATTTTTGTATCCCTCAGCCTGGTGCTGCTAACCGCTGCTGTGTTCAGCGCATTTCGCCCTTCGCCCGAAACGGCTTTGGCTAAAAAATCAGCGGACGAAGCTGGTTACGACATCGGTTCTGAAGTGGCCAACGTCAAACTGAAGAACATTGACGGCAAAATGGTTGCTTTTGCCGATTACCAGGACCAAAAGGGCCTGATTGTGATTTTTACCTGCAACACCTGCCCGTACGCCGTGGCTTATGAGCAGCGGATTATGGATTTGGACAAGAAATACCGCGAGTTAGGCTACCCGGTGGTGGCCATTAATCCGAATGACGTGCAACGCCAACCTGGTGATTCATTCGAGGCCATGCAGCAGCGCGCCAAAGAGAAAGGCTACACCTTCCCCTACCTGCACGACGAAACCCAGGAGGTGGCCAAGCTATTTGGCGCAACGCGGACGCCACACGTTTACTTGCTCAAAAAGAACAATGCCGGCAATTTCCGGGTGGCTTTTATCGGCTCCATTGATGACAATTACGACGATGCGTCGCAAGTGGAGAATCGCTTTCTGGAGAATGCCATCAAAGCGGTTGAGGCCGGAAATGCTCCTGAGCCGGCCAAAGTGAAGGCCATTGGTTGCACCATTAAGTGGCGCGAATAAGTGGCGCGAAAGCTGAGAAACGTGAAGGGTTTCAACCTGTTTGGGCAGGGCGTGATTTTTTTTGCGACTTTTTCCAACCCTGTTGTTTCCTGAATTGTTGATGTTATATTCGCCACCGTCGTGAGAAATTCTTTGTGCCTGCATCATCATCATCATCTGACCCGCCCTATGGCGCGCTGGTGATGGTATGCTTTGCGAGAGTTTAAACGCTAAGCCCAATTCCTCCAGACCCGCCGTTTCCGGCGGGTCTGTTTTTTTGTGCCCCCACCGCAAGCAAAATTTCTTACCGCAAGCAAAGTTTCCCGCCTCAAGCAAAATTTCCCACCGCAAGCAAAATTTCCTACCGCAAGTAAAATTTCCTACCGCAACAAAATTTCTACCCGCAAGCGCCAAAGCCTGATTTGGTTAGTTCATTGCCTTTAAACCCCTTGCAATAAGTTAAAGTTGATTAAAAATATGTTAAAACTTGTCATTCAAAAATCGGGGCGATTGCACGATGAAACCGTGCAACTGCTGCAGGAATGCGACATCCGCTTGCCGGATGGGGGCAATCAATTGCGTATTCAGGCAAGGGGTTTTCCTTTGGTCATTTACCTGCTGCGCAACAGCGATATTCCGCGCTACCTGGAAAGCGGAACCGTTGACCTGGCCATCTTGGGCCAAAACACGCTGGTTGAAGAAAATTCCAATTGTCCGGTGTTGGAGCGCCTGGGCTTTGCCCGTTGCCGGCTTTCGCTGGCTGTGCCGAATGACACGGCCTACAGTGGGTTGAATTGGCTGCAGGACCGCTGCATTGCTACATCCTATCCCGGCAGTTTGCGCCGGTTCCTGGGCAGCAAAGGCATTCAGGCGGACATCCACGAGATTGGCGGATCGGTAGAAGTGGCGCCTAAGCTCGGACTGGCCGATGCCATTTGTGACCTGGTATCATCAGGCAGCACCTTGTTCGCCAATGGGCTTAAAGAAGTAGAGCAGGTGCTTGAGTCGGAGGCGTGCCTGGCGGCTGCACCGGTGCTTGCACAAGGCGATATGACCTTGGTTGACGAACTGCTGTTCCGCATTCGCGCCGTGTTGGCGGGGCGTCAGCATCGCTACGTGTTGCTCAATGCTCCTTCCGACCAATTGGACGCCATTTGCCAGATCTTGCCAGGGTTGAAAAGCCCCACGGTAACGCCGCTGGCTGTTCCCGGCTGGGTTTCGGTGCAGACGGTTTTGCGCGAGTCAGAATTCTGGCCCATTATGGGAAGCTTGCGCAAGGCCGGTGCAGAGGGAATTTTGGTCATGCCCATAGAAAAACTTATTGCTTAAGCACAAGGTATTTTATGGTGGTTTTATGCACCATAGAGCATCCATGATCGCTGAGTTGTTGCTCCTTAAACCATAGCAAGCGTAATGAAAGAGAACATTGATCCATTTGCCGATTTGCCCCAGCCTCAGGTGTGTCCACCATCGGGGGAATGGGGTCCGTTGCTTGCGCGACCGGGTGGCAAACGAGAAGACCTGGACCTTGAGGTTCGCGCCGTGTTCAGTGCGCTTGAAGCGCGCGGCCAGGAAGCGCTGCTGGAATACTGCCGCGCCTGGGACGGCTGCGACGCCACGCCGCTCCAGGTGCCCCAGCAGCGCTTGGAAGGGGCTGGGGCTAACGTGCCGGAAGCCCTTCGCCAAGCCATTGACCTGGCGGCCGATCAAATTACCCGCTACCACCAGGCACAGCAAACGGAGCCCAAGCCCCTTGAAACACGCCCGGGTGTGCGCTGCTGGCGGGAAGCCAGGGCCATTGAGCGGGTTGGTTTGTATGCGCCGGGCGGACAGGTGCCGTTGATCAGCTCCGTGCTGATGACGGGTATTCCCGCGCGCCTTGCTGGTTGTGCGGAGGTGTTGTTGTGCACGCCACCTGCTTCGGATGGCTGGCCGGTGCCGGCCATGTTGTACGCGGCCCGGTGCGCGGGCATCTCGCGGGTGTACCGCGTTGGCGGCGCACAGGCCATCGCCGCTATGACGCTGGGCGTGGGCATGCCATCTGTTTACAAATTGTTTGGTCCGGGAAGTGCCCGCGTGGACAAAGCCAAAGCGCTTGCTTCGGCTTACGGAGTGGCTTTGGATTTGCCTGCCGGCCCTTCCGAGTTGGCGCTGATTTCGGACGGCAGCATGCCGCCCGCCTGGGCCGCCGCCGATTTGCTGGCGCAGGCTGAGCACGGGGTCGATAGTCAGGTTATTGCCCTGAGCTGGTCCGGGGAATGGCTGGCAGAAGTGGCCACAGCGCTTGCTCGCCAAATCGAGACCCTTCCCCGGAAGGACATAGCCCGGGTGTCGTTGCGGGCAGCCCGCTTGCTGCAAACAAGCGACGAAGCCGAAGCTTTTGCTTTTGTCAATGCCTATGCGCCGGAGCACCTGCTCCTGGGCATGGAGGATGCCCGTTCAAAATTGCCACTGGTGCACAATGCCGGCGTGGTCTTTTTGGGTGCCTGGAGCCCGGAGAGTGCCGGTGATTACGCCACGGGAAGCAACCATTGCCTGCCCACAGGGGGGGCAGCACGGGCCTGGTCGGGCTTGTCGCTGGCGGATTTTCAACGCCAGATGAGCGTGCAGGAATTGAACAGCACAGGCCTCGCCGGTTTGCAATCCACTATTGCCGCACTTGCGCGGGCCGAAGGGCTGGAAGCGCATGCGCGCGCGGTCGAGTTGCGGTTTGAGGAGGCTGTGCTGCCTGGGCAAACCGGGTCGGTATCCGCTTCGATGCCAATCTCTGAACAAATGTTCAATTCTGGAAAGCCATGAAAGCAAAAGAATCCTTGTGGTCTTGGAAAGCCCCGGTTCCGGCTTCGCTGGCTGCATTGGAGGCCTATAGCGCAGGAGAGGAGCGCGCAGGCAGACGCCTACACGCCAATGAAATGCCTTGGGGTGAGCCTTGGAATCGCTATCCCGATCCGGTACCGGATGCGCTGCGCCAGGCGCTGGCCGAACGCGCCGGTGTAACGGCGGATTCGGTGTTTACAGGCAACGGCAGTGATGAAATTATTGACCTGCTGCAGCGGGCATTTGCGGAGCCCGGACAGGATGCCGTGATGGTGTGTTCGCCCAGTTTTTCTATGTACGCTCACGCGGCCTTGCTCAATCGCTTGCCGGTAGTAACGGTGCCCCTTCGCCCGGACTTTAGCTTCGATGCGCAGGCTGCCCTGGATCCGGATTTGGCCCCAACCCCAATCGCCTTTCTCTGCGATCCCAACAACCCGACAGGCAATCGCTTAGGGGATGCGGAGCTGTATCGTTTTTTGTTGCGCTATCCCGGCTTGGTGGTTATCGATGAGGCTTATGGCGAGTTTGCCGGGGCCGATCACCGCAGTTGGATGCAAGAATTTCCAAATTTGATCCTGTTGCGCACACTGTCGAAGGCCTGGGGTTTAGCGGGCCTTCGCGTGGGCTATGCGCTAGCCCATCCCGCGGTGGTTCAGACGTTGGACAGGGTGCGCATGCCTTATTCGCTGGCCGGTCCAGTCCGGCAATTGGCCTTGCGCGCTTTGGCCAATGCGGACCTGATGAGGACCCGGGTGCAACGGGTGGTGGTTTCGCGGGATCGTTTGGTCCGGCAGCTGGAAAGCTGTCCGGTGGTGGAGCAAGTCTATCCTTCGGACGCCAATTTTCTTTTGCTGCGTTGTCATCCGCCCGGCGATACTGCGGCCTTGCTGGAGCGCGCTGCAACCCAGGCGGGCTTGCGGATCAGGCGTTTTGGGCAGGAGGGTCCTCTGGCAAACTGTTTGCGCATATCGGTGGGCACAGCCTCCGACAATGCCCGGTTGGTCGCGGTGGTTAAAAATTTTCTAGCCTGACATGAGCAACAAACAACGTATCCTTTTTATTGATCGCGATGGAACGCTCATCCGCGAACCCGAAGACGAGCAAATTGACTCGTTTGCCAAGCTGGAACTGCTCCCGGGGGTGGTCCGATGGCTGGGCCGGATTGCCGACGAGTTGGACTACCGCCTCGTGTTGGTCAGCAACCAGGATGGGCTTGGTACCGAAGCCTTTCCCCTGAGCGACTTTGAACCGGTGCACGGATTTTTGATGCGCTTGCTGAAGGCGGAAGGCATTCGATTTGAGGCGCAGCATATTGACCGCAGTTTTGAGCGCGATGGTTTGGATACCCGCAAGCCGGGTTTGGGCATGCTCCGCGGTTATCTGGATGGTTCCTTCGATTTGGCAAACAGTTGGGTGATTGGCGATCGATATACCGATCTGGTGTTGGCCCGAAATCTTGGCGCACGGGTGTTTCTGCTGGAGCCGGCAGGATCCGCTGCGCTTGCCGCCGGAACCTTGTTGGAGGGCGATCACGCGGTAGCCCATTGGTCTTCGATTTACGAATGCCTGCGGCGCGAAGAGCGTCGGGTGCAGCATCGGCGCACGACGTTGGAAACCGATGTTTCCGTCGGTCTAAAACTGGACGGGGCTGGCCAGTGCAGGGTGTCCACCGGACTTGGGTTTTTGGACCATATGCTGGATCAGTTGGCGCGTCACGGGGGGCTTGATCTTGAAGTGGATGCTCGCGGTGATTTGCACGTGGACGAACACCACACCATAGAGGATGTTGCGATTACTCTGGGCGAAGCGTTCCATGCTGCCTTGGGCAACAAGCGCGGCCTGGCCCGCTACGGGTTTAGTTTGCCCATGGATGATGCGCGTGCCCGCGCGGACATTGATTTCGGGGGAAGGGCCTATTGCCAGTTCACCGCTGATTTTCGCCGCGAAAGAGTCGGGGATATGCCCACCGAATTGGTATCGCATTTTTTCCGCTCCTTTTCGGATGCTGCCCGATGTACGCTGCACCTTGAGGTGACCGGGGAAAACGATCACCACCAGATAGAAGCCTTGTTCAAGGCGTTTGCAAGGGCCATTCGCCAGGCAGTGGCCGTTGATCTTCAGGACCAGGCCATTCCCACCACAAAAGGATTGCTGTGAACATCGTTATCATTGACTATGGCGTGGGAAACCGGACCTCGGTGCGCCATGCTTTTGAACGGCTTGGTGTAGCAACAGGTTTATCGGCAGATCCGGATCGGATCAGGTCTGCAGATGCCGTGGTCTTGCCCGGCGTCGGGTCGGCAGGTCCTGCGCAAGCGGCGTTGAAGGCCCAGGGCTTGGATGCAGTGATAACCGGGTTGCAGCAACCCGTGCTGGGCATTTGCCTGGGCATGCAGTTGTTGGCAGACTACCTTGAAGAGGACGATGCTCCTGGATTGGGCATCCTGAACGGATCGGTTATTCACTTACAACGCTGGGCCTCACACGGTTCCCTTCCTCCTGAAAAGGCAGCAACAGCAGGGGCACGCATACCGCACATGGGCTGGGCTCCATTAAACGCTGTCGATGCAGATGGCTTTACCGATCCGCTGCTGCAGGGTATTGTTCCTGGCGATGCCGTCTATTTTGCCCACAGCTATGCCTTGCAAGATGTACAGCACGCGTTGGCACTGACCCGACATGGCGATTTGCTTTTTCCTTCTGTTGTGAGGATTCGAAACTTTTGGGGATGTCAGTTTCACCCCGAAAAGAGCAGTCTGGTAGGGGCAAGAGTATTGAGCAACTTTTTAGCGATTGTACAAAATAAAAAATAGTATTTTATGGATAACATAAATAAAACTATTGTTAAGAACCTTGCTTCAGACGTTTGTCAGCTTATCCCGGCTTTGGACTTGTTGGACCACAGAGCGGTACGCCTGATGCAGGGCGACTTCAGAAGAGTGACCGATTACGGCGATCCTTCGCACTGGACGCAGCGCTGGTGGGATGCCGGTGCCCGGCGGTTGCATGTGGTGGATTTGGCCGGAGCGCGGGACGGCACTTTATCGGTTCTGCCGCTGCTGCGCTCCTGGGCTGAAAGGGGTTGGGACATTCAGTTGGGCGGAGGAATTCGCTCGGTAGAGACCGTGGAGCAGGTTTTAAGCGCCGGGGTGAATCGGGTGGTGCTGGGAACGGCAGCGGTAACCGAGCCGGATTTTTTAGCCCGGTGCCTGGATCGTTTTGGCCCGGATAGCATTGTCGCCGGGTTGGATTTGCGGGAAGGCGTACCGCAGGTTTCTGGTTGGCTGTTGAACAGCGAGCAGCGTCTGGACGCTTTGCTGGAAGGATGGAAGGCTGCTGGTGTGCGCTGGATTTTGAGTACCGCCGTGCTGCGCGACGGCACCCTGCAAGGACCGGACCTGGCTCAGTATCAGCAGCTCAGCGCCTTGTTGCCTGGAGTACAGTGGATCGCCAGCGGAGGCGTTCGGCACAAGGCCGATTTGGTTCAATTGGCTGCGCAGGGCATCCCCTTTGCCGTTGCGGGTCGTTCCATACTGGAAGGTTGGATAAATCCCGAAGAAGCATGGCGCTGAAGCGAATCATTCCATGCCTGGATGTGCGCGATGGGCGCACGGTCAAAGGCGTACAGTTTTCGGGCATGCGCGATGCGGGTGATCCGGTGGAATTGGCAACGCGCTACGCGCGAGAAGGGGCCGATGAGCTCGTCTTGCTGGATATCAGTGCAGGCGCAGAGAACCGGGTTGCGCGCTGCGAACTCGTTGAGCGCGTAGCTGCTGCTTTGGACATTCCCTTTACCGTTGGCGGTGGGGTGCGGTCATTAGAAGATGCTGTTGCTGTGTTGGAGTCCGGTGCAGACAAAGTTGCTGTCAACTCCGCTGCGCTGCGCGATCCGTCGTTGCTGGGTCGCATTGCAGCGCGTTATGGCCAGCAATGCGTGGTTTTGGCGGTTGATGCCCGGGTGGATCAAACTGGGTCGCGGAACGTTTACGCTGCCGGGGCTTCAACGCCCACAAACTGGAGTCTGGAGCGCTGGGTTATGCAGGCTGAACAGGAAGGAGCCGGCGAAATTCTCTATACAGCCATTGACCGGGACGGAACACGGAGTGGCTTTGACCTGGAGGGCTTGCAAGCGGTACGGTTGGCCACCAACCTCCCGGTTATTGCCTCGGGGGGTGCGGGTACGTTGCAGCATTTTGCTGATGCCTTATCCCTTGGTCAGGCAGATGCGGTGCTGGCCGCCAGTTTGTTCCACTTTGCTGAAGTTAGTATTCAGGAACTGCGCCAGTTTTTGCGCAACCAAAACATTCGCACGCGATGAACGATGGGTATCCCGATTTTGCTCAAGGCAACCTGGCCTTTCCCCCGAACACCGAGGCCTTTTTGCGCACGCTGGATTTTGAGAAAGGGCAAGGGCTGTTACCAGCCGTGATCCAACACGTGCAGAGTGGCGCGGTATTGATGGTGGGCTACATGAATGAGGAGGCGCTCCGCTTGACCATAGATAAATCTATGGTACATTTTTTTAGCCGCAGCAAAGAGCGAATTTGGAAGAAGGGGGAGACCAGTGGCAACACCATGGCGCTGCACGCGTTGCGCGCCGATTGCGACGGCGATTGTTTGCTGCTGCAGGTCATGCCCAGCGGAGTGGTCTGCCATACCGGCCAGGAAACCTGTTGGGGACCGGCTTCAGCGGGCACGTTATCCCGCCTGGAGTATCGCTTGGTGCAGCGCATTGCCGCTGCAGATACGGACCAATCCTACACAGCCCGGTTGGTTGCTGCCGGTTTGCCGCGAATGGCTCAGAAGGTAGGGGAGGAAGGAGTCGAGTGTGCATTAGCGGCCGTCGTTGGGACCCCCGAAGCATTGGCAGGCGAAGCGGCAGATCTGCTCTATCACCTCATGTTGCTGTTGCTGCAACGGGGAATGAGCCTAAAGGATGTCCTGACTGTATTGGACCAACGGGCTGTCAAGCCCTGACAAACCTGAGTAGACGCTCCCGTTCTACCCAAGCGATAATGCTGCAACAGGTCAAAACAGCTACCGCTAAGCCAAACAACAAGCCGCCGTCATCCTGGACCTCAATGCCCAGCAACACGAGGTGCGAAGCAATGGCTCCGAGCATCATCATCGCCCCGTTGACGGCTGCAAAGACACGCAGGCGGGGAATCATGAGCACGATAGCGGTGATCAGTTCCAGAACCCCAGTCAGGATTCTCCCGTAGGGCTCCACGCCAAGGGTCGTAAAGATCAGTACGCTGTCCGGATGTGCGGTGAATTTGAAGTAAAGGGTTTGCAGGAGAATACCTGCGGCCACTAAGGCTGGAATCCAAAGCCAATTTTTTTTCAAGGGAGTTAGTTTTTTCTTTTTGCCCAGTTTGCGTCTGCCGCTTTTTTAAGCTGTTCCTCGTTGTTGTTCCAGCGTTTCAGCGTATTGACCAAATCCGTTTTGTAGAACAAGTAGAGGGTGCCATCGATAATCTTGTACGCCTTTGGATTGATTTCCACCAAGTTGCCGCTTTCGCCCATGGCATAGGCGCACCATCCTCCGTATGCGGGTATATAGGCGTGGGGATTTGCAGCAAAAGTTTCCAGATTTTTCTTTTCCGCGAAAAGGTAAGTGGCTCCTTCAAAGCGATAGGTATATGCTGCTTTGCCTGGCGAAGGGCTTCCGAGGTGGTAGGACACTGCATCGTAGCCGTTCAAGGCTATTCCCTCTGGCTGGAGGTTCAAGGGTGTCCCGGTTGATGCTTGTTGTTGCGCAAATGCCGAGTTTATCGAAAGCAACAGGATGAGGCTGATCACAACATTCATAGGAAGGGTTCCAATTTTTAGAAGTACGCTTGAGTTTGCCGCAAGGCTTGCCTGACGGGGTCGCAAGTCTCACCGGAAACAAAATTCGTGGACAGGGCCTTAACGCTAAGGCTGAATCAATCAGGAGATCGTCAGCGTCAGTGTCAGTGTCAGGTGCAAAACCCAAATCCGTAACCGGTAGTTCCCAATGGATTTAAATTATAATACACCTATACTTTTTTGCAGATATGCATCTGAAAAGTGTGGTATCGGGGAAAAACGGCGCGAACCAGGTTGAAAGGCCTCAGTATTCCCGGCAACGGGCGGTAGGAGTTTCGCTGCACGGCTAGGCTTTGGAAACCGGTTCCGGCGAGAAAGGTTTTTACTTGCGGCACGGAGTACTCCCTAACGTGGCCCATATGGCCCAATGACTCTAACTTACCAAATTCTGCAAATGGATTATCAAAACCCTTTCCCAGAAAAAAATTGATGATGTTCTGTATGGCGTACAGGTTCGGTGTGGTAAGAATCAATTTGCCATTTGGATGAACCACGCGGTTGATTTCCCGAAGCGTTTGGATGGGGTTTATACGAAGATGCTCGAATACTTCGTTCAATAATACGTAGTGAAAATAGTTGTCTGGGAAAGGCAGTTGCTCTGTTTCTATGTTGCAGGAAGCTATGTTGAGGTGATGCTTGTCAATATAGGTTCGGTGCCTTTCCGGATCAATGTCAACCCCAACAACTTCGCAAGGAAACTGACTCAGAAGATAGGTGACATGATACGGTGCTGAACCAACTTCAAGCACCCTCCCTTCTGTGAAATGCTCTTGGAAGATCTTCAAATCATTGCGGTACCTGTTCCTGTGAACGTTAAAATAGGTAAGGTTCCAGGTTCGGTGATCACTGTTATCTTCTTGAAGGGAAGCCTCCAAATCATTTAATAGGTTTTCAATATTCATATAAATATCATATAAAATCTACATCCCTGTTTATCCGATAGCTCATCAGCCTTTGCAAGCCATCAGCAACAGGCGCGTTTTCAAACAGAATGCGGTGCAGCATCCCTACAATGGGCATACTTAGGCCCTCAGCATTCGCCAGAGCAAGCGCGACCTGCACGGTGTGAACGCCTTCAGCCACTTCATCCATGGTTTCCAGGATCTGGGACAAGGTCTCCCCTTGGGCAAGGCGAAACCCAACGGTATAATTGCGGCTGTGAGGGCTTGAACAGGTAGCAATGATGTCTCCTATGCCGGCGAGGCCCAAAAAGGCGCGTGGATCTATATTCAGCGTTTTACCCAAGTGTATCAATTCGCTCAATCCCCGGGTCATGAGCAAGGCGCGGGCATTTTCGCCCAAAGCCAAACCCCGTACCATACCAGAACCAATGGCCAGAATATTCTTTAATACGCCGGCCAGTTCTATTCCCAAGACGTCATAGCTGCCGTAAACCTGAAAGCGATTGGAGCGTAGCGCCAGTTTGCCTTCGTTGATCACTTCGTCAAAGCGGCTGCCAATGACCGTTGCAGCCGGGAGTCCCTGTGCTATTTCTGAAGCCAGATTAGGTCCGTGAAGACAGCCGACGCGCAGCACCACCGTTTCTCGCAATATCAATTCAGACATGGTCAACACCTGCTGCCGCTTTAACTTGCTTTCCAGGCTCAGGTTTTGATCAGGCGGTTCCACATGCAGCCCCTTGGTGCCGTGGATCAGGATGTGATCGGGGCGCAAGAACGGGGCAAGGTCCCCGATCATAGCGGCGAAACTTTCAGAAGGCACGATCGGAAAAATCAGGTAACAAGCGTCAGCAATTTGCTGCAACGAGCCGGTAATTTCCACCAGATCGTGCAACGTTTGCCCGGCACTTTGCCTGCTTGTGCGCAATTGTTCTGCGCGTTCCGGGAGCCTGGTGTACAGCAATACCCGCTTGTTCTCCGCCAAAAGATTAGCGACCGCTGTGCCAAAACTACCGGCACCAATGACTGCAACTGGAGCTTGTTCAGACATAGTGTTCAAATCCGAAACCATCCATGCGGTTGTGGTAAAAGAGCAGCAAGCGCAAGTCATCAGAACTGACTTTACCGCTGCGTTTGTCAATCTTGAGCGCTCGTTTGTCGTGGTAAATGCCCAGGTTCCGGATACCGTGTTGCAAGATGGATGCTGTGGGCTGGTCCAGCACGGGCTCCCGATATAACTCTGCCCGGTCACAGCGCAACTTGACTTCTGCCACGAGTCGGGTAACCGCCACGCCTAAGGCTTCCCAATCCCAGCTGCGGTCTTCTTCGGGCAGACGCAGCAATTGGTACAGGTCCAGATCGGGATGGCGTTTCTGGATTAACCGAAAGGCCGCGAAAGCCACCACATGGCTGGCCATCACTGTATTGTACCGGTGGAAGGCGTGAACGATTTTATCGGCAAGGATCTTAGTATATTCAAAATCGCGCTGAGCATCTTCCTTGAGTTCACCGTTGTGCTGGAAGTAGGCAGCGAGCGGCACAGTTTTGCCGTTTGGATCCAGACTGTTGCCGGCAGCATCTACCGGATTACCCAAGATGTCCATTGGATCGCCAAAGCGGATGCGGATGTCTGACCCCGCCGTAAAGAAGCGGAGAATGAAGCGGGCAATTCTACCAGAACTGGAATAGCGGTCTTGCTCGACAAAGAAACGTTCCCGCCCGATTTCCTGAAGGTGATCTTTGATAAGTGCCGGCGCTTCCAGGACAAAATTGTAGTTGATCACTACCGGGGCGACATAAATTTTCTGGAAGGGGCCATTCGGGTTTTCCAGCAAAAGGCGCCGCTGTGCTTCGATAACCGTACTGAGCAGGCCGAGTTTGACTTGTTTTTCAATGGCTCCGGAGCGCGAGCGCGTCCCGCCGGGAAAGAAAAGGCTGTGGCAGCCCTCCTCTAAAGCGCTGGTGGAATAGGCTTTGAGCGCTTGCAAGTATATCTTGTTCTTCTTGCGCCGGTCCACTTTATAGGCCCCAAGCCGGTTCATAAAATAGGCCAGAATCCGCGCGCTAAACAGGTTTAGTCCGGCCCCGTAAAGAAAGGCTGGCAACCCGATGGCATCAATCGCATAGCCCACCAGGATGGAATCCAGGTTCGAAAAGTGCGTAGGCACCATGACAACAGTACCGCCGTCCCGAACAATCTGCCGCAATCGCTCCACATCGCCATCCAGGTGAACCCGGTCGTGAATACCCAGCCGATTGCCAAAAATCCGGCTGAAGTTTCGGTTGCCGGAAGCGTTCAGGAGCCTGTTAAAGGCGATGGGCAAAAATTGACGGGCAAACTGGTAGGTTGGGTTGTTAAAATTCCCCTGAATTTCCTTGCCGTAGCGTTCCAGAATAGTTTGCAACAGGGCATTCCAGGCGGCTTGCGGGGCTGATTCCTGCTCCAAACGCGTTAACTCCGAGGCCACAAAAGCCCAGAACTTCTTTTCATCTGGCGGGTCCACGCTCCAGGGCTTGCGCGTTAAACGGATCTTTTCGTGGTACAGACTATTGGCCAGCAGTGCCTGGAGGGAAGCGCTGCTGCGGTGGTCCAGTAACAGTTCCCGTTTTGCCTCTTCTATGACTTTGTGGAGAAAGCGCTCCCGGTCTTTGGACAACCGGTACAGGGGCCATTCCTCCAAATTGGGGACAACCTGTTTAAGGGGAAATTGCATGGAAGTTTTCTGGGATTCCTTTCCAGCCATGGCCCAAAGATACCTTTCCAGACTTTACAGGAAAGCAACCAGAAAACCTTTGAAAATCAACCCCTTATCCCGAACTTTATGGTTTAGGCCCGCAATCTGGGGCAAAAGACAAGGTGAGAAGGAAAGCAGCGCAGAAGTGAAAAATAAAAATATAATATTAACTTATTTCATAGTTTTTTTAAACTCCATTGCGCTTCATGCCCAGTTTGTTTTGAATGGCTCTGCCGTTGATCTTGGGGATGATTGCATCCAGCTTACGCCATCCCTGACCACCCAAACCGGCTCGGCCTGGTATCCGGATAAAATTGATCTCCGGCAGGATTTTCGGGTAGAAGCTTCCATTTTTCTGGGCAACTCTGATGGTGGTGCCGACGGTATTGCTTTTGTCTTGCAGCCGCTTTCCACCGCGGTTGGTGCCTCCGGAGGCGGTTTAGGATACCTTGGCGTAAGCCCTTCTGTGGCCGTTGAGTTTGACACGTATCAAAACGGAAGCTATTCCGATCCATCCTGCGACCACGTCGGTATCGTATCCGATGGCAATCCTGCACATACCGGTCCAACATCGCTGGCAGCGCCCGTCAATATCCTTCCCGGTATCTGCAACGCGGAGAACGGCGCTTACCACGAAATCTCTATCCGATGGCAAAGTGCGCTAAATACTCTGGAGGTCTATGTGAACTGCGCATTGCGGGTCTCGTACACCGGCGACCTGGTTAGCACGAGTTTTGGAGGCGATTCTCTGGTTTATTTTGGATTCACCGCGGCTACCGGAGCCCTGAGCAATGAGCACATTGTTTGTTACCAACGCCTGGACATCGCTTTGCCCACGCCCGTTTTGCAGACTTGTTCCGGCGATACGATTCCGATCAGCGCACCCGCAGGCTTCAGTGGTTATACGTGGAGCCCTTCGACCGAAATCTCCGATCCCGCTTCTGAGAACCCCAGCGTGTGGCCATCCGGTACAACAACATACACCGTCAGCTACACGGACGACTGCGGGGAGCTTTACCAGGATTCCGTCATCATTCAGGTGGACGCTTTCCCTTTGCTGCCGACCCTGCCCGCCGATACAGTTTTGTGTGAAGGCTCTCCTGTTTTGTTGGGCGAAGCTGCATTGCCTGGGTACCTTTACGCTTGGTCAACCGGTAGTTCAGCATCCTCCATTGCTGTTTTGACGAGCGGAACCTACACCTTGTTGGTCCAAAATGGGCTTTGCTCCGCGGAGACACAGGCTGTGGTGCTCTTTGAGCCGTACCCGAACCTGGCTTTTCCACAGGATTCTGTCTCGTGGTGCATTGGCGATGAACTTCTGCTCAGCCCGCTTAGCAATGCTTCCGTGTTTCTCTGGTCCACCGGCGGTTCAACGGCCATCTTGTCTGTAGATGAGCCTGGATTATATACGTTAACAGCAAGCTTGGGGGATTGTTCCGTGCGCGATTCGGTTGCCGTGTACCCTCAACTGGAATGCGGCTGCCTGCCTTCCTTGCCCAACGCGTTTTCACCCAATGCGGATGGGCTCAATGATCAGTTTCGATGGGTCAATGTCGCAGATTGTCCTGACGCTGACCAGTTTGTGCTGCGCATTTACAACCGCTGGGGCCAATTGGTTTTTGAGAGCGACGATGCGGCGATCGGGTGGGACGGGACCTATCGGGGCTTACCAGCAGAACTGGGGGTGTATGTGGTGCAGGCCAGGAGCATCAGGCCGGGCGAAGGGGCCAAGTGGTCCAGCGGCACCGTAACATTGATCCACTAACCTAACGCCCTGATTCCACAAGCTGTTGCTGCAACCCCGTAACCTTGTGCATGGATACCGGCAACCGCTGCCGCCTGGCTGTCTAGATGCCCGCCGCAGCTGCCGCATAGCCGCCGCCTTGCCGCACCCCCTGCCTGGCCGCCTTGCTGCCGCATAGCCTCCGCCGCCTTGCCGCCTCCGACCAGCCGCCTTTCGTTGAACGATTACCCTGCTTTTTCAGAAGAAGTCGCGCTGAGTTGGTCCAGCAATTCCCCCGACAAAACCACGACCGAAGGACGCGGGATGCTGTTTCCGCCATCCGGCCAGTGGCTGGAAAGTTCAGCCATGGATGGAGAATACTCGCCCGGATGCTGAACACTCAGAAACAACGAGCGACCATCAGGGGCGAACCAAGGTCCGGTAAGCTCGGCTTCATGCGGAGCGCTGGCCACCTGGATAACCTGCCCTGCCTGTTCGCCCTGACGGGGTACGACGAAGAGGCCATTGTTGCCAAAGGCCGTGTAAGGCTCCCGGTTGGTTTTGCTGCCGCTGATGTCTGATGTAAACCACAGGTTACCCTGCGGATCAAACGCCATGTTGTCCGGACAGGCAAATCCGGTTTCTTCGCCACCAGCCAGGTAGGTTTCGTGGCTAAAACGGAGGGCGTCGTGCACGCCGTTTTCTTCCATAATTTTTAATATGGAACCGTAGAAATTGCCTTTGGGCGTATTGTTGGTCAACGCAACCAGCACATTGCCGTTTACCGGATCAATTTCAATGTCTTCCGGTCTGTCCAGGGCAGTGGCATTTACCTTTTTTGCTGCATAGCGAAGCCGCACCAAAATATCCGTTTGATCGCGGAAAGTTTGGTTTAGTTCAGGCCGATCGTGGATCAGGGGTTCCCAGATTCCCTGATCAAGATTGGCTGCATACAGGGTGCCTTCGCGGAGCGAGCCGGGTGCAGACGAGATGAACTTGTACAGGTGTTCATCGTTGGCATCATCACCGGAGTACACCACTAAGCGCCCGTCAGGCAGTTCGTGCAGCGTGGCGCATTCGTGGGCACAACGGCCCAGCGCGACGTGTTTTTGTGCTTCCCCAGTTCTTGGATTGACTTCAACTACCCAACCGTAATGCTCTGGTGGAAAGGGATCGTGCGTGTGCCAACCCTGATCAAAACCGATGTCCTGCCGTTTTCCGGAAACCGGATCGTTCTCGCCGTAGAACTGGTCGTAGTTTTCCTCGCAGGTCAGGATATGGCCCCAGGGCGTCAACCCGCCGGAACAGTTGGCCAATGTGCCCACAGCGGCGTTTGTGCCGGCAATGGGATCTGGCCAGTTAAAGGGGATCTGCGTCCGTCCGTGCACTCGCCGATTCATGGGATCATTGGCGAGTACCTGCCACCGGCCATCCACTTTTGAAACCCGCAGAATACTGCCCCCGACAGCCAATTGTTCTTGTGTGATCTGTTCGCGTGTTTTTGGGCGCAGTTCGTCCCAACCCGAAACAAAACGAGCATCTACGTATTCGTGATTTACCCACAATAATCCTTCGTCTGGAGCATTGGCATCCAGCGGCAGGTAGCAAATAAAATCGTTGTTGAATCCAAAACGTTCTGTGGCATTAATGGGATCATCCCAGCGGATCAGCAATTGGCTGTTTAGACCTGGCGCCAATTCCAACGCATCGCTGGCCGTGGGTTGCAGCGGAGTGATGCGGAATGCGCTGGTTTTCGGGGCGACAGTTTCTGATTTACAGCCACTGAGCAGCCCTGGAATCAACACGAAGCCCACCGTGCCAATGCCCAGAAATTCCAGAAAGCTTCTTCGATCGATGGCTCCAGCTTTGCGGGCCTTAGTTCGGGCAACGTCTTGTGTTGTATGGGCAGGGAGTGCGGCGTCAGGAGAGGGGTTCGGCATGTCAGCTGTTCTTTGCTCGCAAAATTACTGCCTTCGAAGGTCAACCA
This sequence comes from Bacteroidota bacterium, assembly GCA_016124275.1. Taxonomy (GTDB): domain Bacteria; phylum Bacteroidota; class Bacteroidia; order Chitinophagales; family BACL12; genus WGOA01. Next base: position 20,918 of record WGOA01000015.1, read on the forward strand.
CATGCCGCGTTTTTCCGCCTTCTGAGCGGGGGAGCTGGCCCACAGCTACTAACTCCACCCGAATGGATAAACCAAGCCGTTCTTTGAGGCGTTTATGCAGGCGCTCCGTTAATCCGGATGCGGCTTGTTGGCCAGTCCCTTCGGGTGGGCCGTAGGACCGCTCAACGTCTTCGAGCCATTCCACCTGAACCTCTATTTCGTCGAGCGTCCGCTCGCGTTTTAGGCAGAGTTGGTAATGTGCAGCCAGTTGGGGAAACTCCTCGAGCACTGCTTCAACTTGCGAGGGGAACAGGTTCACGCCCCGAACAATCAACATGTCATCCGCCCGGCCTAATACAGGACCCATCTTTACGTGGGTGCGGGCGCCGTCGTGATCGCGCCGCAGCCAGGTTATGTCACCGGTTTTGTAGCGCAGCAGCGGCAGCGCTTCTTTGGTCAGCGTGGTAAACACCAACACGCCAGGCTGCCCATCGGGCAACACTTTACCTGTTTGCGCATCGACTATTTCCGGATAGAAATGATCTTCCCAAACATAACTTCCCGTACCTTTTTCATCAAAGGCTTCTTGGGCAACGCCAGGTCCCATGATCTCGCTCAGTCCATAAATGTTGGTGGCAATGACACCCAGGCCCGCCTCCACCTGCTCGCGCAAGGTGTTGGTCCAGGGCTCTGCCCCCAGAAGTGCGAAGCGGAGTTGCAACTGATCGGGGGCAATTCCCCGGTGGCGACAAGCTTCCGCCAACGTGAGGGCATAGGAAGGTGTGCAGGAAAGGATTTGGGGCTTAAAATCAAGCAGCAGATCAATTTGGCGATCTGTCATGCCACCGGAAACAGGGACAACAGTTAAGCCGAGGGTCTCCGCACCTGCGTGAAGGCCAAGTCCACCGGTAAACAACCCATAGCCGTAAGCATTGTGGAGCATCATTCCGGCTTTTGCTCCTGCAGCGGCCAAGCTGCGCGCACAGACTTCACCAAAAATTCGAAGATCATTGGCGGTATAGCCAACTACCGTAAGTTTTCCTGTCGTTCCACTGGAAGCGTGAATGCGCGCAACATGCTCTATAGGTTCGGCAAACAGGCCGAAAGGATAATGCGTCCGCAAGTCTTCTTTGTTGGTGAAGGGCAGGTGTTGCAGGTCTTCCAGGCGTTGCAGATCGCCCGGGTTAAAACCAATATCCCCGAATTGTTGCTGGTAAAAGGGCACCTTTTCGGCTAAGCGCCTGAGCAGGGATTGCAGCCGGGAAAGCTGCAGCGTTTGCAAACGCTCCCGGGGCATCCTCTCCAATTCCGGTTGGAACATGCGGGCTGATTAACGGTGCTTACTGCGGCCCTGGATTTCGCGCACTTCCTGTTGCAGGCGGGCGAGCATGTCCATCATGCCATCAATGCGCTGATCGCTCTTTTTGGACACTTTTCCGATGGACAGCTTGGCTTCCCAAGCTTCGAGCAATTCATCCGCAGGCAGTTCGTAAGGAGGGTAGGCGGGGTTATCGGATTGAAGCACCAATTTGCCCTCGGAACTGGCCGGACTAAAAACCCGCTTGTACACCATGCCATCAGAGCGTGTGAGCAGTACATAGGTTTGACCATCCGACAGGCTGCTGGCATCGCTCATGTACTCGCCAACCACAATGCTGCCCGGTTGCAGGGGAAGCATAGAGTCTCCGCTGATTTCGAAGGCCCGGTAGGTGCCCGCCGGTAGAAAGGGCAGTTGCAAGCGGGGCAATTCCGCAACAAATTCCGGGTCTGCGTACCCAAGCGCATAGCCCGCACGCGCTTTTTCGGACACCAGGACAATCTGCTCTTCATCGTTGCCATCAACAACAATAGACAAAACTCGGGTAGAGCCTGCTTGCAAGCCACCCGGTGCCGCTAAAGCAGGTTCGCTCTCCAACCCCGATCGCTCCAGATCTTCGCGGACCAGGCTGTCCAGCGAAATGCCAAATTGCCGGGTCATGGCTAACTGCACACTCAGGTTGGGCTTTGCCCGGCCTTCCTCATACGCACCGAGCAAGGATCGTTTAATGTTGAGTAGATCGGCAAAAGCCTGTTGGGTCAATCCGGCTTGGCGGCGCAGAAACTTGATGTTCTTATTAAGATTATCCATCGCTAACAAAATTAGCAAAATTGCTTGAAATTGCCAATTATTTTGGTCAAGTTCGCCTTGGCAACTTATCCACAAATTCCGTCAGTGATTTACCGAGGTGCTCCCAGCTCAATTGTTGGCGCAGTTTGGACAGCGCGGGACTGAAGTGGTCGTAACCCCCTTGCTCGAAGTAGCGCGCTATTCCCCGGGCAAGGGCCCCTTTGTCCCCTGGTGGCACGAGGATGCCATTCACGCCATCTGTGATGTACTCCTTAAAGCCGCCAACGTCGGTAGCCAGCAAAGGCAGCCTGAACTGGTAGGCAATTAGCGCAATACCGCTTTGGGTCGCGTGGTGATAGGGCAACACACAGGCGTCGGCGGCGCTGAACAACAGGCGCGTTTCTTCATCGGGAATGTAACGTTCGCGCACTTCAATTGCCAATGCATGAGGGGAGGCCTTAATTCTGGCCGCATAGGGCGCAAAAGGTTCGTATGCTTCGCCGGCAATCATCAATCGGTAGGGTCCGCTAAGTTGATCAAACGCATCAAGCAACAAATCAAGGCCTTTGTAGGCCCGTATGAAGCCGTAAAACAACAATAACTTTTCATCTGGTTTAAGCCCAAGCGCCCGCCGGGCTTCCGCGCGATCCATCGCTTCGCCAAAATGATCGTAAACCGGATGCCGGTGGAAAAGCCGCGGAGCCTCTGCGCGAAATTGGTTGAGGTCTTTTTCAACCGATTCACTCATGACAACAAAGCCGTCGTTGCGCTGCAAAAAACGACGGGTTAACGGCAGATCAAAAAACCGCCGCTCGTGCGGAAGCACATTGTCCAGCACACTAACCACGCGCGTTTCAGCACGCATCCGCCCGGCTACCGCACCCAATGATGGCCCAAAAAAACTCATCCAGTACTTCATGAGCAGCAAGTCTGGTTTCCGGTCCCGAATCTGCCGGGCCGCTTTTGGCCAGTTGAGCGGATTGATGCTGTCCAATACGGCGATGCTGTTTAACGCAGCCGCGCGGTCGCCGGGCAGTACATGCTGTGTTTTTCCGGGGAAAAGCACCTGTGGGTATTGGCGGCTGAACGTGTAGGGCAGGACCTCGTGGCCCTGGTCCAGGAGGGCCTGGTACAAGGAGGCATTGAATTGCGCAATACCGCCGCGATACGGATAAAACGTGCTGAGGTAGGCGATGCGCATTCGGGTGGACCTGGTCTATTGCAAGGATACGGAAGGGCTGCCGAAGGGTTTAGGGGCAGCTTTGGTCAATGCGCACCACATTTTCCGTAGCAAAGCCCTGTTGTTTGGCCTGGGTCAGGAGTTGATTGATGGTGCTTTCGCTCAGGGATTTTTCGCGAGCCAGAATCCAAAGAAACTTTCGGGAGGGGTTACCTACCAGCGCATACTGATAGTTCAGGGTATCTAAGGCTATGATTTGATAGTCGCCGGAAAACGGCCAAAAGAACGTCACTTTGATGCGCGCCGGATCTGTTGCGTCCGGTACGCGAGCTTTTCCCTCAATGTTCTTCGTTTGGCTGCGATCGTTTTCTTTTACCCCGCTGTTGCGAACGGTAATGGAGCCGTCAGCCTGTAACGTGTAGTTGGCACTGACGCAGGTCAGGCCTTCTTCAAAGCGGTTGGGCAGCCGCGCGATTTCGTACCAGGTGCCTTGGTACCGTTCCAGGTCAACACCGGGTACAACGTCAAGGGAGGGTTCTTCTGGTTGGCAGGAAAGCAAACCAACAAAGAAGACCGCGCTCATCAAACCAAGGCGGCTGTATGCCCTTTTATCCAGCGGATGCCAGATGCCTTTTGAGGACAGGTTCCGGAAATTCATGCCGGGAAGTTACGCACCTGCAGCCGCAATCCCTGTTAACGGGCACAACAGGCCTGGAGGCCCAGCCTTTATACGGAGACGTGATGCGCAGCCGCTATACGGATACGTTATGCGCAGCCGTTAAGTGCAACGGGGAACTTAAGCAGAAACGCCTTCGTAAAGCGCTTGGCGCTGTTCGCGTGCTTTATCGCTTTTCAGGTATTCGTCAAAGGTCAGCAGACTGTCCACCATGCCACCAGGGCCAATTTCAATGATTCGGTTGGCCACAGATTCGATCAAGGCATGGTCATGCGTGGTAAAAATCATAGCGCCCTTGAAATCGCGCATCCCGTTGTTCAGGGCGGTGATCGATTCCAGATCAAGGTGGTTTGTAGGCTCGTCCAACAACAAGAAGTTGGGTTGTGCGAGCATGATTTTTGAGAGCATGCAGCGCACCTTTTCGCCTCCGGAAAGGACACTGGACTTTTTGTACACCTCTTCCCCGGAAAACAACATCCGGCCGAGGAAGCCGCGGATGAATTGCTCATCCTTGTCGCCGGTAGTATACTGGCGCAGCCACTCGATCAGGTTTTGGTCGTTTTCCCCTTCAAAGAAGGGATCGTTTTCTTTGGGCAGGTAGCCGAGTGTAATGGTTTGGCCAAAGGAATAGGCACCGGTTTCCGCTTTTCTGATGCCAGCCAGAACGTCGTAAAACGCGGTAAGTGAAGAGGACTCTTTGCTGAGCAGCGCAATCTTATCGCCCTGGTTCATAACAAAGTTAATATCCGTAAAGAGCATATCTCCGGAATCGGCGCGCGCGCTGAGGTTCTTAATTTCCAGAATCTGGTTGCCGGGTTCGCGCTCCGACTGGAAGGCGATGTAGGGGTATTTCCGGCTGGAAGGGCGAATCTCCTCCAGGTTGAGTTTCTCCAGGGCTTTTTTGCGGCTGGTGGCCTGACGCGACTTTGAAGCATTGGCACTGAATCGCTGAATGAACTCGAGCAATTCTGCGCGTTTTGATTCCGTCTTTTTGTTTTTGTTGGTGGCCTGGCGGGCCATCAACTGGCTGGTCTCATACCAAAACGTATAGTTGCCGGTAAAAATCCGGATTTGACCAAAGTCGATGTCCACAATATGGGTGCAGACCATGTCCAGGAAATAGCGGTCGTGGCTGACCACGATCACCATGTTCTTAAAATCAGCCAGAAAGTCAGCCAGCCAGGTGACTGTTTCGGCGTCCAGGTTGTTGGTAGGTTCGTCCAGCAGCAGGATGTCCGGTTCGCCGTAAAGCGCTTGCGCCAGCAACACTTTCACCTTTTCCGGGCCGTTGAGTTCGCCCATTTGCTTGTCGTGCAGGGCTTCGGCGATGCCGAGGTGGCTCAACAATTCGGCGGCATCGCTTTCGGCCGTCCAGCCGCCCATTTCGCCGAATTTTAGCTCCAGGTCAGCAGCGCGCAACCCTTCTTCTTCCGTGGCATCCGGATTGGCATAAATGGCGTTCTTCTCCACCATGATGCTGTACAGTTCCTTGTGGCCCATGATGACTGTGTCCAGCACCCGGCATTCCTCAAACTCATATTGATTCTGGCGAAGGACAGCAATGCGGTTGCCCGGCTCCACGGTGACCCTTCCCCGGGTAGGGGCTATGTCATCCGACAACATCTTCAAAAAGGTGGATTTGCCGGCACCGTTGGCGCCGATGACTCCATAACAATTCCCCCGGGTAAACTGGAGGTTGACTTCATCAAAAAGAATGCGTTTGCCGTATTGCAGGCCGAGATTGTGTACGCTGAGCATGGTTTCGGGAATTTGGAGCAGCAACGCGAAGGCTGCAGCTGCCTGAACAAGCGACAAAGATAAGACAGCGCATGCCTATCCCGGCCATTTGGACTCCCTAAAGATGCCCTTTACCAATAGCCTTTCTGAACCAGCCAGGGCAGAATGCGCAGAAGGGCATTGGCGTTCAGGTCTGCTCCGGGCTCTACACGTCCATTTCCAGGGTTTTCGCGGCGCACGGGATGCCAGAGGTTATCTGCTGCCGTTTCAACCGTGAATTCCAGCGCACCGTCTCCTCCGCTGAAGTTTACCGTGGCAATGCGCTGACCATCAGGGAGTTCTATGGAATAGCTTTCAAGTCCGCCCGTATTTATACCCAGTGCTTTGACCCTTCCGATAAGCAACCCATCCTGCACGACGTCACCGGTTTTTCGCAAAGTCAACGGCAAGGTCCGGTCTCTGTTGATTAGCCCGAGGGCAGTGGTTTCAGGACCGGTTAAACCATGCTTTTTGCGCAAATGATGCACTACTTGGGCATCAATTCCCCCGGCATTGACCAAGTTGAGGCTGGCCATCAAGTTGCCGAGATCGGTCTGTGCAGTAGTCGGATTTAGGGCAAGGTACACAGGTTCGGCTACCCCTTGAAAGAGAACGCTGTAAACATTTTGATCGGGTAAGGGCTGGCCAGGCTGGGTCCAATTGCTGGGCAGGGCTGACAAAAGCAGTGTGCCGTCCTGCTTAATGACCTCATAACCAGGTAGTTCTGCTTCAGGATCGGTTTTTTGCAGGCGGGCTACTTCTTGGCCATTCCAGGTGATGGAATTGCCTTTGAAAGCCAGTTGCTGAGCTGAGGCAGCCCATGGCGCCGTTGCCAGGACCACCAAGACGAGACGAAAGAGGAACATGGATGAAACTTATTGGTCATGTAACGAAAAATTCCTTGCCGGGGTTTCAGCAGTTGCTTTACTCGGATACTCTGCTACCCAGCTACCCGACTACCCAGACAATAAAAGTTCCATGGAAGTAAACCAGATAACAAGGATTCGCTGTACCTTGAAGCCATTCGATAATTATTAGTTTTCTAAATTTAAGATGAATACCCGCACCTGTCTTCGGCAACCAGCTTTGTTTTCGCTCCTGGTTCTGTTTTCCTTTTCGTTCCACCAGCTTTCTGCGCAGCTCTGCGATCCAAGCGTTGCGCCACACAATCTGGAAGCTATCTATACGCCTGGCAGCGGTGTGCAACTCACTTGGGACGCTGTGCCAGGTAGCGCTGCGGCACAGATTAAGCTCATTACCCCTTCTGGTGGGTCCATCAAAAAGAACATCGTAGGATTTGAGCCAGACGCTTTCTTCATCGCAGATGCGTTTTTAGCAGCAGGACTTTATTCCTAGCGTGTTCAGGCAAGTTGCAACACTACCTTGCCCCTTTCGCTGACCCCGATATCGGCAGCTAATTTGTTTACTGTTGGCGTTGTTTCAGCGATTTGTCCGTCAACCGTAGCTGATGTTGAAGGGAATGCCTACGATGTTGCCGAGATTGACGGACAGTGTTGGATGAAAGAAAATCTCCGGGTTCGGGCTTATAGAAACGGCGATCCGATCCCTGCTGTTTCAAGCGCGGCTGTTTGGGCGGCCTCCGGCACTGGTGCAGCTTCCGTGTATGAAAATGACCTGACCAACGCCAATACCTACGGACTTCTCTACAATGGCCATGCTGTGGTTGACCCACGCGGATTGTGTCCTGTGGGGTGGGGCGTACCAGCCAGTCCGCAGTGGTACGATCTGGTGCTTTTTGCCGGTGGCGAAGCTTCCGCAGGTGGCCCGCTAAAGGCGGTAGGTCTTTTGGGGTCGGGAACCGGCCTTTGGAAAGCTCCGAATTCGGGTGCTACCAATGCCACCAATTTTACTGCCCTGCCCGGTGGGTACAGAAGACCGGATGGCTCTTTTACCGGCCTTAGTGAGATGGCCATCTGGTGGACACGAAATGCTGCAGGATCCGGCGAACTATGGGGCGGCAGAGTTTACAACAATGATACCAACGTTAACATAGATGGTTTTTCAATACAAAACGGTTTCTCGGTTCGGTGTTTGAAAGATTGAAGCTTTCTCAAACCATAGAGAAGGGAATCTGCAACGTTTAAATGAAAGGCATTTTGTTTATTTAAATATTTAATTAATTTTATACAATGAACATCAACTTAGATTCGCGAAGCAGCTCAATGTTGAGTTTTGAATTTGCAGGCATATTCAATGTCCGCTTTTTGAGTTTGGTCTTTAGTATGTGCCTGCTCCTTGGGGTTTCTTCGCCGTTGCTCGGTCAATCCTTCTGCGATCCAAGTTTCGCACCAACCGGCCTTTCCGCTACTTATACCCCCGGTTCCGGAGTCTTGCTTAGCTGGGACGCAGTTCCTGGAAGTGTCGGAGCTCGGCTGCGGGTGTTCTTGCCTACTGGTGGGGTTAATAACAAGAACATCGTAGGGACAGAGCCTGCCATGTTTTTTGTGCCTGAAGCCGCACTCTTAGAAGGCTCTTACCTATGGCAAGTTGCAGCAGCGTGTACACTTATGCCTTCGCTAAGTATTACTCCTTTCAGTGCATTTTCCAGTTTTGTTGTATCACTGCCTACCAGCACATGTCCCACTACAGTAGCCCATGTAGATGGGAATGTTTACCCGGTGGTTACGATAGGATCAACCTGCTGGATGGAAGAAAATTTGGATGTAACCCATTACAATAACGGAGACCTCATCCCAACAGGCCTTTCCAATGCCGCTTGGGAAAGTGCAACAACTGGAGCCAGGGCTGTTTATGACAACGACGCATCCTACCGTTCAGAGTACGGTCAGTTTTACAACTGGTACGCCGTAAACGACGCAAGGGGATTATGTCCGACGGGATGGTCGGTTGCCACTGCTGCTCAGTGGGATGACATGGCCAGTATGTTTGGCGGGTTGTCCGGCGCTGCAGGAGACTTAAAAACTACGGGCACCCTGGAATTGGGCACAGGTCTTTGGTATGCACCGAATACAGCTGCCACCAACTTGAGTGAATATTCCGCTAAGCCAGCCGGATACCGGAGGAATATCGGGGAGTACGGATTTTTAGGCTTTTCGGGAATCTGGTGGGTTGCCTGTCAGGGAACAGCAACCCGCAGTTGCGGCAGGCGCGTTTACCACGACAGCAATGCCGTAAACGTTGATTTGTTCCTGAAAGTCTATGGCTTTTCCGTGCGATGCACAAAGGATTAGGAGAATGGGCTTTGTCAGATGCCGCTTTGTCATGCACCTCCACTTAAAACCCACTTTGAATGCTCACTTTTTTAAACGCTAACCCATTGAAAGCTTTCAAGTCTACCCTTTTTGCCTGCGCATTGTTGTCTACCCTCATGCCAGCGGTACATGCCCAAACACTGTGCGATCCCACACTCGCACCCCAGAATCTGGAAGCTACTTATACGCCAGGTTTTGGTGTGTTGCTTCAATGGGATGCTGTTCCAGCCAGTGTCGGCGTGCAAATTAAAGCCACTGCACCTATGGGATCCAATATAAAGAAATTCATTGTTGGCCCCGAACCTACCCAGTACTATGTTCCGGAATTTATCCTCGAAACCGGAACCTATACCTGGTCCATTCAAGCGGCATGCTCAACAGTCTTTCCTTATAATGTAACTCCGATTTCTATCCAGGATACATTCAGCATCGGTACACCTGAGGATACCCTTTGTTCACCAGTGACGGACATTGATGGCAATACCTATGCGGTGATCGAAATTAATGGGCAGTGCTGGATGCAAGAGAACTTAAGAACCTATCGGTATACTAATGGCGATGCTATTCCTACCATCTTTAGCAACGGCAGTTGGAGTGCAGCGACCACTGGCGCACGCGCTTCTTCGGATGCGAGCATTGCAAATGATCCGATCTATGGGGCCTTGTACAATCAATTTGCGGTGGTGGATCCTCGCGGTTTGTGTCCCGATGGTTGGCGCATTCCCAGTGATGACGATTGGACCGAATTGACCAGCGCTTTTGGTGGACTGAGCACAGCAGGCGGAGCCTTAAAGGCTACTGGTACGCTGGGTTCAGGCACTGGCATATGGCAATCACCCAATACTGGCGCTACCAATGCCAGTGGCTTCACGGCAGTGCCCGCAGGATATCGAACAAATTCCGGATCGTATGAATTTGAGGATTTGGTTGCTATCTGGTGGAGCAACAGCTCAACAATTGCCGGCCGTGCATTTGGTCGCCGCGTTTACTATGATCGCGTGTTGGTCAACCGCGATCAGTTTCTGAACAACTATGGTTTCTCCGTCCGCTGTCTCAAAGGGGAATAACTGAATTGCTCATAAATGAGCCAATTCACCCAACCTCGACGTCCGTTTACAAGAGCCTCACACCGAATACCCCTCTGCCAGCAATCGTTTCCACTCCGGATGCCGTTGCAGGTATGCGGCAGTAAACGGGCACAGGGGCACCAGTTTCAAGCCCGAATGGTCTATCCATTCCAAGACATGTTGAATAAGCGCTGAACCGATTCCCCGGCCTTCCAAAGACCGGGGAACTTCGGTGTGCGTAACGTAAAAGCGGTCGCCCGCCAGTAAAAATTCCGTGTAGGCGGTATGCCCGTCAACCGTCCATTGAAAGCGGCGACGGTCATCGTTTTTCTGTATGGTGGAAGGGTCTGGTGGGTGCATCACAGCGTTTTTTAAAGAACAACTCAAGCCAATTGCATCGGAACTTCCATGAGCAGGACCTGAGCGCCAGCATGGACTTCCAGTTGGACCGATTCGGTTTCCCAAATGCCCAACCCATCGCGCCGATTCAAGGCATGGCCGCCAAGCTTTACCTGGCCATCCAGCACAAAGGCATAGAGGCCATTTCCCTGGTCATGCAAAGTATATGTCAGCGATACATCCTGATCAAAAGTACCGATGGAAAACCAAGCGTTTTGGTGAATCCATACTCCCTGATCTTCGGGCGAAGGGGACAACACTTGAACAAGGGTGTTTGGTGCTTCCGGGATTTGTTGCTGATCGTAGCGGGGCGCTACCCCTTTGGCGCGAGGAATGACCCAGATCTGTAAAAAGCGGACCTGCTCTGAATTGCTGTTGTTGAATTCGCTGTGCTCAACCCCGGTGCCGGCACTCATCACCTGGATGTCGCCTTGGCGGATGATCGACTTGTTGCCCATGCTATCCTGGTGGACTAATGCTCCTTGAAGCGGTATGGAGATAATCTCCATGTTGCTGTGCGGATGGCGGCCAAAGCCCTTTCCCGGCGCAACAGCATCGTCGTTAAGCACGCGAAGGACGCCAAAGTGCATGCGCTCCTGCTCATGGTAGTTGGCAAAACTGAAGGAGTGGTAGCTTTTCAGCCAATCATGATCGGCAAATCCTCGGCTTTGAGCGGAATGATACACAGTTTTCATGGAAACCTTTGTTGGTTAACGAGCCAAAACTATCCATTCTGACTCTTGGATTGATGTTATAACATCGAATCTGGCGCCATAGTTCCAAACAGCAAATTGCTGGATCATGCAAGTCACACCGATGACTTCGGAAATTGCCCGTTGCTGGGCAAAGCCACCTCCTTGGGTCCGAAATAGCAGGTCAAAATGGAATCCATTTGTTCCTGACCCCGGGCTATTCGAACAGCTTTGTCCCAAACATCTTTCTGCATAACGGGTTGCAGCGGTTGTGGAAGCTTGTCCAGAAAAGGTATTGCGGCCGATAGTTTGCGGTCCCAGGTAGGGTAGTATCGAAGTAAATCATCGGGGTACACCACCTTTCGCCGCGAACCTTCATCCATGCCCTTGAAGGGTCTTGGAATATTGAGGTAGCCGTAGTCATCGGTCAACTGCTCACCTGCCTCAATATCGCGGATGGCTACTTCGAATTCGTAGGCAGTGGTCATGCAATTGGATCGGAAGCTGTGGTTGACGTAGCGTCCAATGTCCCAGCACAAAACAAAATTCCCCTTGTTGTTGCGATAGGTATAGGTGTCCAGGATATCCTGGTACAACGGGTCCATCGCTGCAATTTGCTGGGGTGTAAATTCCCGGTCCAGCGCATCCAATACCCAGGTGATGGTGCCTTTGGGAATTCGTTGCGTAGCGACCACCCCGTATCCGATTTCGGGGCTGATAAAACGCAATTCTGTATGGGGGTGAATCATGGTTTGCCTTGCATTGGGAGCCAGAACCAGAGCAGAGCCGATTTAGCCGTTCAAAGATAGGCGGGCTTTTAATCCGCAATAGGGCTTTGGAACAGGAATATTTTGCTGTGGAAAACCAACCTCAAACGTTTCGTTCTGAGGCCGCAATTCCTTCGCGGGTCCACTTGAGATAGCCCCGGGCATTCATCACTAAAAAAACCGAATTCCCTACGGCAACGCCAAGACTGTTCATGGGAAACAGTCCTAGGTACACCCAAACGGCATTGCCCAAAATAAAGGTCAGAAAACCAATCCTTTTTTTATTGCCTAGCTGGTAAACTGCCATTAGGCTTAATGCCATTCCCAACCAATCCAGCCCGTAATAAGTTGTGAAAATATCCATAAAAAATATCTGTTTAGGGTGGCAGGCTATCTGTTTAAAGTGGCAGGTGGACTGGTTCATAGCCCGGCATGGGGCGAAAAGGCAACGCAGGATCCATCTGTACAGCGGCCAAGTCTGCGTAATGCACTTTGGCTAAGCGCGCCACCAATCCCTTCATCTGTTTAGCTTCGTCGTGCGTATTGAGCAAGTGGGAAGGCTGCAAGCTCCGAACCAGCGCCTGTACCTGTTCCATCCCAGGATTGACATGACCACCCATAATTCCCGGAAGCCTGAAATCAGTAAAGGTGGTTACCAGGGCGTGAACCCCGGTTTCGCGCAACTGTGCAACCTCTTCTGCTTTCAGATCGAAACCATGTGGGGCATAAAACAAGCAGGGAGCATTGGCAGGTCGCACCATAACCCCAAAATAAACCGGATCAAGGCGTTTGGCTGGCCGAAACGCCTGAAACACGAAGCCCCGAAAGTTCAAGGGGGTACCTTGATCCGGGATCAACAAGAGCTTTCGGTCCGGAAAACAGCGCTTGAGCCGGTTGTACGCCTTCCTGGTGGCCAGGATAGGCAGCGTAGCAGGCAGGCTGCGCAAGGTAGGAATATGGCAATGGTCGTTGTACGACTGCGCAATCAGGATGGCATCCGCTTCGGGTACCTGCTCAGGGGGCACAGGGTCGGTTACATGCCATTGCTCATTGAGCCAGGGGGCACCGTCCACTTCCGAGCCAACCAACCAGGGGTCAACAATCAGGCGCAGGTTATTCCAATGCAAAAACCAGGAAGAGTCCTGATTGAGCCGCTGAATGATCATCGCGCAAAGTTCGCCGTCTTCTGTCAACATTTAGAACGGGCTTTCAAAGCGTTTTGCGCAACAGAAAGTCGCCGAAATACGCGCGGCTATCCATAAAAATCCGCTCCAGCACCAGGCCAGTACCCAATAAAATTTCTCGCAATATTCCTTCTGTATATTTGCGGGAAATTTCTGTGTGAATTGGTTCGCCTATTTCAAAATCGAACGATTGTTCAAGCGCTTCAATGCGCACGCTTTGCATAGACCTAGAAATTAAGGCACTTCGAGCAACCCCCTCGCTTTCATCATAGGAGGGTTTATGTTCCCATTGGTCCAGGTTAAAATCAGCACCCAATTCGCGATTGATTCGCGCCAACAGATTCAGGTTAAAGGCCCTGGTTATCCCAGCGGCATCGCTGTAAGCCGGAAGCACCACAGAGGCCGGTTTGACCAGGTCCAGGCCAAGCAAAACACTGTCACCGGTGTGCAGAAGTTCGCTCAATTGGGAGAGAAA
>WGOA01000093.1 GCA_016124275.1 Bacteroidota bacterium
AAAACAAGAGCACGACGGGGCGTCCTTTGAATTGATCAAGGCTGATGGTTTCTTTATCGGAGCTGGTCAGCGAAAACGCAGGAGCGGTGTGGCCGGAAGTTAAAGGCATGGTAGGGAAGTTGGTTGATTAGGGGCTTTTAATGATGCCGCAAATTATAGGAAACAACAACGATTGCTAGCAGACTGTTCAAAAAAAGGTACTCGGGCAACAGCACCGGGCAAGTTTGGCGCCTGCCAACTGTTTCTGGTTGTGGGCAGTATGGAATCTCGGGGCTTTGTTAACTTTGCTTCTTAATGCCATACGTCATCAATGGCGCAGCGAACATTCGCTTAATCCTTTCAGCAACTCCCAAAAGCAATAAACACCCCTGTTTATGAGAAAACTTATCCACTTCTGTTTCGCAGTTTTACTCAGTGCTCCATTTCTTGGTCAGGCGCAAACCATGGGCACAGAAATGTCCAACGGCGGTCTTGAAGACTGGAATGACACCCTGCTTTATCCGCAGTTGGAAGGCTGGTGGGACTCCCACAATAACTGGGGCATACCCAACAACATCACCGATTACGGATTGGAAAAGACCTTCCTCAATGTCCAGGAAGGCCTTTTTGCCGCCGAACTCGAAACCAAAATCGGAGATGTCTTTACACTGGATTTGTTCCGCAAGTACATTCCAGGTGTATTGACCAATGGAAATTGTGTCTTGACCTCTGCCGCCCAGCTGCAAGACGAACGCAGCATAAACCACGATGAATTCATTTTCGGTGGCGAGGCCTTTGAAGGCATGCTGGACAAAGTCACCGGATTCTATGAGTATTCACCTGCAGCCGGTGGGGACAGCGCTTATTTTTACGCCCGTTTGTGGAAGGCAGACGGCACCGTTGTTGCTGAAGGCACGCTTTTTGCATCCGCCGCGGTTAGCGATTACACCGCTTTTGAAATTCCCATCACCTACAGTGTGATGGAAGAAGCCGACAGTTTGTTGTTGATTTTTGCCAGCAGCCACAAGCCTCGCGCAGCAACGGTTGGTTCCAGGCTCTTCCTGGACAATTTGGCGTTTGTTTTTACTGAGCCTGACTTTGTGGACAGCTATGCGGAACAACAGGGCATCGCTATCCGCCTCTTTCCCAATCCGGCTACTGTAAGCATAACCTTGGAGAATCCGTACTTCACGCCGGTGCAGGTCAGCGTGTTCAACGCGCTTGGCCAACAGGTGCTTTTGCAGCAGCTTCAGCCAGGTTTGAATGAAGTGAGTGTAGCTGCATTGGCCCCTGGAGCTCACCTTTACCGGATGACTACCACGGAGAAACTTATCGCCAATGGCACGTTTGTGGTCCGATAAGTGAAATAAGCTTGCCTACTGTGCATAACTTCCCATTGCAGCTGGGTTAGCCGCGTTAACTTTGCGTGTAATTTGGAGGAGTCTTCCCCATCTTTTAACCCTTTCAGTCAACCCTTTCCGTTAGAAACTACTAACACATGAGAAAATCGTTTACCCTTCTGTCCCTGCTGCTCCTCACCGGCGTAATGGTTCAGGCGCAGATTCAATACCCGGTTAACGGCAATTTCGAAAGCTGGGCAACCGCCAGTTTTGCCGGCCAAACCTACGATTCCCTGGTTGGGTGGGATACTCCCCAGCGTCTGGCAACAGCGCTGGCTGTGCCTGATACCGTTACCTACCGCACAACGGATGCCAACGGTGGTGCTGCCGCCGTGTTGATGATTTCTAAAGAAGTAACCATCGCAGGTCTGCTGACCGTTGTTGTCCCTGGCTCTATTTCAACGGGTACGTTCTTTGTGAACCTGTTTACCCAGGAATTTGGTGTAACAGGCGGTGCTCCAATTGATTGTAAGCCAACGGAAATGACCGGGTTTTACAAGTATGACCCTGCAGGCGTGGACACTGCCAACATGGTTGTCCTGTTTACGGATGCCGCGGGGGATACCATTGCCGACGTAACCTTGCAAATTGATGCCACCACTACCGGTGGTTACCAGCCATTCACGCTGCCGATTACCTACACGGGAACGACCGAACCGGCTGTTGCTCAAATTCTCATCACCTCAAGTGGGGTAGGCGGCCAGGATGGTTCCACCCTCTTTGTGGATGATGTTGTATTGAGCGGCGGTGACTGTGTAACGGGTCTTTTTGATGTGTTCTCGCAGCCCCAGGCTATTGAAATCATTCCCAATCCGGCCTCAGAAGCCGTCCGGTTTAACCTGCCCCTGCAAAACAATGCCCCTGCTGCCATCATGGACCTGAGTGGGCGCACCGTGTTGAACCTCAATGCAGTACCTGGTTTAAACCAGATTGACATTTCCCAACTTGCCAATGGTGTTTACATCCTTCGTGTTGCTGAAAACGGCAAAACGATGTTCAGCGGCAAGTTCGAGAAGTTCTGATCCGTTCTTCCAGTAAGTTCAATCCAGAACGTTTTTGATCGTTTAGCGGAAAAGGGCTGCAAGCACCAACTTGCGGCCCTTTTTCATTGCTTTTATTGCGGCGCGCATTTCCTCCGCAACGATTGCGCTCATTTTTATACGCTGAACCAACCGGATGTCTAACCCATCGCGAAAGACTCACCTAAGCCTGGCTTTTTTGACCATTCTTGTGGATATGATTGGCTTTGGTGCAGCATTTCCTATTCTCCCCATCCTTTTTAGTGATGAAGCGCATTTTTTCTCCGGACTTCGCGCCGATCGTTTGCCGGTATGGTATGGAGGCTTGCTTTCCGTGTTTGCGCTGGCCCAGTTCATCGGCGCACCGATTCTGGGGGCCTTGTCTGATCGATTTGGGCGTCGGCCTGTCTTGCTGCTCAGCATAGGCGGGTCAGCCATTGGATATGCGCTGTTTGCTTATGGCATTGAGCAGAACAGCATGTTCTGGCTTTTTGCAGGCCGCATTATCCCTGGTTTTGCGGGAGGCAATGTGGCCATCGTCTTTTCGAGTCTTGCTGATGCCAGCCACGGTCGCTCTAAAGTCAAGGACTTTGGCCTGGCAGGGGCGGCATTCGGTATGGGCATGATCCTTGGTCCTGTACTCGGGGGGCTTTTATCCGATGAACAATTGCATCCTTCGCTGGGGCTCCATGTTCCTTTTGTAGGCATGGTGCTGCTTACAGTTTTCAATTTCCTGGTGGTGTGGCGGCTCTATCCCGAAACAAACCTGGCTCCAAATCCGAGTAAGGTTTCCCCGTTAAGCGGGTTTCGCAACCTCGTAGAAGCTTTTTACCACCCTCGGCTAAGTCTGGTTTTTATCGCAGTGTTGCTTCAGGCCTGCGGGTTTTCGCTCTTTATCCAATTCGTTGCCTTCTTTTTGGAAGCAACGCATGGCTTTCGCCAGCTGGATATTGGATTGATGTTTGGTTATGTGGGTTTGCTCACCGCCCTCACCCAAGGTTTTCTTGTGCGACCGCTGGCCACCCGCTTTTCTTCTGAAAGGCTTGTCGCCAATGTAATCCCTGGATTTGCCTTGGGAATCCTTTTGCTGATTCAACCCACGGCATCCTGGTGGTTGTATGTCATCATTCCGTTGCCGACCATCTTCCAGGGACTATACATGCCCAACATGACTGCGGTAGTGTCCAATTTGAGCGATCGGGAAATTCAGGGGAGGATGTTGAGCATCAACCAGAGTCTTACTGCGCTTTCAAATGCTATACCGCCACTTTTTGGCGGTTGGTTGTTCCTGATCGGAGCGCGAATCCCGGTCTATGTCGCCATAGCCTTTAGCCTGGCGGCCTGGGTAGTGTTTAACCTGTTCTTTCAGCGCCATCGAAAAATGGCACAATCGGAGCACAGCACTCTTTAGCAGCGCTGTGTTTTCTTCCGGCGAAGGGTAGCCTTCCGCTCAGCGAGCCCATCGGGAGTGCCAACCTGGCTGCAGAAAAAGGAAAAGCCAGGCCATTCCCCAACCAATAAGTGCCCCTAACGCACTGCCAGCCAATACATCCAGCGGGAAATGCAGCCCAACGTAGATCTGGGCATAGCCAATGGAAAATCCCCAGAGCAGCGCCAACCAGGAAGCCAGAGGATAGTGCCGGCGAAACAACAGAAAAAGGAACATAGACAGCGCCAGGTGATTGGCCGCATGCGAAGAGGGAAAACTGAGGCCTGGGCCACATTCGATAAGGTCGCGAATAAACGGTTGCAGCGCCTCCGTTCGGCAGGGCCGCAAACGACCCACGGCGGGCTTGATCACCGAAGAGCTGATTCCATCAGCAATACCCACGCTGGCTCCAGCCATCAGGGCGACGACCAGACCAGTGCTGCGCAACCGCCGCCATAGCCAAACCAACAGCAACCCATACAGCGGCAGCCAGGTGCGTTTGTCGCGGTAAACAGGAAACAGGCTGTCCAACCAGGAACAAGTCCAATCCCGGTGCAGTACCAGGAACCATTCTGCGTCCCAATCCGGTCCTTCCCAGCCGGTCATCCCGCGACCTTTTCTACCACCATGATCAATCTTGGGCTGTTCAGTCGGTCGTAGGGTTCAAGGTCATACGAACCGAACGCGCATACCAGACGGAGGCCTGCAACCTTAAAGCTTTGCTCAAACTGATTAATGGTAATGGCCTGAACGCGTTCTTGGTATAATCGATAATCTCCCCCTTTTTCAACGCGAATATCCTTTACAAAATGATCGCCGGTAAACCGGCGATTCAACAGAAACCGCACGCCTGCTTCCTCTCGGATTTCTTCCCTGACCAGGTGATCTGCGGCAAAGGCCACATTGAGAAAATCAATGACCAGTTTTCCTTCAGGTCGCAACCCCAACCGGATCGAGTTCAAACTTTGCTGGTTCTCGGATGCCCTTTCGAAATAGCCGAAACTTGTAAAGAAATTAAATATATATTCGTAATAATTAATTCGAAAGGGAAAACGCATATCGTGTTCGTAGAACGAAAGGCGTTCATTCTCCCACAATCTGGCCTCCGTGATGTTTCTGGGCGAGAGATCAATGCCCGTCACATCAAAACCGAGCTCAGCAAGGTAGCGCGCATGACGTCCCTGTCCACAAGCCAAATCCAGCATACGGCTTTCTTTTCGCGGCTCCAGCCAGCGAATCAGCCTGTCCAGGAACAACTTTGCCTCGGATTCGTCCCGGTGGCGGTACAAAAGCGAATACCAGGGTGAATCGAACCAATCCTCATACCAAAGAGAAGGGCGATTTCCCTGAGCGAACGGTTCGAGCGAAGATTCAGCGTTCATGGGCGACAAAGAAGGCAAAATAAGCGCGAATCCAGATGAATCCGAGCGAAGAGGTTGGTTATTCGGCCTAATTTAGCTGCCCCTTTTGGTTGTAAAATTTCAGGTGTGACCCTAATCAAATCTATTTCGGGCATTCGCGGCACTATCGGCGGTACGCCGGGCGATGCACTGACTCCTTTGGACCTCGTCAAATACGCCACGGCCTACGGAACCTGGGTCCGCAAACGCGGAGGCAGAATCGTTGTAATTGGCCGTGATGCCCGTATTTCAGGAGCTATGGTCAGCCGGTTGGTTACAGGTGCCTTGCAGTCGGTGGGCATTCATGTAATTGACCTTGGTCTGAGTACAACGCCTACGGTTGAGCTTGCTGTCGTGGCTGAGAAAGCACAGGGCGGCATCATCCTTACGGCCAGCCACAACCCTAAAAACTGGAATGCCCTTAAATTGCTCAATGAACTCGGCGAATTCCTGTCTGCAAAGGACGGGGAGGAGGTGCTCCGCATTGCCGAAGAAGGAGCCATTGAGTTTGCCGGAGTGGATGACCTGGGAGACTATACCGAAAAGGGCTTTTACATCCAGCACCATATTGAGCGAATCCTGGCATTGGACCTGGTGGACCGCGAAGCAATTGCTGCCGCCAATTTCAAGATTGTGATTGACTGTGTGAACTCCACGGGTGGCCTGTGTGTGCCGGAATTGCTGAACGCATTAGGGGTTACGCAAGTGGTGGAATTGTTTTGTGCGCCCAACGGCCGCTTTCCGCACAACCCGGAACCGCTGCCGGAGCATTTGAGCACCCTGGCCAACGAAGTGGTGCATCATCAAGCCGACCTGGGTTTTGTCGTGGATCCTGATGTGGACCGTCTTGCTTTGGTTTGCGAAGACGGTGAATTCTTTGGGGAGGAATACACGTTGGTGGCAGTGGCCGATTATGTGCTCCGGCAAAAACCCGGGGCAACCGTTTCCAACCTTTCCTCTTCACGAGCCCTGCGCGACATCACAGAAAAAGCGGGTCAGGCCTACCACGCGGCGGCAGTGGGTGAAGTGAATGTTGTGGCCAAAATGAAAGAGACCGGAGCCATTATTGGTGGCGAAGGCAACGGGGGCATCATCCTGCCCGAATTGCACTATGGCCGGGATGCGCTGGTGGGGATCGCCTTGTTTTTAAGCCATCTTGCCCGCTTTGGCAAATCCGCTTCCATGCTGCGTTCTACCTATCCTAATTACCACATCGCTAAAAAGAAGATTGACCTTCTGCCCAACATGGCCTGGCCGGAAATCATGACGCGTTTACAGTCCCAATACGCCCGCCAACCCCAGAACAGCATTGACGGACTTCGCATAGAATTTGATACGGACTGGGTGCATCTCCGGCCCAGCAATACTGAGCCCATCATCCGGGTTTATGCCGAAAGCCACTCACAAACCACGGCAGAGAACATTGCCCGCAAAATCATGATGGATATTCTGGAGGAAGAATAAGGCAGTCGATAAATATAATTTATTTTTATGAATATATATTTAGATAATGCAGCAACAACAGCGCTGGACCCCAGGGTTCTGGATGCCATGATGCCCTACATGACACAGCGCTACGGCAACCCTTCCTCCATTCACGCTTTTGGTCGGGAAACCCGCGCCGCTATTGAACGCGCGCGGAAAACCATTGCCGATTGTCTGCACGCCTCTATGGGCGAATTGTTTTTTACTTCAGGCGGCACCGAGTCTAACAACACCGCTTTGCAATGCGCAGTCCGCGACCTGGGGGTGCAAACCATCATCAGTTCGGCCCTGGAACACCATTGCGTAGAAGCCACCGCACACAGCCTGGAAGCTGCCGGCAAGGTTGCCCTGCATTTGGTTGATGTGGATGCTCAGGGGCACATCGACGCCGATCACCTCGAATCCTTGCTTGCCCAACATCCCGGACCGACCACCCTGGTCAGCCTGATGCACGCCAACAATGAGATTGGAACCTTGCTTGATCTGGAAGCTACCGGACTGCTCTGTCAGCGTTATGGCGCACTTTTTCATTCGGATACGGTCCAGACCGTGGGACACTACCCCATGAATCTTTCCCGGTTGCCCGTAGATTTCATTTCGGGAGCAGGGCACAAATTTCACGGTCCCAAAGGAATAGGTTTGCTGTACATCAACAACAAACGGCATTTGCAGCCGCTGATTCACGGTGGGGCCCAAGAGCGCAACATGCGCGCCGGCACGGAGAATGTCTATGGCATCATCGGACTGGCCAAAGCGCTGGAACTGGCCACCGCTGAAATGGAGACCAACCGGAAAACCATTGACGGCATCCGCCATTACATGGCCGACTCCCTTCGCCGGCGAATTCCCAACGTGCAGTTCAACGGCGATTGGGAAAACGGACTTTACACGGTACTCAATGTCCATTTTCCGGCTAACGGAAGAGAAGATATGTTGTTGTTCAACCTGGACATCGAGGGAATCAGCGCATCAGGAGGCAGTGCCTGCAGTTCCGGTTCTTCTATTGGCAGCCACGTCTTGCGCGCCATTGGCGCCGAGCAATCCGGAGTGTCCATCCGTTTCTCGTTTTGTCCGCACAACACCCGCGAAGAAATTGATCAGACGCTGGACAAACTGGAAGCCGTCTATTCCTCGCCGCGAAAAGCCGGGACAGCACCATCCTTCAAGCGCTAAAAGCAAGCGGACAAAAGGACAGCACCATCCTTCAAGCACTAAAAGCACTTGGCCAAAAATGCCAGGGTGTCTTTCTGGTCCGCGTAATCCGCCGGACCCGGTTGCTGCGCCCGCCCAAAGGGAACAAGGCCCTTCGCCCGCCCGACAACAACTTGCAGGCCTTCCCGATGGTGCTCAAGCAACTGCCCCAATTCTTCCGGAGACTGAAAACGCGTGTAGTGCAAAACAGAAATGGGCGATACAAGTGCAGGGTTTTCCACAATCGATAAAAAATCGCTGCCCAAATGTTGCGTCCGGTTGAGCAGCAAAAGCGTGCGCTGGTAGTCAAAATTATGGCGGTAGCGGGCATGCTCTAAAATCGGGGCGAAAGGCTCCAACGCATCGAGCAATTTCGTTATGTCAACATCTTTGGCAAGGAACAAATGCGAGACGCTCCGACAACCCAAACCGAAATATTGAAAAATATCCCTTCCAAGGGCCTCCAGCTCGTCGGCCGTTTCATCGCCCTGTAAAATCGCTGCAGACGTGCGGTTGCCCCGCAACAAATGCGGCACGTGCCTAAAATAATGCAAAAAGTATCGATTCGAATTATCGCTGCCCGTGGCGATGACCGCGTCATAATGCTGCAGCCGCTCCGCGAACGTCCATCGCCCGGCCAATTCAGGCTCTAACTCCAGCAAGAGGTCCAGTGCCCAAGGCAGCAAAACCGGGTCTTTGGCCGATAACTTAATCTGGGCGCGGTGGCCGGCAACCAGAACACAGAGCACATCGTGAAAGCCTACCAATGGCAAGTTTCCCGCCAGCACAAGCCCGACTGTTTTGGCTGCAACCTGCTCATCCAGGTGAGGGTAAGCCGTCAACCATGCCTCCAGAGCACTAGGTTTCAACAGTCCTTCTGAAATTCCCGACAAAGCATCCTCTACCTGCTGAGGTCCAAACCAGGGATTGCGATCACCAGCCTTGCGGATGATTTCGCTTCGGTCAGGGGCGCTGCGAAGCGCGTCAGCCCAACGGGAGAGCAGCGATTGCCAATGGTTGCGGGTCATGGTTGCAATAATCTTGTGCACAGGCCAAGGAAGTCCTGGTCCAGGGACGAAACGTTTATCAACAGCAAAGCACTTAACAGGAAATGACGCTATTTTCGATGCCCTCCGTAGCTTTGTTGCGGTAGCCCCAACAGGGTAGGAGCAGAAAAAGGGCAAAACTGATTGCCCATAATCCCTACACAGCGCGGATTCAGGCTGCAAACTTACCAAAAAGAGAGACCCATGGCCATCATGATCACGGACGAGTGCATCAATTGCGGTGCCTGCGAGCCGGAATGTCCCAATAATGCAATTTACGAAGGTGGGGTCGAATGGGCCTTTTCCGATGGCACTACAGTCAGCGGAACCTTCGTTCAGTTAGACGGAAGCTCGGTGGATGCTGCTGCAAGGCACAACCCGGTTGCCGATGATGTTTACTACATCGTTTCCGACAAGTGCACGGAATGTGTGGGCTTTCACGAAGAGCCGCAATGCGCAGCAGTTTGTCCGGTGGACTGCTGCGTGCCCAACCCCGACCTGGTAGAAGACGAAGCAACCCTGCTGGCCAAAAAAGGAAGGCTGCACCTGTAAGGATTGCTTACCCTCTTCATCGCTTTACGCTATCGCCATGACGCATTTTAAATCCGGAACAGGCTCTACTGCCTCAAATGCTCCTGAAGCAACGGGCTCAAATGCGCATGCAGGCAACAAGCCGCTGGTGGCCGTCCTGGCCGGTGGCTTTTCAGCCGAGTATGCCATTTCGGTGCAAAGTGGCCGCGAAGTTTGGCAAAGCTTGCTGGACAGCCCCTTCGAACCCGTGCTGGTGCATGTCCAACCCGGCATCTGGACAGCAGGCGATGCAGCCGCCCCCGTTGACTTGAGCGAGTTTAGCATACCTTATGGTACGGGTCGCCGCCGTTTTGATGCGGCATTTGTGGCGCTGCACGGAAGGCCTGGTGAAAACGGCGAATTGGCAGGCTACCTGGAAATGCTGGGCATCCCGCATACCACCTGCGATGTGCGCGCTGCTGTGCTCACGTTTGACAAGGCGCTGTGCAAAGAAAAGGTGGCCGGAACCGGGGTAACGCTCGCTCGTGGCGTCCTGCTCAATAGCATGACGCGTCAGTCAAAGAGCCCGGCATCGCTGCCCGGAGCGCCCTGGACCTTCCCCCTTTTTGTCAAGCCCAACCGCAACGGCTCCAGCTGTGGCATCAGCAAGGTGCGCAATGCCGCTGACTTGCAGCAGGCGCTGGAACACGGTTGGACCTATGACCAGGAACTGCTGGTGGAAGAGGGCATTGAAGGCGGACGGGAAGTGACTTGTGCCGTCTTTAGCCGCGATGGTGAATTGCAGACCTTGCCCTTGTGCGAAATCGTTTCCGGCAAAGGCCACGACTTTTTCGATTACACGGCAAAATACACGGCCGGTGAAGCAGAAGAAATTGTCCCAGCACCCATCAGCGCAGAAGAAGAATCGCGTGTGATCGCTTGTTCCAAGGCCATATACCGCCAATTGGACTGCCGGGGCCTGGTTAGAATCGATTACATTCTTCAAGGTGGGCACTGTTGGTTTTTGGAAGTCAATACCGTGCCCGGCATGAGCCAGGCCAGCATTGTACCCAAAATGGTCCGCTCGCTGGGTCAGACTACCGGGCAATTCTTTGCGGCATTGATTCAGGAAGCCATGGCCCATCCCATCCTTCAACCTGTCCTTTCTCATGCCTGAGTATTCCGGGCGTCATGCGCCACCAGAGCAAGGGCAAGGTTTTTGGTCCTTCATCAGCAGCCGGATCTTCTGGGTCAATGTGTTGGCTGCCTTAGGGGCAGTGCTGGTGTTGAGCCTGATTGCGCTGCAATTGCTGCGGATGTACACCGGGCATAACCATTACATTACCGTGCCCGATTGTCAGGGCCTGACCTTGGACCAGGCCGTGGAAACCTTGGAAAGACGCGATCTTCGGGTTGAGGTTATGGACTCGCTGTATGATCCGGCACTCCTTCCCCTGAGCGTCATGGGCCAATACCCTGCCGAAGGGGCCGAAGTGAAGGAAGGAAGGGTCATTCACCTGACCGTCAACAAGACCCGCCCCCAAATGGTGGATGTACCGGTGGCTGAGGTGCTCGAGAAAACGCTTCGTTCCGTGCAGTTCAACCTGCAAAGCAAGGGCTTTCGCATCGGGGAACTCATTTACCGGCCCGGCGTATACGACAACCAGGTGGTAGAATTGCGCAAAGGCGGCACGTCCCGCCCCCTTTCCCGGGGAGCAAAACTGCCCAAAGGGGCCACGATTGACCTGGTGGTGACCGACGGTTACGGCAATTCCCGCATCGCTTTACCCGATTTTACCGGAATGAGCTTGCAGGAAGCTCAATTTGTGCTCACGGCAAATAATCTGGTCGAAGGTTCTTTCGTTGTGGATGCCGGGGTGGATAGTGTCTCGGCCCGGGTTTATCGGCAGGAACCTGAGGCAGGAGAGGATATCTTTGTCAGAGAGGGGTCCATGATCAACCTGTGGCTTGGCGACATGCCCTCGGAGACTTTCCCCTGACCCGCGCCTTTCAGCCATCTAAACAGCAAATCCCGTTCGGTCGCCCGGTCTCATCCTGCAAACTTTTCTCTTTCTGATCCTCTCGCTTCATGGCCCGACTTCTCCTTTTGCTCTTTACCGTTCTTTCAGCGCTCGTTGTCCAGGGGCAGGAAGTGCTGCGCAGCGCAGGCACGAACCCTGCACTTGGTCAGGTTGCCCAAACGTCCTCAGGTTCGGCGGGCTGGCAACAGCGCAGCGGCGGAGGTACCCGCGATACCCTTTGCCTGCCTTTTTTTGATGACTTCAGCAATCCGCGCCGTTGGTTGGGTAACCAGGGCGGTCCATGCACGGACACCGTGCACCCCACGCAGGCACCCGTGTTTCCCAACAACCTTTTTTGGGCAGACCGCGGTGCTTTCATCAACGCCACCTATCCGGAGAACCCGCCCAGTTTTGGCGTTGCGACGCTTGACGGCCTGAACGCCCGGGGCAAACCCTACAACGAGGCTACACCGTTTGGCCCGGCTGACACACTGACCTCTAAGCCGATTTTTCTCGGTGGCACCTTGACCGACAGTATTTTCCTCAGTTTCTATTACCAGCCCGGGGGAAGGGGCGATTCGCCCGACAGCCAGGATTCGCTCTTGCTCCAGTGCCGCCTGCCGGACAGCACCTGGATTACGGTGTGGTCGGCGCTCAATGACAACGGTACCCTTCCCGATCCTTTCCGGCTGGTCATGATCAACCTGACCGGTCCTGAGTTTCGCTACGATGGCTTTCAATTCCGCTTTCGCAATTACGCAACGCGCAGCGGCAACAATGACCACTGGCACCTTGATTATGTGCTCCTGGATGATGACCGGGGAAGGGGGGATACGCTGTTCCGCGACGTCTCCTTTTCAGAGCCTCCGGCATCCATGATCCGACCTTACCACAGCATGCCCTGGCTCCAGTTCCGCAACAATCAGGCAGCTTTTTTGCGCCCGGCCCAGGAGGCCCGTGCCTTTAATCTGTTCAATACCGCCATCAACACCAACTTTCAGGACTCATTGCTGGAAAGCAGCACGCTTGGACTGGTGGGCCTGACGGCTTCGGAATCTGCCGCCGTGCCCGCAGGCGGTTATTACACCTATGTCCACAACAATCCGGAAATCCCGGCAAGTACCCCGAATTACGACGAAGACTCGCTTTCGCTCACGTGGAAACTTCGCCTGCGCCCCTCCGGCGACATTGATCCGTTCAACGACACCTTGCTCTTTCGCCAGGACTTTTACAACTATTACGCCTACGATGACGGCAGCGCCGAGCGCGCCTACGGACTTATTGGCACTGGTGCCAAACTGGCCTACCGATTTGCCACGTCCACACCCGATAGCCTGTATGCCGTTTACATTCATTGGTCTTTTATAAATGGAAACTTGGGGGATAAGTTTTTTAGCCTGCTCGTTTACCAGAACGTGGATACCACGGGCTTGACCGACACGGACAGCATTTTGTACCAGGAAGACTTTTTGGTGCCCAAATACCCGGACAGCGTCAACGGGTGGTGGGTGTACAACCTGGAGCAACCGGTGGCTGTTGATGGCATTTTCTACATCGGCTGGTTGCAATCGCAGGAAGATTTGCTGAACGTGGGATTTGACCGCAACACGGCTGCAAACCGAAACTTGTACTTCAACCTGGGCGATGCCTGGTTGCAAAGCAGTCTGGTGGGCTCTGTGATGATGCGGCCGCAAGTCGGACCAAACTATCGGGTTTATCCAACGCTGGGAGTCAATGCAGCCCCCGCCACAAGCTTTGCCTTGAAGGTCTGGCCAAACCCTGCTCAGGATGTGCTGATGATTTCTGTTGCGCCAGGACAGCCCGAAGGTGGTTTGTACCGCATTTGCAATCTTCAAGGCAGTGCGGTGCTTTCCGGCAGAACATCGGTTAACCGCATTGACATCGCAGGACTTGCCCCCGGAATGTACCTGTTGGAATGGCGTTCTGGCTATGGGGGCGGGGAGTGGGGGGGCGTGACGCGATTCGTCCGAAGCCCTTAAGTTTCCGCTATCTTTCCACGGTGACACCGCGCTTCCGGAATCGTTTGCTCGTGCCCGCCCTGATGGCGGTGGTCCTGTTTGGGCTCTCATATTGCCGGTTTAATGCGGAAGCGGTTGCCGAGTCCCCGGAGGGCTATTGGGCACAGGTAGATACTGTCTCCTACGTCGGCATGGCCACTTGTGCTTCCTGCCATCCCAATCACCACGATACCTACCAGCATACGGGCATGGGCCGCAGTTTTGGGCTGGCTACCCGCGATCGGAGCGATGCCGATTACGCCGGGCATCCCCAGGTGTACGACAAGGCCATGGACTTATACTACCGGCCTTTCTGGGCCGGAGACAGTTTGAAGATCGCCGAGTTCAGGCTGGACGGAAAAGATACCATACATTATCTTGTACAAACAGTATCGTATGTTATTGGCTCAGGGCAGCACACCAACTCCCACCTCATCAACCGGGGAGGCTACTTGTTTCAGGCTCCCATAACTTTTTATACGCAGGAGAAACGATGGGATCTGGCACCCGGCTTCTCGGATGGGCACAATTCCCGCTTTTCCAGGCTGATAGAAACGGAGTGCATGACCTGCCACAACGGACTGCCACAGCCCCTGACCGGGTCGCTCAATGGCTATGAAGCCGTTCCGACCGGCATAGACTGTGAACGCTGCCATGGGCCCGGAGCAGAGCATGTCCGGCAAAAACTGGCGGGCATTTTGGTCGATACCGCAAACGAGATTGACTATACCATTGTGCATCCGGGCAAGCTTCCCTTGGAGGCGCAACTGGATCTCTGCCAGCGTTGCCATTTGCAAGGCGTGACCGTGCTTAACGATGGCTCCGATTGGTTCGATTTCCGCCCCGGCGATCGGATCGCAGATCACTGGAACATCTTTTTGCCGGACTTTGCCGGGGGCAACGGCGGTTTTCTGATGGCATCGCAAGCGGAGCGCCTGCGCCGCAGTGCCTGCTTTGTGGCCACCGGCGGAATTTCCTGCATGACTTGCCACAACCCGCATCAATCCGTTCGCAATACCCCAAGGGCGGTTTTTAACCAACCTTGCAAAGATTGCCACGGGGGTGGCTCGGCCTGCAAGGCCACGCTGGCCGTGCGCCAGGCTGGAGGCGACGACTGTTCGCGTTGCCACATGCCTCGCTCGGGCAGTGTGGACATTCCCCATGTAACCATCACCGACCACAAGGTCAGCATTCCGGGAAAAACACCACCCGGCGCGGCAACATTCAACGGACTGGAATGCCTGACGGATGAAAATCCCGAAGCGATAACAATGGCGCGGGGATACTTGCGGTTTTTTGAGGCCTTTTCAACAGACCCGGCCATGTTGGACAGCGCGGCGCACTACCTGTCTCTGGCAGCGCGGCAAAGCCAGGAGCCCGGATTGATGCAGCGCACACGGCTCCATCTGCTCTACCTGCAAAAAGATTACCCGGCAGGCGCTGCGCTGGCCGCAACAATAAATCCCGCAGCCTGGCAGGACGCATGGTCCTGTTACCGGGCCGGCGAATGCTACAGCAGCGTTGGCAACACGGAACGAGCCCTTCCCTGGTTGGCCCGGGCCGTGGAGTTGCTTCCCCGGCATCCGGATTTTCGCCTCAAATATGCCAACGCGCTGGCAGCGCAGGGCCAAAGCGAAGCAGCTGCCCGCGCGTACGCTGAGGTGCTGAAACAGGAGCCCAATGCCGCACACGCCTGGTCGAATTTGGGCTTTCTGGACCTGCAACGCGGCGATGGTGCCAGCGGGGAACGGCGCTTGCGCGAAGCTGCACGCCTTGACCCCGACTACCTACCGGCCCGGCTCCATTTGGCCCAGTGGTACCGCGCCAGTGGACGCCCGTTGGAAAGCACCGTTCTGGTCAAGCAACTGCTCAAGCGGCACGGCACCGATCCCGGTGTCCAGGCCCTCGCAGAGCGCTGGCAAATCCGTTAGTTTTGCACCGCTATGCCGCGAAAATCCAACACTTCCTCCCGATTCCGGTGGCTTTGGGGTCTTGCGGCAGGTGCCATTTTGGCCATCCTCCTGGGCGTGTTCGGATGGCC
>WGOA01000094.1 GCA_016124275.1 Bacteroidota bacterium
CGTGGTTCCCAACCCGTACTACGCGTTTTCTTCCTACGAGACGGGCACGCTGGACAACCGGATCAAGTTTACGAACCTTCCGGCCCGCTGTGTGATTTCGATTTATTCGCTGGACGGCACGCTGATCCGTCGCCTGAGCCGGGACGTAGGAGTGGACAACACGGCTGGGGGCTCCTTGAACACGGCCACTTCCAACCTGGATAACTCCCTGGATTGGGACTTGAAAAACGTGGTGGGTGTTCCCATAGCCAGCGGCATCTACCTGATCAATGTGAGCGCTGAAGGCCTGTGTGAACGCAACTTGAAATGGATGGGTGTCATGCGACAAATTGACCTCGATACCTTTTAAATGCGCCGCGAAGCAGAATTCGGCACGCGGCCCTTCGCCCAAAAAGCCAAAAAGACCTAGCTTTGAGCTTGGAGAAACGTTTCTGCCCGGCCAGGGGGAACGTTTTTCCTTTTTTTTACACCCCTAAATCATCCCTTTAGGATGTCAGATATTCACTACGTCACCGAAGAGGGGCTTGAAAAGATCAAGCAGGAGCTTCTGGAAATGCGGACCAAGGGTCGGCAGGAAATTGCGCGCCAGATCAAAGAGGCGCGTGATAAAGGGGATTTGTCGGAAAATGCGGAGTACGACGCCGCTAAAGAAGCCCAGGGTTTGCTGGAGCTCAAGATCAGCAAATTGGAAGAGATTGTCGGCAATACCCGCATTCTGGACAAAAGCCGATTGGACCTTTCACGGGTTGCCGTCATGACCAATGTCCGGTTAAAGAACAAGAACACGGGCAAAGAGGTCACTTACCAATTGGTCTCCGAAAAGGAGGCCGATCTCAAAGGCGGGCGTATTTCAGTTACCTCGCCCATCGGCAAAGGCTTGCTCGGAAAGTCGGTTGGCGAAGTGGTCAATATCCAGGTGCCTGCCGGCAGCATTGAATTTGAGGTGCTGGAGATTTCTCTTTGACCGATGCCCACGTTGTTCACCCGCATTATTCAGGGCGAAATACCTTGTTACCGCGTAGCGGAATCGGAGCGTTACCTCGCCTTTTTGGACATCTTTCCACAGGCGTTGGGCCACGTATTGGTGGTGCCCAAAGTGGAAGTGGACTACTTGTTTGACCTGGACGATGAAGTTCTGTCCGGTTTGCTTCCGTTTGCCAAGAACGTAGCAAAAGCTATTGAAGCGGTTGTGCCTTGCAAGCGCATTGGCGTGGCCGTCATCGGGCTTGAAGTGCCGCATGCACACGTGCATCTCGTGCCGCTGAATCGATTGAGCGATTTGGATTTCACGCAGCCCAAACTGCAGGTATCGGCTGAAGAATTAGAGGCGCTCGCCGCGTCCATACGCGCCCAATTGGGCTAAGCACCGGACCTAAACCGAGGCAAAAACGAGAGGAATAGCGGCGAATTTAACACCGGCGGTCCGCATCAGGGCTTAAGCCGCTCCGGGTTTTGCTCCAGAAACTGCTTCCAGGTCTGCGCCTGCTTGGCCTTGCGCGCGGGGCTCACCGAAGGCCCCAACGGGCGTTGCAATTCAATGTGGTGGCAAAGCGCCGTGGCCAGCGCATCGGTTTCGTCCAGCGTTTCCGGCAGGTTCAGCATGGTGGTTAGCGAGGGCAGCATTTTGGCCACCTGCTCCTTGCTCGCGTTGCCGTTGCCCGTGATGACCTGTTTGATGCGGCGCGGCGAGTACTCCTGCACGGGCATACCCCGCGTCAGCGCCACGGTGATGGCCACCCCCTGCGCGCGCCCCAGCTTGAGCATGGACTGCACGTTTTTGCCAAAAAACGGCGACTCAATGGCCAGTTCGTCGGGCCGGTACTCGGTAACCACCTGATTCAGCCGGTGAAAAATAGCCGTCAGGCGCTGGTAATGCTCCCCGTACTGGCTCAAGCGCAAAACGCCCGAAGCCAGCACAAAGGCCTCTTTTCCGCGCGAGCGCAGCAGGCAATACCCCATAATGGTGCTGCCGGGATCAACGCCCAGAATGATCCGCTCTACAGCCGGAACAGGCTTGGAAATATTTGCTCTACTTTGCACGAATGCGCCAGGCGGGCCGGTTAAACACTGCGATAAAGGTAGGCCTTCTGGTCGCTATGCTGGCGGCGGCCTATTACCAGGTTTTCCACCAGCGGGACCTGCATGACGTGCTCCGCCAGGTCCGCAATCCCCTGCGCGGTCAGGCACTGCCCTGGTTCCTGTTGGCGCTGGTGCTGGTTCCCTTGAACTGGGGGCTGGAATCTGCCAAATGGCGCCGGTTGATCAACTCTCTGGAGTCCGTTGGGGCCCGCAAAGCCTTCTCCGCTGTGCTTTCCGGGGTTACTTTGGGCCTTTTTACGCCCAATCGCATTGGAGAATACGGGGGAAGGTTGCTCTACCTTGAGCCGCGGCATCGCTGGACGGGTGTGTCGCTTTCGCTGGTCGGCTCGTATGCGCAAAACCTCATTACCTTATTTGCTGGTACGGTTTGCGGCTCCATTTACCTGCGCCGGCATCCCGATTTTCCAGTAAACCTGCCCGATTGGGCCTTTCCGGCATTGGCTTTGGCATGGGGCGTAGCCCTGTTCGGCTATGTCACGCTGCCCGTTTGGGCGGGAGAAAGGATCGGCCAACGGCTGCCACGCCGTATCCGACCGCACATCACCGCGCTGAAAGCGCTCTCGCATTGGGTGCTGTTTCAGGCGCTGATCTTTTCCGCAGCCCGCTTTCTGGTGTTTACGGCACAATATTTGGTTTTGCTCCGCGTGTATGGCGTATCCCTGCCGCCCGGCGCAGCATTAACGGCCGTTGGAACGGTCTTTTTGCTGCAATCGGTCTTGCCCTCCTTCGCCGCTGTTGAGCTGCTGAAAAGAGGCAACATCGCCTTGCTGGTGTTTGGGTTTTTGGAAGCAGGTGAACCTGCCGTGCTGGCCACCTCCAGCACCTTGTGGCTCATCAATCTGGTGCTTCCGGCCCTGGTAGGGTATGTCCTGCTGATTCGTCGCGATTTTTTTCGCACCCAGCCAGACGGAACGTAGCGAAAGCGCGATTCCGGTGGGCAAACAGAAAACCGGAATTCGCCATGAAAGCTACCCTTGTGTTGGTCCTCGCCGGAATGTTGACCGCGCCCGGCACCCCTTCGCCCGAAAAAAATACGGCAAGCCCAGTGGAGGCCTGTGCCCCGGTTTTGCCACTATTGCCGCCCTATGAGCGCCTGAATTTTGACGTTTATTACCAATGGGGCTTGATTTGGGTGGGTGCTGGCGACCTTAACCTCTCGCTGCAGCCTGGCGCGTTGCCCGGCGACCCCAATGGTCCGCAATATCCCCATGCCGTTGCCCGCGCAGTCACGTCCGGGCGGGTTCACCGGCTTTTTCCGGTAAACGACCGCTACGAAACCTGGTTTGAACCCAGAACGGTGCTGCCCAAACACTTTGTTCGCGACATTTCAGAGGGCAAGGCTCGTTTTTATTGGGAGTACAAATTCCAGCAACAAAATGGCTCCGTTTGGTACAAACACTGGTCCAAAACCCGCAACCAGGAAGGCTACATCGAAGGGGTGAACGGTTGTTCGCTCGACCTTTTCTCTACGCTTTATTACATGCGTTCCATCGACTGGTCCGCGTACCGGCCAGGGCAGCGCGTGCCGTTGGACCTAATCGTTGACGGGAAGCCGATGCGGATTTCCGTGGAATTCCTGCGCAGGGAGCGCATTAAAACCAAACTGGGCAACACAGACTGCCTGGTTTTGTCCCCGCAACTGGTCACCGGCGATTATTTCAAGACCAGCGACGGGCTAACCCTGTGGCTCAGTGACGATCACCGCCGTTTGCCGGTGCGCTGTGAAGCTAAAATTTTAGTGGGGGCTCTAAAGGCGGATTTGTTGCCTGGGTAAGGGGCATAGCATTAGGGATTTATCAAAGCTGGAGCGGAATGGCGCTGTATACGGCAGTTTTTAGCCTGGACAGACCCTCCTATCCACATTTATAAAAACTTATGAACATGGTCACAGGTTGCTGCATCCCTGATTTCCGCAATAGCCGTTTTTTCCTTTAGATTTGAGGAGGTTTTGATTAAGAATACACTCGTATTCGATAATAAGTCTATTCGTTTCAAAAAATGCTGCTTGTATCAGTGGAGTTTTCCCTCTTCCACTAAAAAATTTACCCTCCGCCTTACCTGTCCTTTCCGCCTGGAAAATGGTCTCCGAAACGATCAGCACCAAAACCAGGCTTACAGGATAAATCCGACTGGTGTTCCCTGCTCCTTGGCTGAAAGGGCAACTTCCTCCTCCATTCATTTGTTCCACCTTTCATGGAATTTTTAGCCCTATCAAATCCTGACCCAAACCGCAAGGAAATTGAGATCATTCAAGGCTTGTTTGAAGCAGGGCTTGATGCTTATCATTTGCGCAAACCGGGTTTATCCAAAAAGCAGCTGGAGGCCATCCTTCAGCCTTTAGAGCCGTCTTTGCGGGCGCGAATCGTGCTGCACAGCCACCCTGACCTGGCGCTGAAATACTCCTTGCAGGGTGTGCATGCCAGTTCTTCGTTCCACAAACCGGGTTTGGTTACGCTTTCGCGCCGTCAACTGTTTTCCATGCGCTTCCGGAACCTGCAGCGCTCCATCAGTTGCCACAGCATAGAGCGGCTTATGGCAACGCGTTACGGTTTCACCTCGCTGTTTCTCAGCCCGGTTTTCAATACCATATCCGACCGTAACATCAGTGCTGGCTTTGACGAGCGCAGCATTCGCCATGCGTTGCACCGGGTTGATATGCCCGTTTACGCCTTGGGCGGAATTGACGAAAAAACGGTGGTGCAGGCCCGCGATTTGGGCTTTAGTGGTGTCGTATTGCAAGGCACGCTTTGGCGTCATGACAAACCAGTGGAGAGTTTTCAAGAGGTTCGTATGGCCCTCCGCAAAACGGTCCGCGAAGCCGCGTCCCTCACCGTAGTCAAGCCTGCCGTGCGCAGCGCGTAAGTTGTCCGCAGCGCAGGGCAGGATAGGTGCTTTTAAGCATGCCCATACTCCAGGTAGCTCTCTTCTGGCCCAACGCTAAGAGTCACCTTTTTGCCCAATGCCAGCGGAACATTGTCCGGCTGGTGTCCGGCAAGGAAGCCAAAAGCAATCGGCACTCGTCTCGTGCCCATGCGCTCCCTGATAATTTCTTCAGCAGATTTCCCAAAGGGTATTTCGTTATCCCGCATGCCAGTCATTCCGCCTACAATCAAACCGGCTATCTGGTCTAAAAGTCCGGATAGCTCCAAATTCAGCACCATCCGATCAATGTGGTAGAGGTACTCATCCAGGTCTTCAATAAACAGGATTACTTTTTTGGTCGAAGGGCTTGATTGGGCGGGCCACTGATCCGGGAGTTTTGGAAAGTAGGGCGTTCCCCGCAAGCTGTACAACACGGACAGATTCCCCCCAAGGAGAATTCCTTCGGCCCGACCTTCCCGATTAAGCGGGTGTGGTGGCGAATGAACGTTGGCAAAATGACCCCCAAAAGCCAGTTGCAAGGCTTGCATACTGTTGGGGGAGGTTTTTTGAAAAAGCGAGGGCATGGGCGCGTGTATGGAAGGCAGCCCGGTCAGGTTCCACCAGGCCGTGTGCAGCGCGGTGATGTCAGAGAAGCCGACCAGCCATTTGGGATGGTTGATGAACACGAATGGATCCAGATGCAGCAAGAGCCTTGCACTCCCGTATCCCCCCCTAACACAAAGGATAGCGCGGACCTCGGGATCTCGAAATTGCGTCATTAAGTCGGCAGCGCGAACGGCATCACTTCCCCCGAATTGATGGTCTTCTGCCCCGACGCTGCTGCCCAGGCGCACGCGGAATCCCCAGCTTTCCAAGAGGGCTTTGGCGGACTCCAGGTCGGCTGCTGACATTTTGCGCGCTGGGCAAACAAGGGCGATCAGGTCGCCGGGCTGGCAGGGCTTCGGGTTCATGGCTTTGCTATCTTTGGCCAAGTTACCCAAAGCCTTCGTTTTCATGCCTGAGCCTGCCCGATACCTGGTCACTGCCGCCCTTCCCTATGCCAATGGACCCTTGCATATTGGCCAGATGGCCGGTGCATACCTGCCCGCTGATATTTACGTCCGCTACCTGCGCAGCCGGGGGCGCGACGTGGTTTTTGTTTGCGGTTCCGATGAGCACGGCGCGGCCATTACCCTGAAAGCGCGCAAGGAGGGCACCACGCCGCAAGCCATTGTGGATGAGTTCCATGCCATTAACCGCGATGCGTTTGCGGGTATGGGCATTCATTTTGACATCTATCACCGCACTTCTGCGGAATTGCACCACAAAACGGCTGCTGATTTTTTTAGCACATTGGATGCCAAAGGGGTGTTTACGGTGTTGGAATCGGAGCAGTATTACGACGAAGACTTCAACCAGTTTCTGGCGGACCGTTACATCAAAGGCACCTGCCCGCGCTGCGGCTTTGATCAGGCCTATGGCGATCAGTGCGAGCGCTGTGGCTCCACGCTGAGCCCTTCGGATTTGATCAATCCCTGGTCAACACTGAGCGGCAAGCCACCGCATTTGCGCAGCACCCGCCATTGGTATTTGCCGCTGGAGCGCTACCAGGATTGGGTGCGAAATTGGTTGCTGGAGGGCGACGGGCTGACCGAATCCTGGAAGCGCAATGTGCTGGGCCAGGTGCGCTCCTGGCTGGACGATGGGTTGCAACCCCGCGCCATGACCCGCGATCTGGACTGGGGGGTGCCGGTGCCGCGCAGCGATGCCGAGGGTAAGGTTTTATATGTTTGGTTGGACGCCCCGGTGGGTTACATCAGTGCGACCAAACAGTGGGCGCTGGATCACGGCAAAGCCTGGGAACCCTACTGGAAATCAGCGGACACCAAACTGGTGCACTTTATCGGCAAGGATAACATTGTTTTTCATTGTATAATATTTCCCGTTTTGCTTCACGCGCATGGCGAGTTTATTGTGCCCACGAATGTGCCGGCCAACGAGTTCATGAACATGGAGGGCGACAAGTTGTCCACTTCCCGCAACTGGGCCGTCTGGATTCCGGAATATGTCGCGGAGTTTCCCGATCGCATTGATGTGCTGCGCTACGTGCTTTGCGCCAATGCGCCGGAAACCAAAGACAGCGAGTTCACGTGGAAAGACTGGCAAACCCGAAACAACTCCGAATTGGTGGCCACGTTGGGCAACTTCATCAACCGCGTGCTGACGCTCAATGCCAATTATTTTTCGGGCGAAGTGCCTCAGTGCTCCGAAGCAACGGTTATGGCTTCCGGCGAGCGCGGCGCTGCGGAGCTGCGCATGGCGGATGTGCTCCTGCACGCGGCCCGTATGTTAACCGATGTTACGGAGAAATTGGAAGCCTATCGCTTTCGCGACGCACAGCGCGCTATGTTGGATATTGCGGCTTGGGGGAATGGCTTTTTGCAGTTCAACGAGCCCTGGAAACGCATCAAAACGGATCCGGATCAGGTGGCTTCAGTGTTGCACGCTGCCCTGCAATTGGTGGATGTGCTGTCGGTAGCGTGTGAGCCTTTCCTGCCCCATTCATCGGCGGCTATTCGCAGCATGCTGAATCGGCCAGCAGTCAGCGCAGGCAGCTGGAGCGACCTGGAGCGCCTGCTGGCATTGGGTGTGTCTCCACTGGCCGCGGGCCACAAGTTGGGTGCGCCCGGGCTGCTGTTTGACAAGATTCCCGACGAAGTGGTGCAGGCTAAGCTGGACCTGCTGGAGGCCATCAAGCAGCAGAATGCGGGCGCGGCGGGTGGGTCGGGTAGCGCTGTTGCTTCACCCGGCACGGGCGCGGCGGGTGCTGCTGTTGCTTCACCTGGCACGGGCTCGGCGGGCATTGCGGGAGTTGCCACCGGAACCCCAACGGTGGGCGGTGTTGTCGGCAACGGCACTGGTCTTTCTTTCGAAGCCCCCCCGTTGCAGCCCGAAATTTCGTATGAAGACTTTGCCCGCATGGATCTGCGCACGGCCACCATCCTGGCGGCTGAGCGGGTACCCAAAGCGGACAAACTGTTGCAACTTACCCTTGACCTGGGCTTTGAACAGCGCACGGTGGTGTCCGGCATCGCCGAATACTTTGCGCCGGAAAGTCTGCCTGGTCAGCGCGTTGTGTTGTTGGCCAACCTTGCCGTTCGCAAGTTGCGCGGCATCCCCAGCCAGGGAATGATTCTGATGGCAGGGGGGGAGGGGGGCAAACTCTTTTTCGTGTTGCCGGAGCCAGAGGCTCCCAATGGCGCTGTGATCCGGTAGGGTGCCCTTCCCCCGTTGCAACAGGGGTGATGCGGGCACTTTGCAGCGAACGTTGTAGCTTCATAGGCGTTTGTACCCATTCCACAACAGAAAGCTTACCAAGAAATAATACAATGAGAATTCTTATTCTTTTTCCACTCATGCTTTCAAGTGTTTTGCTTTCTGCGCAATGTGGAGGCCGATACGTATGGGAAATATTTTCAGATGTTGATAGGACTTCGGACATTTTGTACGGGTCTAATCTGGATTACGAAGGCAATGCCATCGATCTCTATGTAGATTTCTTTGAGCCCTCCGGGGACACACTCGCCGCCCGGCCATTGGTCATTTTGGCCCATGGTGGCTTCTTTATTTCAGGCGACCGCACGGCAGCAGACATTGTGGGCATTTGCGAAGGGTTGGCGCGCCGGGGCTACGCCTGTGCTTCCCTTCAATACCGTCTCGGGGTAGGCCTGGATGAAATTGATTCGGCGGGTTTTGCTAAAGCCGTGGTGCGCGGAGTGCAGGACGCCAAAGCGGCCGTGCGGTTTTTCCGGGCCCAATCAGAAACTTACGGGGTGGATACCGGCCAGATTTTCCTTGGAGGAACTTCTGCAGGGGGTGTTTTGGCGGTGCACTACGCCTATTTGCAGGACACGCTTTTGTCCGAGCCTTGGATCAATGCATTAATTGACGAGTTGGGCGGATTGGAAGGCAACTCCGGAACGCCGGGTTACCCCACGCACATCCGTGGAGCGGTCAGTTACGCAGGGGCCTTTAAAAACCTGAACTGGATGGGGCCTAAGGCGGTTCCGCTGGCCAGTACACATGGCACGGAAGATGATGTGGTGCCTTATGGCTACGGCATGGTAACCTATGTGCTGGTTCCGGGCATTCTCGAATTGCCCATAACGCCGATGTACGGGAGCGCGGCCATTCACCCGGAATTGGATGCCCGAGGCATTGATAACGAATTTTTATCTTTTGAAGGAGCAGGTCACGTACCTCATCTTCAACCGGGCAGTTATGGCCTGGATCCGGTTATTTTCCCGCAAACTATTCAATGGACGGCTGAATTTTTTCACCGCCAACTGGATTGCTACGATGCAACAGCTGGCAGCACACCGATCGCGGCAACCCCTACTCCTCTCAGTGCCTGGCCGGTTCCGGCAGACCAAACGGTATGGCTTAGTGGCTTGCCCGAGCAGGGGTCATTGCAGCTGACTTTGGTGGATGCATCGGGTAGAACAATGCGGCAATGGGGACAGCCTGGTCAGGCCAATTTGGTCGTGGAACGCGGCGATTTGCCCTCCGGCCTTTACTGGTTGCAGGTTCAAACAGAGGCAGGTAAGCCTTACCGGGCAGTAGTTTCGTTCTACTAATCGGGCTACCAATCTTTTTTTTTACGGGAATGCAACGGATTTTGCTTCAAAAGCATCTTGTATTGGCTGAGTCCAGCGTTTTCACCCTATAGGATATTCGCAGCAGGCAGGTGCACCACCGTGTTGATTGCCGCAATTTTCACCCGCGATTTCCTCTTATCTTTGCACGAAATTTCCGCCTCCATGAATCCTTTCCGGATTTCACTCCTGTTGGGAGTGATCCTGATCGGAGGGATAAGGGCCTCGTTTGCCCAGATCGACAACCTGCCGATCATTCCTTCCATCAATGTCCCTATTTCACCCCAGGCGCTTGGCGTCATGGAAGAGGGCGACATCCCCTCCCGTGAAGAACTTCGTTTGCTGGGTTTGAGTGAAGAAGAAATCGACATCATCTTCGACAACATGGAGATGTTGGAAGGTGGTAGTTCCCTGGACACGTATACTCAAGGACAAGATGCCCTGCGCTCGCCCACTCCGATACAGGGAGACGGCGGAACGGCTAGTGGTGCTGCACCCTTGGATACGGCATCCCAGCCGGTGGATATGTTAGCCGCTACGGGCAAATCACCCGATTACACTAAGCTGCCAGAGTTAATTTACGGTCATCGCTATTTTAGAACAATAGGCGAATTCCGCAATGCCACTGGCGATAGGGCACCGGACAATTACATCCTAAAGGCCGGAGACGAAATCACCATCACTGCATATGGCCGGGTAGATTTTCAGGGCATCTATACGGTCAGTGAGGACGGATTCATCTTCCAAAAGGAAGCTGGCCGCGTTTATGTAAAGGGCATGGAGCTGGGAAACGCCCGCGTGTTGTTGCGCAACCGCTTCGGCCGCTTCATTGATCTGAGCACCTCGCAATTCGATGTGGCCATTACTTACAGTCCCGTCATTCGGGTCAACATTGTAGGCGAAGTGGCCAATCCGGGTACCTACACCATTTCGAGCTGGAATTCAGCGTTTAATGCGTTGGCAGTGGCCAACGGAACCACGGATTTGGGCTCGGTCCGCCGCATTGAACTGCGCCGGGAGGGCCAGACCATTAAAGTGTTGGACCTGTACCGCTTTCTGATGGATCCGGCCTCGAACCAGGATTTCTTCCTGCAAGACAACGACTACCTGGTGGTTCCTCCCTACCGGAAAGCCGTGACCATCAGCGGCCAGGTGCGCCGTGCTCACACCTACGAATTGCTGGACGACGAGCAAATGAATAAACTGGTGGAATACGCCGGCGGTCTGATGCCTGCTGCGTACTCCAGCAATGTTCAAGTGCAGCGCTATTCCGGCAGCCAGCGAATCTTGGTCAACGTAAATTTGGACAGTCTGCGCACCTACGGAAGCGACTTCAAACTCTTTGATGGAGACATTGTCAGCATCGATACCATTGGTGAGGTGTTTGAAAACTTTGTAGAAGTTCGCGGGGATGTCAATTTTCCGGGCAACTACGAACTCCGCAAAGGCTACCGGATTTATGATGTGCTTGAGAAGGCACAAGGCAACGGCAAATACGAGAAAATCGACCAGGCCTACCTGATCCGGCTGGACGAGGATTTCAACCCGCGCTACATCCCAATTAACATAGAGAATATTCTGGAAAACCAGAATTCAGAAGATAACGTGCTGCTGGAAGAGCGCGACATTATTGAAGTTATTGGCAAGGAGTTCCTGTTGGAGAATTATACCGTGAGCATTGATGGTGCCGTCAAGAATCCCGGCAGCTTTACATATGCAAAGGGCATGACCCTCAAAGACCTCCTGTTTTACTCAGGTGGCCCTAAAACAGAAGCCGCTGTTGACCGCATTGAAGTATCCCGTATCGTGGATTTCGATGCCGCCAATGACCAGTTCCGCCCAAGCAATGCCACTAAGATTGAGACGGTGGCCATTGGGTATGACCTGAAGACGGATGTGGCTGCTGAAGAATACCTGCTTCAGCCTTACGACGAAATTTTTGTGCATACTGCCGAGGGCTTCCAGATGCCGCAGAAAGTTCGGATTACCGGTGAAGTGCGTTTCCCCGGAACCTACACCATTGATACACGATCGGCCACGGTTCTGGACCTTATTGAGCGCGCTGGGGGCTTAACCGATGCCGCATTTGAAGAAGGGGCAACCATGTACCGCAAAGTTATGGATGACGGGATGGCCAGTTCGGAAGGCGGTGAGGATGAGCAGCGCCGGTTGGTTTTGGAATTAGAAAAGGCCATGGAAAAACCAGAATCACACTACAACCACGTGCTCCAGCCGGGCGACATGATCTCGATTCCCAAAACCATGGATTTTGTTCGGTTGACCGGCCCCATGGCCAGCCCGGAAGTGGATACAGGAAGTACCGTCAGCGTTCCTTTCGAAGGTGGAAAGCGCGCGGGGTATTATATCTTAAACTACGGTGGTGGCTTTAGCGAGCGCGCTAAGAAGGATCGGACCCTGGTCATTGAACCCAATGGCAAAGTTCGAAGAACAAAGGAAATTTTCTGGATTAATATTTATCCTAAAGTCACCACAGAAGGGGCTGAAGTACTCGCTGTAGAAACAAGCAAGCCTGAAGTGGAATATGCACCGGAGTACGAAAAGAAGCCCTTCGATTGGAACGTCTTTGTTGCTTCGCTTAGCGCAGGGATTCTTTCCTTTGCCACCATCTACGCCCTGGTGAGCAGGTCCACCAATTAATCAGGCCGCAACCTTCCTGATCAGTTCCAGCCATGTCGGATCAACAACAACCGCTCCCCGCCTCCGTACCGCCTTCTCTGCCTCCTACGCAGGTTGAAGAGATTCGCATTTCAGACCTGCTTCTCACGGCCAGGAATTACCTGATGTATGTGGTCCGGCGCTGGTGGATCATCGTTGGATTTACCGTTTTGGGTACCGTGGCTGGATTCGTCTATGCGTATTTTCAGGATGAAGATTACATCACAGAGGCTACCTACATTATTGATAGTGGTGCAGGAAGCAGTGGTATGCTCTCTTCGCTGATGAGTTTAGCTGGTGCTTTTGGTATGAGCACGAGTGGCAATGCAGAGGGATTCACGAATGAGCTGCTCCATGGCATCATCCAATCCCGCCGTGTGCTGAAGGGCACCATGATGACCAAGTATGTGGTTGATGGAAAATATGACCATTTAGGCAACCACCTCATCCGATTATACCCTGATTGGGCAGATGAATGGGATATTCAAGATAAAAAACTGACCTCTGACAGCTTGGAAATTGCGACGCCGGGCGAAGACTCTCTGCTTGAACTGATGTATTTAAAACTGCGGGAAGATCACCTCCTGGTAGCCTTCGACGAGTTCGTGGCCTTGAATACCATGACCTTTCGCTCGCTCTCCAGGGACCTCTCCGTGAATGCGTCCGATCATATTTTAAAGTCGTCCAGTGATTTCTTTATCCAGTCAGCTGTGGTTAAGGAAAAGCAGAGCCTCGATATAGCCTTGCACCAGTCCGACTCCCTGATGGGCGTGCTGAAAGCAAAAGAAGCCTTGTTGGCCAAATTGACCGATGAGCAGGGTTATGGCTTTCGCGCTTCGGATTTGCTTACTGAAGGCCGCCTGATTCGCGACATCGAAGTGCTCAGCACCATGTACGCAACTTCCTATGCCAGTCTGGAAGTTGCCCGAACCAACTTGCACGACAAGAAGCCCATCATTGAAGTGGTGGATCAACCGATGTACGCCACCCACAAAGAGGAGATAAAGCTTGTGGCCATCAGCATCATTGCTGGCATCATCGGAGCGTTCATGTCCGTAATCTTCCTTATCCTTCGCAAGGCCATCATCGACATTCTCGCGGAAGAAAAGGTTGAACCTTCTGTTCCAACTACCTCTGA
Organism: Bacteroidota bacterium; assembly: GCA_016124275.1. GTDB lineage: Bacteria > Bacteroidota > Bacteroidia > Chitinophagales > BACL12 > WGOA01. The sequence goes on from WGOA01000094.1 coordinate 13,432, forward strand.
TACAACGGCGGCCTAAAGCACCGGCAGCAAAACGCGGTGATGCGCATTTTGCCGCCGGTGTTGGTTGCGCTCAGCTTTCGATGTCCTGAAGGGCATCCATAAAGCGCTGCCACCATCCTTTGCGATCCCCGCGCGCAGCCTTACTGCCGCTGAGGTGTTCTTGCAGGTAACGGTCGGTTTGCGCTTCAATCGCCTTGCCGTCTGTCAGGTCTTTAACGGGCGACGTATAGCTCAGACCACCTTCGCCCTGGCTGGAAAATGCAGTGTCCGACTTTCCGTTGCCCGAGCCGTTTCCGGCAGCAGAGCCGTTACTTCTGGCTGCGGATGAAACAGGCGAAGGGCTTGTTGGCGCCTTGGGCGACCCCGCTGCAGGAACCGAAGGCACGCCTGCTCCACCAGCTTTAGCGCCAGCAACGCCTGCTCCAGGCGAACCACCCACACCCGGAGTGTTAGCCGCCCCTGCTCCCGCAGCAGGCTTAGCCACCACTTCCACGGTGGCGAGCTTGTCCTGAATTGCCGGCATCGTGACTAAGTGGGCCGACATTTTGCTCACTGTTGGGAACTCCATGTACAGCGACTGCGACAAACCCGCTTTCAGCGTCTTGTCCAGGTGGTTAATGAACTCCGCGTTGGTCAGCGAGTCAAAACCGAGTTCCCGGAAGGGCCGGTTCACGTCAATGTCATCCGTGTTCTTGAAATTGAGCACAGCGGCAACCGAACGCTTGACCAGTGTGGCCATGACCACCGCGTGATCTTCAGCCGCTGCGGAAGCCAAATCCTGCCAGAAGTCGGCAGGGCCGGCTGCTTTGCCTGCGCCCGCGTCTGCGCCGGCATCGGAAGCCCCCGCAGGCGTACCCAGTCGCGCCACCAGTTCTTCATAGAAGCCCGCCTGTTCGCTTTCTGAACGCGAGCCCAGGTAAACGGGCAGGTTCAATTCTGCCACACCTGCTTGCGCCCATTCGTCGCGGAGCACGCGGCCCACGATCTCCAGGCCATCGCTGACGGCCAGCGTATAGAACCCGGTTTTGGCGATGATCTCCGCGCGCTTGGCGTCGGTAGCCATGCCCACTTCGCCCCAGGGACCCCAATTCAGGCTGGTTGCCGGAAGCCCCTGTTGGCGGCGCCAATGCACCAGACCGTCCAGGAACGCGTTGGCCGAAGCGTAATTGCTCTGCCCGCGGTTGCCGAACAAGGCCGCCACGGAGCTGAATTGAACAAACATATCCAGATCGTGGTGCAGCGTCAGCTCGTGCAGGTTCCAACCGCCGTAAACTTTGGGTTGCAGCACGCGGTCAAAACGCTCCCAATTGCTGGAGAGAATCATGCCGTCGTCCAGCAGACCTGCCAGGTGCAGAATACCGCGAATAGGCGGCATGTCGGTTTCAATTTGGCCGATCACGCGGGCAAGCCCTTCGCGATCCGCTGCATCAGCGGCAAACACCCGCACAATAACACCCTTAGCTGCCATGGCCGCAATGGCCTTCTCGGCATCCGGTTTGGGCTTGGAGCGGCCAAACAGAGCAAGGTGCCGCGCGCCGTTCTCCACCAGCCACTCCGCAAACACCAGCCCGAGCGCACCCAGGCCGCCCGTCAGAATGTACGTGCCATCGGCCCTGCACAAGCCTTCCCTGCTGAAGCGCTCGCGGCGAATGTCGTCGCCCTGTGAAATAACGATCTTGCCAATGTGTCGCGCCTGCGCCATGTAGCGGAACGCTTCCACCAATTGGTCGAAGGGGAACACCGCCTTGGGCAGCGGCCGCAGCTTGCCCGCCGCAAATTCGGCAATGATCTCGCGGAACATGCTCGCAATCAGCGACGGATCGGCTGCGCCGTCCGCGGCCAGGTCAAATGAGTGGTAAACCAGTGTCGGGTTGAACTTCTGCACCTGTTCCGGGGTCCAGATGTTCATTTTGCCCATCTCCACAAAGCGGCCTTTGTCGGCCATCACGTCAAACGAGCGCTTGATGAAATCGCCGGCCAGAGAGTTCAAAATCAGGTCAACCCCTTTGCCGCCTGTGATCGTTTTAATCTCGTCGGCAAAATCCAGGTTGCGGGAATTGTGCACGTGGTGCACGCCCATGTCGCGCAGAAACTGCTGCTTGCCGGGGCTGGTGGTGGCGAAAACTTCCGCACCTGCCGCCAGCGCAATCTGCACCGCCGCCATACCGACCCCACCGGTACCGGCGTGAATCAGCACTTTGTCGCCTTTCTTTAAACCGCCCTTTCGAACCAGTCCGTACCAGGCCGTGAGGAAGGGTCCGGGAATGGTCACCGCGTCTTCAAACGAGATGCCCGCCGGGATTTTCACCACAAAATCTGCGGCGTAAGTAATGTACTTGCGGAACGAGCCGTTAGCATTGGCCATAACCCGATCGCCGACCGCAAACTGGGTAACACCCGAACCCACCGCGGTGACGACGCCCGCGCACTCCAGCCCAAACAGACCGGCGTCGCCCGGATACTGGCCCAGCGCGTTGAGCACGTCGCGGAAGTTGAGGCCCGTGGCGTGCACGCGAATGGTCACTTCGCCGGTCTTTGGCGCCTGAATCGGTGTGGGCTTCAGCTCCAGGTTGTCCAGGATGCCTCGGCTGCTGATGTCCAGGAAGTAGTTTTCGCTGTCCGGGTAGGCAATGCGCTTAACGGCCTCCTGCATTTTTTTCAAGCCAACCAGTTTGGCCGCGTAACGCTCCGAACCGCGGTAGGCCAGGCGGCGCTGCTGATCCGGGCTTTCCAGATCGCCGACCACTTGCTCCAGTTCAGCGTCGCTGCCCTGGCCCAAATCCATGCGGAACACGGGGAAATTGGCCTGGAACTCCAACTCGGCAGCGTTGCCAAATCCGTACAGGCCGGTCTGTGGCAAGTGAATGGACGCTTCGCTTCCATCCACGCGGAAAGCTTCCTGCGTCAACAACATAAGCGAAGCTGTGGAACCCGCTTTGGCCAAGGCCTGGCTCAAATGGAACGCCGAACCCAGCGCTTCGGTCTGGCCCTGTTGCAGGCCTTCGAGGCTGCTGACGCTGTCCAGGCCAAGGGCCCAGCCGTGCAGCACGGCATCCAGGCGCCCGTACTGGCGGGTCACGTCAGCGATCAAGCGATCGAAATCCTCTGGACTCAGCGGGTTGGCGCGGTAATGCGAACCTTCTGCCGAATACCCGCTTCCGATGGACACGGCCACCACCTGGTGTCCGGCTGCGGCGAGCTTTTCAGCCAGGTTCACGGCCGGCGTTTCGTCGCGGCCCAGAAGCATGACCACTTGCGCGGCCTTGCGCGAGCTGCCCGTGCGGCGCACCGGACGCCATTCGGTATCCCAGAGCATGTGGTCCAGGCCAACTGCCGCCGACTTCTTGAGCACGTCCGCGCTCACTTTGGCCGCGGTAATGCCCACAATGCGCGCCACGACGTTGCCGGCGGGATCCTGCACCACCATGTCGCCTTTGCGGCTGGTGTCGGTAAACTCGTTGATGACAAAATGCACCCAGAGTTCCCCTTCCAGCGGTCCGTCAATCAGCAACTGATCCACGTGCACCGGAACAATAACATCCTTAATGGTATCGGGGCTCTGACTGCCGATGTGCGTAGCAATAAAAATCTGAATCACCGAATCCAGCGCTCCCGGATCGCTCAGGTAGCGGGAATCGCCGGGAGGCACCACCAACTTGCTCATGGCCTCGCGCTCGTTCCACCACAGGTACTCAATGGTGCGGTGGCGATTGCTGTAGCGGTAACCGATGGCTTCGCAGGTGGCGTAAAAATCTTCACCGCTGCGCTGAAACTGGAACTTGCTTTCCAAGGCAGCCGGGTTGAAGCCCGCGGCAGCAGCCGAAAAGGCCTCGCGCTTGTGCAGCCCAAGGTCGGCATGGCTCTTCCAGGGTTCCTGCTGCCCGCTGGTCCCGGCTTTGCGGCTGTAGATGAACAGACGCTTAACGCCCGCCTCTTCGCGCACCAGGCTCTGGACTTCACGCTGCTCGCCGCTTTGCAGCACGAACGCTTCCTTCAGGTTTACGTCCGCCACAGCGACAGGCGAATTGCCGTAGAGGGCACGCGCAGCAGCCAGGCCCATTTCAAAATAGGCGGTACCCGGCACCAGCGGCATGTTGTAGATCAGGTGGTCGCCCACAAAGGCCTGGTTATGCAAATCGAAGGTTTGCAAGAACAGGCGCTCGGCTACCGGGCTTGGGAATTCAGCGCCGAGCAGCGGGTGCATTTCTTCGCGCTTGCCCAATGAAACGCCCGTGCCACCGCTGCCGATGCCGTCGGCGGGGAAATTGTAGGGGTTCAGGTAAAAGCGCTTGCGCTGGTAAGGGTAATTGGGCAGCACCACCTTGCGGCGGTTGTAATGGCCTTCATAACCTTTCCAATGGATGGCCACACCGTTGACATGCAGCTCGGCCACGGCTTGCAACAACTGCTCCCAGTCCGGGGTGTTGCGTTTGAGGCTGCTGACCCACACGGCTTCGTTGCCGGGCAGGCATTGCTTGCCCAGACCGCTCAGCGTAATGTCCGCGCCTACTTCCACATACGTATTGGCCCCCAGGCGGTTGAGCTCTTGCATGGAATCGTGGAAGCCCACCGTGCCGCGCACATGCTGGCACCAGTATTCCGGCGTCACTTCGGCCAGCTTCAGCACCTTGCAGGTGACGTTGCTGATCAGCGGAATACGCATTTCATTGAAGGTGATGCCCGCAGCAAACGCTGCGAATTCCTCCAGCATTGGATCCATCAGGTGGCTGTGGAACGCGTGCGATACCACCAGTTTTTTGGCCTTGATTTTGGCCTCGCCAAAGGCGGCAATGGCCTCTTCCAGGGCTTCCGCTTCGCCCGCTACGGTGTTTACC
>WGOA01000034.1 GCA_016124275.1 Bacteroidota bacterium
ACCCGGTAGCGACCGCCGATGTAGCAAAAGCCTTCAGGGGTAACAGAAAGACCGCGGCAACGGTCATCGCGGCTTCCGCCGAGTGGATTAACCCATAGGAAATTGCCATCGGTGTCATACTTGACAACGAAAATGTCCACATTGCCCTGCGATGCAACGGTTATAGGGCCAAAATCTGCAGTTACCTCAAAACGGCCCACAGCATAAACACCGCCCGCTGCATCAATGCCAATTTCAATGCCTTGGTCTTCCAGGACACCGCCTGAGCGCCGAGCCCAGAGCAATTCGCCGTTTGGATCAAATTTGGCCACGAAAATGTCCTCCCTTCCTGCCGAAACAAGGGTGGTGTCGCCTATAGCAAAGGTGGTTGAAAACTTGCCTGTCACGTAGGAGTTACCTGCAGCATCAGCTACGATGTCTTCGGCAACATCAGATTTGTTCCCGCCGGGCAGGTTGACCCAATCAATGACTTGGGCTTGCGCCTGAACCACTGGAAAAACAAGCGAGAGAAGGAAGAGTCGGAGTACAGCGAACTTGGTCATGGTGGGAGCTTGGTGAACTGCGATTCCCCCATCCGGTACCGAAGGCTGAAGACGTACACCGCTATGACAATAATCTTGTCAAAAAGGGAGGAAGCCATTCACGCCTGCGGTTCAGAGGAACCGTATAAATAAGTGAGTCTTGCGTTGAAAAACCGAACGTTTGCCAGACAGGCTTGCTGGCTGGTTTAAGTGAAAAAGCAGGTTGTCCTCCCTAACCCTGATTGTATTGCCTTAGTAATAGGCCATAATCTTACTCAATATCTGCAAAACCCTTGGTAATGTGCAAAGCTAACCAAGATAAAATTTAACATAACGCTTAGGGCCTACACTATTATGCGGTAATGCATGAAGGAAATTCCGTATGTGCCAGCTACGAAGCCCCGATTTACCTTTGCACAAACCTCCTCATGAAATTCGGTACCAAAGCTATCCACGCCGGGCTGGAGCCTGATCCCGCTACAGGCGCGATTATGACCCCCATCTATCAGACCTCCACTTTTGTCCAGGAGGCCCCGGGTGTGCACAAGGGCTACGAATACGCCCGAACTCAAAACCCGACCCGTATTGCGCTGGAGCACAATCTGGCTGCCCTGGAAAATGGACAGTTTGGCCTCGCTTTTGCCAGCGGTATGGCTGCTGTAGATGCTGTGGTTAAGCTGCTTGAACCCGGTGACGAAGTCATCAGCACCAACGACCTGTACGGAGGCACCTACCGCGCGTTCACCAAAATCTTTGAACCCTTTGGCATCCGGTTCCATTTTGTAGGCATGGACGCCCCTGAGCGCATCTACCCCTACCTCAACGACCAGACCAAAATGATCTGGATCGAAACGCCGACGAACCCGCTGCTCAACATCATCGACATTGCCGCCCTTTGCAACGTCGCTCGCGAACGGGGCATTCTGACGGTGGTGGACAACACTTTTGCTTCGCCCTACCTCCAAACGCCGCTGGATTTGGGGGCGGACATTGTCCTGCATTCAGCAACAAAATACCTGGGCGGGCATTCTGACGTGGTCCTCGGCGCGCTGGTGGTCCGCGATGAAGAACTGGCCCGCCGCCTCTATTTCATTCAGAACTCCTGCGGCGCCATCCCGGGTCCGCAGGACAGTTTCCTGGTGCTGCGCGGCATCAAAACGCTGCATGTTCGGGTGCAGCGCAGCTGTGAAAACGCACGCATCATTGCCGAGCGATTGCAGCAATTCTCAGCGGTCAATCGGGTGCTGTATCCCGGTTTTTCGTCGCATCCCGGTCATGCAATCGCTAAAAAACAAATGCGTGATTTCGGGGGAATGGTCTCCTTCACGCTCCACAACGATACGGTGGAGGCCGCAACTCGTGTGCTCACCAAAACCAAGCTCTTCGCCCTGGCAGAGAGTCTGGGTGGGGTGGAATCGCTGATCGGACATCCGGCTTCCATGACCCACGCCTCCATTCCGCGCGAAGAGCGCTTGCGCAACGGGCTGACGGATTCGCTCATCCGGTTGAGCGTGGGCATTGAAGACGTGGAGGATTTGATCGCAGATCTGGAAGCTGCGCTGGGCGCGTGAGCCCTTCGCCCGAAAAACGGCGGCTATGACCCAGACAAGCGGCCAGCCCTTGCCGGAAGCTGCGTTGCGTGCGCTGCTTGACGAGCGCTATGACCGCTATGCGCGGCCCGCTTTTTTAGCCGATGATCCTATCAGCCTGCCGCACCAGTTTGCGCAACTTGCCGACCGCGAAATCATAGGCTTTTGGGTGGCTATGTTGGCCTGGGGCAACCGCAAAAGCATATTGGCCAGCGGTGCGGAGTTGATCCGGCTTATGGACGGGGCGCCGCACGCCTTCATTCGCGACCACAGCGAGCGCGATCGCAAGCGATTCCTGAGCTTTAAACACCGAACCTTCAACGCCACGGATGCCCTGTATTTCCTCGATTTTTTGCAGCGGCATTACCGTCGGCACCCCAGTCTGGAAGAGGCGTTTGCGCGGCACCTGCCGCCGGAAGCGCCCCATGTGGGAGAGGCCCTGGCCGGATTTCACCGCGACTTTTGCAACCACCCCAACTTCCCTTCACGCACCAAAAAGCACGTGGCCACACCGGATAGGAAAAGTAGTTGCAAACGTCTGAACATGTTTTTGCGCTGGATGGTGAGAAACGACGGGCGGGGTGTAGATTTCGGCCAGTGGAAGCGCCTTGCACCCGCACAACTTCTCTGCCCGCTTGATGTTCATGTGGCCCGCAGCGCCCGCGCACTGGGCCTTCTGACGCGCAAGCAAAACGACTGGCAGGCGGTTTTGTCGTTGACCGAATCCCTGCGGCGCTTTGATTCCAGCGATCCGGTCAAGTACGATTTTGCCCTGTTTGGCATGGGCGTACTGGAAAAAAACGCAAGGCCTTGAATTGTCATGAGCCAATTAGACGACGAAAACTATGTGGCGGGTGCCCTTACCCGATTGTTTGATTTGGAGGCGGGACTTGCGCCCACGCTTTCTCTGGCGGATGTGCAGGAAGCATTGGCGCAGCGCATCGCGGTGCTGGCCGCCCATGACCCGGAGCAATTGTTCCGATTGCTGTACCGCATTGACGTGAGCGAAGCGCTGGCCCAACGGGCGCTGGCCGCTGGCAACCCTTCGGCACTGGCGGGCGCCATCATGGCCCGAATGGTAGAGAACGCGCATACCCGCCGCAACCTTTCCCTGGATGATGGCGAAGGGGATTGGTAATCGGTTATGCCTGGAACTGTACATTCATTCCCGCAGCTGCCTGAAGCGTTGGCCTGATTTTTTTCGGGGTCGTTGTCCGTGTTTCAGATTTTTGCCTTATTATTGTGATATCAATCATTGATAGATCAATCAAAATCAAGCCGTACGGTTCGCGATTTTTCATCCAGTGGATGCCGGATCCTATGGACTTGCCCGTGTTCGCTCTGATTTCCTGAACGCATTCTCTAAACACCCAACATTTTGAGTCAAAAGAAGAAAGTGTCACTGAGCCAGGTTGTTCTGTTTCAGATTGAGCAAGCCAGTAAGCAGGCGAAGCTCTATTCACAACGGGAATTTGATCGGCAGGGCCTGGGGATAACGGTGGACCAATGGGTGCTGCTAAAAATTATCCAGGAGGCGGGCTCATTGTCCCAGCAGGAGCTTGCCCAGCGTTCGCTGAGGGATCCTGCCTCCATTACCAGGACGCTGGATTTGCTGGTAAAACGCCAGTTTGTGTTTCGTCAGCCCGACCCGCAGGACCGGCGACAATTTCAAATTGGCCTGACCAAGCCGGGATACGAATTTGTTGAGCGTCACATGACCATGGTTGACGACCACCGTCGTCGGAGCATTGCCGGAATGTCAAAGGAAGAGGTTCAAACCCTGCTGACCTTGTTGAAGACCGTTCAGCGCAACATGGCTACCTGAGCGCAGTAGCCTGAGCGGTAAAGGGTTGCATCTAAAGGCTATGTGGCGCGTAGAAGAGATGCCGAAGCGCGCTCAAATAATTGATACATCAATAATTGTAGCAGCAACTAAAAATAAAAAATTAACGTAAAATTTCAACTTCATTCCTAAAACTTTAAAACTTTTTAATCATGTACAAACCAATGTTCGTTTTAGCAGGGTTGATGGTCCTGGTCACCGTAACCTTTGCACAAAGTGCTGACGTTTCGTCCGTAAGAAAAACGGTGGAAGCATTTGCATTAGCCGCTGATCAATCTGATGTTGACCGGCTGGATGCGTTGTTGCATCCAGAGTTTCGGATTGCCATGAACCGGCTGTTCGGGAGCCAGGACCTTGTCTTAATGTCCAAGGCCGGTTACCTGGAAAAAATCCGCGCCAAGGAGTTTGGCGGAACGCCCAGGACCTTGGTCATGACCGATGTTCAGGTAAAAGGGACGACCGCTACTGTTTCGGCGGTCTTTAAGGGAAGCAGCATGAGTTTTCACTCCTACCTGACCCTGGTCCAGGATGCCGGGGGGCAATGGCGGGTGGTTCAGGATGTTCCCGTTCTGGATTAAGGGCAGGTAGCCTACCATGCTGACGAACCCTGCGAAAAAAGCAGGTTGCCCATGTCCAGATTTAGGACATCCTTGCCCAGTGAAGTAGTAAAGCTCAGCTCGACAAAAGGTCGTCGTATAGCCGGGTCGTTCGAAGGAGTTATGCGCACGCGGGCAACATCGTCCCTGTCGTCGGGCTCCACGGTCAGCCAGCGAACGGGGGTATAGCCCGCGTAGAGTTGGAGCCAACTTTGTGAATCCGGAATGCGCCAGGCCAGGCTGGCTCCGGTTTTGAGTTCCCATACTTCCAGACTGACCGGGCCTCTGTAGCCTAATGGACAGTCCCATTGGCAAAAGGCCAGGGAAGTGGCACCCGCGGCCCTGTAGCGGGCATCGGCCCGCAAGCCTACTTCCCAATCCGCTTTTTGCCAGAGTTTATCGCGGCCAAAACGGTGCCGAAGCACCACTTCGCGCGGTAAAATTACCCGCACCCGGCTGCCCCAGGGCAAACGCGCCTGGCCTCCGGCCCAGGGAATCGCCAGGAAACGCCCATCGTTGTACGTTGCTGCCGCTCCGTAGTAATAGATAAAGCCAGTTTTGGTAAACCGGGCGGTTCCTGCAGAAGCCGAAACCCGCACACCGGGCTTGTCCAACGTATACACCGACTCCGCATACATGGCCCGCGCTCCCCATAACAAAAAGTATCTTTTGTCCAGGTAGCGAAGCCCTGACACGCCTACATAGCCTTCTATCGTCTTTATTCCTTCCGAATACTCCCGGCTAAAAATTTCGGTTTCCGGCCTGATTCCATACCCAGCGCCGACATCCAAAAAGCGCTGGCGAATGTCAGGTTTAACTATGCGCGTCAAGTCTTTCCAATGGTCCAGGGTAAAAAGCTCGCCGAGATCGGTGCGCACACCCACCGTGCCCTTCAACGGAAGGCTAAGGTCCAGGCGGTTTTCGAATTGCCGGTCAACGCCATTGGGGGCCGGGCGAAATTCAGAGGTAAGGGTGAGCCCGGGTGCAAGCAGGTTGTCCAGCCGGAACAGGTCCACGGATTGCGCCTGGAGGTTGATGGAACCGAGCTCAAGGCACAGCAAAATACATAGCCCCAGGGCATGGCCACCTCCCCCTATCCGAGGGCTACTGTGCTCCCTATAGCCGCATGTCATCCTATTCATCCAGTGCACTAATCATTACTTTATCAATTCTAACGCCGTCCATGTCCAGAATTTCCAGGCGCATTCCTTGCAATGAGATTACCTCCCCAGCTTTGGGGATGTGCTGCAGAAATTCCATCAGAACGCCGGATAGGGTCACGTAATTGCCCGGGTAGTGGCGGATCCAGTCCCATTCCAACTTAACCTGCAATTCGTCAATCGGCGTTGCGCCATCAGCCAGCCAACTGCCATCCTCCCGCTGCACCATGTACTCCCCTTCGCCCTCCTCTCCGGCATCGGGAATATTGCCAAAAACGCCTTCTGTTATGTCGTGGATGGTGATGATGCCTTCATACGAACCGTATTCGTTAATGACAATGCCAAAATGTTTCTTTTCCTTTTTGAAGCGCTGCATCACGGACCAGGCCAGCATGGAATCGGGCACAAAAACCGTGGGCCGGATCAATTCCTGCAGCGATTTTTCGGGGTGCATAAAAAACTCCCGCGCACTCAAAATGCCTTTCATCACATCTTTGTTGCGGTCGTAAACCGGAAAATAAGAATGGCTATGTTGTTGCAGTATCGAGACAATTTCCTGTTTGCTGCGGTTTAAATCAATGGCCACCACGTCGTTGCGGTGCGTCATCAGGCTGTAGGCTTTCTTGTCAGAGAAGCGAAAGACATTTTCGTGCAGAAACTCTTCATCGCTTTCCATCACGCCCTGTTGCCGCGCAGTGCGGATCATGGCCTTGAGTTCTTCCTCGGTAATTTGCTCGTTCGAAACGTTTCGGATCCCGAACAACCGCAGCACCAATTGCGTGCTGATGGTCAGCAATTTGACGAAAGGGTAGGTGATCCGGGAGAAAATGTCCAATACGGGCGAGACCGTCAGGGCCAGTGAATCGGCGTGTTGCAGCGCGTAGGATTTTGGAATCAACTCCCCCAGTACTATAGACAAATACGTAATCAGGATGATGCTCCCGACAAGAGCCAGCGTATAGGCCGTACTGGCTACCAGTCCCGCTTTTTCCAGCCAGGGTGCCAGGTATCCCGCCACCACTTCGCCCCCATAAACACCCTGAACAATGCCAATCAGGGTGATGCCCACCTGCACCGCGCTGAGAAATTGCTGCGGGTTGGCGGTCAGTTTGAGGGCCGCCTTAGCGCCTAAATGGCCCCGCGACGCTTTTTGCTCCAGGCCGGACTTTCTGGCTGACACCAGAGCAATCTCGGAAAGTGCAAAGAAACCGTTGATCAGGGTTAGCCCTAAAATGATGAGAATTTCCATGGTGCAGGCAGGTCAGTAAACCTGCAAAGTACGGCCAAGATCGTCATCCTATGGCGAAGGGCTGGGTGGCAAACCGCGACTTTCTGGCAGCATGGAGGGGTTGGCGCACTAACCCGCTGCGCATTCGCGCCTGCCCCATTCGACCCCCGCTGCGGAAATGCTAAATTTGGGGCGCGCAGACTGCCGCTCAACGCTGCAAGCCCCTTCGACCTGACAAGCATACCCACCCTATGACCCGCTCCGCAGAAACCCCGCAGAAGTCCTGGATAGAGACGGCTCCGGACTGTGATTTTCCTATCCAGAACCTGCCGTTTGGCATCTTTCGCACCAGCGACCGCAGCGCCCGACCCGGCATCGCTATCGGCGATTACATTGTGGATCTGTCGGCCCTTTTTCAGGCCAACCTGCTCAACGTGCGCGGCATCATTGCCTCGGTGTTGACCCAACCCTACCTCAATGACCTGATTTCGCTGGGCAAAAACACCACAAACGGCATCCGCGAACGCGTTCGCGACCTGTTGGACGAAAACAATCCCGATGTCCGCGACAACCTGAACCTGCGAGAGCGCGTGCTGGTGCGCCGTTCAACAGCCGAAATGCAAGTGCCCGTCCAGATTGGCGACTACACGGATTTTTATTCGTCCATAGACCACGCCACCAATGTGGGCACCATGTTCCGCGACCCCAACAACGCGCTATTGCCCAACTGGAAGCACCTGCCCGTTGGGTACCACGGCCGCGCCTCCAGCATTGTAGTTTCGGGAACCCCCATTCGCCGCCCCAAAGGCCAGCAAATGCCAGAAGGAGCGGAGGCCCCGGTTTTTGGGCCCACCCGCCAGCTGGATTTTGAGCTGGAAGTGGCCTTCGTAACCGGCAAAAGCACGGACCTGGGCCAATCTATCCCCACGGAGAAGGCTGAGGACTACATTTTTGGCCTGTTGCTCTTTGATGACCTGAGCGCGCGCGACATCCAAAAATGGGAGTACGTGCCGCTTGGTCCCTTTCTGGCCAAAAACTTTGGTTCGGTCATTTCGCCCTGGATTGTAACGCTGGAAGCCCTGGAACCTTTTCGGGTTAAAGGCGCTGATCAGGACCCAGCTGTTTTGCCGTACTTGGAATTCGAAGGCAAAAAGAATTACGATATCCAGCTGGAGGTGGCCATTCAGCCAGCCGGGGGCAACCCCCATGTGGTGAGCAAAAGCAACGTCAGGCATTTGTACTGGAACATGTGCCAGCAATTGGCGCACCAAACCGTGAACGGTTGCAACATCAATGTGGGCGACCTATACGCGTCGGGCACCATTTCCGGTCCGGATCCCGGCAGCTATGGCTCCATGCTGGAGATCGCCTGGAAGGGCACCAAACCCGTAAAAATACCAGGCTTCGGGGAACGCAAGTTCATTGACGACGGCGATGTCATCATCATGCGGGGCTGGGCGCAAGGCAAGGGCTATCGCGTTGGTTTTGGTGAGTGCCGTTGTGAAATCCTGCCCGCCATAACATAGTATTTTATCTTTTGAACATTTGTTCAATTATTTACAGTAAAAGTTATGTCCTTTAGAACCTTGATTCCCGAAGAAGTAGCTCCTGCGGAGCGCCACCAAATGCTGCTTTCTGCCGTTGCTCCGCGACCTGTTTGTTTTGCCTCTACGGTAGATGCCCATGGCCGACCCAATCTGGCGCCTTTCAGCTTTTTTAACATCTTCAGTTCCAATCCGCCAGTGGCCGTGTTTAGCCCGGCGCGGTCCGGTCGGGATGGCACGTTAAAAGACACTCTGCTCAACATCCGCGAAGTTCCGGAAGTAGTGATTAATATAGTTTCTTATGCTATGGTGCAGCAGATGTCGCTGGCCAGTACCGCGTACCCCCGCGGCATAAACGAATTTGAAAAAGCTGGTTTTACCGCTTTGCCATCGGATACCATCAAGCCCTTTCGCGTGGCGGAAAGTCCTGCACAGTTTGAGTGTACTGTACGAGAAGTTGTGGAGTTGGGCAGCAAGGGCGGTGCCGGCAACCTGATCATCGCAGACATTCAGCGCATGCATTTCGCGGAGCACATATTCGGCGCTGATGGCCGCATTGATCCGCACAAAATTGACCTCATTGCCCGCATGGGCTATGACTTTTATTGCCGGGCGTCCGGGACCGCAGTGTTTGAGGTCGAAAAGCCGATCGCTCGCCTCGGTATGGGTGTTGATGCATTGCCGGAGCGCATCCGGCTCAGCGCTGTCCTGTCCGGGAACCATCTGGGCATGCTCGGCAACACGGAGACCCTTCCCTCGGAAGAAGAAGCCAACTCAGTGGCCGATGAGCTGCGGGTTGCCGCGTTGCTCCGGGAGCCCGCCTCCGAGGCCCGAACCGCGAGCTTGCATCGCTTTGCTGCCGCCGAACTGGATGCAGGTAACGTTTGGTTTGCCTTTAAGGTGCTGATGTTGGACCGCTGAGGTCTGCTGGCGCTCCTGTGCGAGCACTGCGTAGACCCTGGCGGGTCAGCTGCCGCTTCGCGCCTTGAGCCCGTCCACTACTGCCTTGACAATGGCCCGTGTTTCCGGTGCCCACCAATGCTTCAGCGCAGGGGCAAAGACCACGTCAAAGTCCATGTGCATTTGCTGGCGGAGGTTGCGGCGAATGTTGATCTTGCTTTGCTGCCAGGTAAAGGATTGGTACCCGATATAGCGCTGCATCTGGCGCTCCGCCTGGATTAACACCTGGCTGGCGTCCACCACTTCGTGCACCATGCCGAGTTCGAGCGCTTTGTCGGGCTTGACGAGTTTGCCCTCCAACAACATGGTATGCGCCAGGTTATCGCCAATCCAAAAGCGGTAAAGGTTAAAGATGGCTTCCGGCACCATGATGCCCACCGGAATTTCGTTGAGCCCAATGGTGAAATCACCGGCGGCCATGACGCGGTAGTCTGCCGTTAGCGCCAGCAGGCATCCGCCGGCGGGTGCATGCCCGGAAATAGCGGCTACGAGCGGCTTGGGCCAAGCCACCATTTCCTGGATCAGCTTCATGAAACTCCGCCAGAATTCCTCTACGGCATCAGCATCGTAATCGTAAAGCGCAATCAAGTCAAGGCCGGCGGAAAAAAACCGCTCCCGGCCAGCCAGCACGATGCCCTTGATGTCATCATCTTTGAGCGAAAGCCTGAACACTTCGCGCAATTCATCCACAAGCGTTTGCTCCAGCGCATTGGCTTTTCCACGGGTCATGGACACCACCAGGTATCCATTTCTAATCTCGGTAATCAGGTGGCTCATAAGTAGCACAAAGATTACCTTATTTCCGGGCATTATTGGGTCTTTAGCGTGGCAAACTGGGCTGTGTAGCGTATCTTTTAGCAAAAGTATCTATGTTTCGCTTCCTCCTTTTGAGCCTCGCTTTTTGCGCCACTTTGCCCGCATTTGCCCAAAGCATTCCCCACGATTCCCGCACGGCAGCAGGTATTCAGTTGCGCGAAGGCGATTTCCTGGTCAATCGAGGCTTGTGGGAAGAAGCCCTTTCGGCCTACACCATGGCCATAGAAATTGATCCGGATTACGCAGAAGCCTATCTGCGGCGGGCTAATTTGTACCGCCACCGCCAGGAATTTAGCCTGGCCATTGCCGATTACAACAAAGCCATTCGCCTGAACCCCTATGCGGAAGCGTTTTACGACGCCCGGGTTCGCACGCGCATTTTGGCCATGGATCTTGAAGGCGCTGAGCAGGACTTAGCTGATTCGCGAAAAATTGTCCGCGACGAGCCAACCGCGCGCGAGCAACGCGCGGATGCCTACCTCATGCTGGAAAACTACGAGGCAGCCGCAGCCGAACTTGCCCCGTTGCTCAGCGCTGAATTTATGGACACCGTTTTGGCCCTGAAACAAAGCCAGGCGCTGCTTGGGCAGGGGGAACTCCAGGAAGCTGAAGTGGCCGCGCGGCGCGCCTTGGACCTCAACCCGCTCTCGTCGGTAGCACATGACCAGCTCGGGCTCGTCCTCATGGCGCGAGGGGAGTATGCTCCGGCGCGACAGGCTTTTGACCAAGCGTTAGAACTCAATCCGGAGTTTGCGCTGGCGCGCTTTAACCGGGGAATGGCCTCGCTGCGGTTGGGCAACTTTGAGGAAGCCCTCGACGACATGAACCAGGCCATGGCCCTCAGCCGCGATGTGCCCAACATGCACTTTGCCCGCGCCCTGACGCGCAAATCGCTGGGCGACTGGGGCGGCGCATTGAATGACTACAACAAAGCATTGGGTTTTGATGCGGGTTTTCAGCAGGCGCTGTTTAACCGGGCTGTTACCCGCAAAATGCTCGGCGACTACGACGGCGCTCGCCGCGACGCCGAGCAGCTTCTTCGCCTTAGCCCCAACGATCCGCAGATCTGGAACCTTCGCGGCAATGTCGCGCTGCTCTTTGACCAGTTTACCGAAGCCATCAGCCATTACACGCAAGCCATCAACATGGATGCAGCGTACGCAGAGGCTTGGCACAACCGGGGCATCGCGCACTTGATGCGGCTGGAACCCTTGCGCGGTTGTCCTGATTTAGTTCGAAGTGCCCAGTTGGGCTACACTGCTTCAGAACGGATGCGCGAGGCGTTTTGTACGCCTTAAGGCGGGCATTACTCGCCTTGTCCAAGGGTGTAAGCGCGCTCTCCGTTAATTTCGTATAAGTTCTCTGTTTTTATAATGTCCAATCCTGCCGCGTTCAGGCGGCTTTGCAGCGCAAGAACATCCTGAAAAGACACTTCGCGCGCCTGGATCATGCTTTGTCCCCAGGCATCCAGTTTGGAATCCGTGCTCACAAAGCGGCAGCGCCAGTGGTCGGTGCAAAAGGTTTCTGGAAAGCCCTCCGGGTAAACCTTGACGCCCCGGTTCGTGACCATTTTCAGTTTTAGGGCCTTGCCAGCGTGTGTTTCTAACAGATGACCCAATTGTTGAGGGTCTCGGATTCCGTCAGCACCGTTCCAGTGCAAAAAGACGTCTTGTCCCACCAGCCGTTTGGTTACCTGGGTGGGTACGTAGGCGGGGAGCTGGATGGGCTTTGACACCCCTGGTTGCACAGTCGCCAGGTTGCGCGGCCGCTCGCCGATGCGCTGAACCACCGCTTGGGCAAAGCCTTGGGTGCCAACCTGCTGGCGCGTATGCGAGCCCGAAGCAATATCGGCAGTGTGAATGCCGTCTTCAAGCGTTTTGCGCCACGCGTTTTGTATGACCGCCGACTGCTCATTCAGACCCAGGTGCCCGAGCATCATGCAGGCGGCATTCAACAACCCGGAAGGATTGGCCATGTCTTTGCCCGCAATGTCAGGCGCTGATCCGTGAATGGCTTCAAACATGGCAAAGTTCTGCCCAATGTTGGCCGACCCAGCCAGCCCCACAGATCCGGCAACTTGTGCGGTGATGTCGGAAACAATATCGCCGTAGAGGTTCAAGGTAACCACCACATCAAAACGCTCTGGCTCCGCTGCCAACAGCGCAGCGCCAATGTCAATGATCTTGTGTTCGGCCTGGATATCCGGGTACTCCTCCGCAATATCCTGGAACAGTTTGTGAAACAAACCATCCGTAAGTTTCATAATGTTATCCTTGCTCAGGCAAGTCACTTTTTTTCGACCCTGGCTTCGGGCAAACTCAAATGCATAACGAAGAATACGCTCACAACCCGGCACGCTGACCAGCTTGAGGCACTGCACCACTTCGCCCGTTTGCTGGTGCTCAATGCCCGCGTAAAGATCTTCCTCATTTTCGCGCACCACTACCAGGTCCATAGCAGGGAAGTGGCTTGGAACAAAAGGCACATAGGCTTGCACCGGCCTTACGTTTGCAAACAGCCCCATGGTTTTTCGTATGGTTACATTCAGGCTTTTGTACCCGCCTCCTTGTGGAGTGGTAATGGGGGCTTTCAGGAAAATGCGGTTATTGCGCAGCGTGGTCCAGTTGTCCGGTGCAATGCCGGATAAGTGCCCTTGCCGGTACACGGATTCTCCAATTTTTATTTCGTCTAAGCTCAACCCGCAACCAGCCCTATCCAAAATGGACAGCACCGCCTCCATGATTTCAGGACCAATACCGTCACCCATGGCGTAGCTGATCCGGTTGACGGGTTTCCTTGCATCCACTTTGGGTTTGATTTGGGTTTTGCTGTCCATTTTGTGAGTATTATTAGTTTTTGCGATAGTAAAACTATCTTTGCAAAGATACCTCCCTTTTTCTGGGGGGACAACCTGATGGTCTGTCTGGAAGATGAGCGCCGGCTTGAGCGCTGACCCGGTCAGGATGGCACCGCGGGCCAGGACTTCCGGCAGTTCCTCGTACATCGCTTTCAACGCTGCCGCGAGCCGCAGTAGCTTTGTGATTCACCGAAATCAAGCTGCCATGCGCGACGAATTCCTTCGCCCGACCATAAAGATTTTTGCGTTGTATAAAAGTCTTGGCGAGCTCGCCATGGCTCAGCTCAGCGACGCCGACCTGCATTGGCAGCTCAACGAGGATACCAACAGCATTGCCATGAATGTGCATCACTTGTGGGGCAACATGCGCAGCCGTTGGATCGACTTTCTGACCAGCGACGGCGAGAAGCCCTGGCGCGAGCGCGATGCGGAGTTTGAGCCTTTTGCCGCGGATCGTGCCGCGATCATGCAGCGCTGGGAGGAAGGCTGGGCCTGTCTGTTTGCGGCCCTGGAGGCTTTGGAGGCGGATGATCTGCACCGGACCGTGTACATCCGGGGGGAGGCCCACACCGTAACAGAGGCCATTCAGCGGCAGGTGGCCCATTACGCTTACCATGTTGGCCAAATGGTGCAGCTTGGAAAGATGATCCGGGGCGGGGAATGGGTTTCGTTGTCGATTCCGAAGAAAAGGTAGGGGGGGAATCATCGCCAATGCTACAGTTGGTATGAAATGGGCAGTTGCTTTTCTCAAAAAAAGTGGGTAACTTAGCATATCTAGCATACATGCTAGATATGCTGGGGACACATTTTTGATTTCAAGGATTCTTTTTTATAGATGCCCTTATGAAGGTTCTTGATTATGTCATCAGGCTACTGTAACTTCGCTGATGCTAGCATATATGCTAGCATCAGCATGGCAAAAACTACTATCAATAATCCATTATTTGCTAACGTCGAAAAGTTTTTTGATCAATCCAAGATTAGGGCGTTTACAGGAAAAGGATTTCAGCGGGTTATTGAGAGCAACAGAAAGGCATGGGGTATATCAAAGCGCTATACTGTCGATAATTTACTGCAACATTTTATAAATAGTAATGCAATAACAGTCAACTATTTCATTCAGAATTCAGGTGACAGTATTCCGATTTACTCCTGGAAGTCTAATGACGATTTCACGGCAATGTCAGGGTTGAAGCCTAACGTTTATTTTTCACACTATACGTCACTATACCTTCATCAATTGTCCTTGCAACTTCCCAAAACAATCTATTTAAATTATGAACATGGGAAGTTGTCTGGAGCCGACAAAAGGGATGTACATTTAACACAGGAAGCTATTGACGTGGCTTTTAAAGCAGGCCAAAGGAGTAGTCAACAGGCATTTTTTTTTCGCGATAAAAAAGTGGTTTTGCTGAATGGTAAGTATACTAACAAACTCGGCGTGATAAATATATCTACAGCGGAAAAATGTTATGACTACACAGATCTTGAAAGAACGTTGATTGATGTTTGTGTAAGGCCAGTATATGCCGGCGGTGTTTTTGAAGTCTTAGAGGCATTTAAGCAGGCAAAAGGAAAACTAAACGTTGCGAAACTTGAGGACTATTTAAATGCTCTTGATTTTATATATCCCTATCATCAAGTTGTAGGCTTTTACTTGGAAAGAGCTGAATACCCTGAAGAAGAAATTGAGCGTTTCAGAAGAGAATCAAAGTTCAAGTTCTACTTGACGTATAATATGCGCAATAAAGAATATTCTGAAAAATGGTGCCTTTATTATCCCAAAGGACTGTGAGCCAAGTGTCCGCAACAATTGATCGTGTAATCAAAGTAAAAGTCAAAATCTTCTTGGGCTTCCATTTGGTTTATGGTGCTTACGACACTCGGCCAACTCTGCCTATGAAAATCTCGATATTCAGGCAGCATAGCGATATAGCTTAATGGAACATGCTTAGTTTCAAAAATGTGACCACATAATTGGGTATGTTCGCTGGTTGTAAAGTCCAACTTGAAGGTTTCCACAAGATTGTGAATGTCGTAAAAATCTCGTGCTCTTGAGCGTGGAGACATGCTAAGCACCACTTCCTTATAGTTTGGAATTTGCTGACAAAGTGCTCTCAGTTTTTCGAGTGCTAACATTTCTGGAGAGTACACATAAACTACTGCACCTTCTATGTCACGTGGGCGCTTACCAGCTATGTATTCATACTTGCTGATATCAATGGTAAATTTTGTAGAGTTATCAGCATGCAATGGAATTGCGTTCCTTCTGATTGATTCGATGTCTCCTTTGAGCGCATTAAATTTATTTTGTTGAATTACCTTGAATTCTATTAGGTAACCGCCCCAGAAAGATTTTACCGCATCGCTAATTTTTTGTGGTCTTTCATAAAGGTTAACATCGAAAGCCAATAATTCTTCCTTTGCAAATTCTTTATTGAGCAGTTGCGTAATTTGAGAAACAAGGCTTGACTTCTCCGCTTCTGAAAAATCACCTTATATTGAAAAATCAATATCTATGCTTCCTCTATTTGTTATATTGTAGGCTAAGTCAAGTGCGTTCCCACCTTTCAGAACTAAGATACCCATTAGGTCTTCGTCGGCAACTAATGCCGAGATCACCAGTTTTTTGAGACGACTAATGGTTTCTAAGAAACTCATATGATAAAACATTTATCTAGCCCTTGATTTCCTGGCCATAGTCCCTCACCCCTTCGCCCGCTTCCACGCACTCAAATCACGGCCGGTCAGTTGTTCCAGCGCGGTGATGTCTTCCAAAAAATGCGGCAGCAGTGCATTGTATTGCTCCGGCGTCATGCGGTCTTTCTCGCCGACGTTGCGCGATTTGAGCCAGGTGCGGATTTGGTGCCTTCGTTCGCGGCCAAACACACTGCGCAGCAACGGACGCAAGAGCTTTTTAAGCGGATTTTCCTGCGTGATCAGATGCTGCATCGCCTTGGATTTGGGCGCACCAGATACATTTTTCTGATCCAGTTGCAGTGGGATATTTTTTTCTATGGTTAAGAAGCCGAAGACCTCGCGCATGAAGGCGGCGGGGTCGGCTTGGAGGTCGTCAAAGAAGAATACCTTAAAATGGGGGAAGGCCTGCTGGAAGGCGCGCACCCCTTCGGCATACTTCGAGTGCTCTACGTAATGCCACATGAAGTCCCAGCCGTCGGCAGTGCGCCGCGGCTCGGCGGCAAGGGCGTCTTCAAACGAAAGTTTTTCGTGGAGGTCGCGGCTGAAAAAGGTGTAGCCGGAATAAGTGCGGTCAACGGGGTTGCGGAGCACGGCCATCAGTTTGACGTCTTCGCCGAGCAATGCCTTGATGCGCGGAATGGATTCGCGCCAATAGTAGAGGTACCCGGTAGCCACCTCGCCGCGAACAGGATAAGATCCGGCACCTGAGTAGGCGCGTAGAAATTCCGCTTCATCAAATACGATTTCTTCTGCTGGGCGTTGGGCCGGGTAGGGCAAGTGGTTGTTCCGGTACAGCTCCGACTGAAAGAAGAACGTCTCCTTGGTGGGCATGAACACCTGCGGGTGCTGCTTCAGGTAGTCGTACAGGGAGGTGGTGCCGGTTTTAGCGGCCCCGACCACCAGGAAATTGGGCTTGACAGCGGTCATAAGGCGGTGAATGCAGGCGCAAAGATAAGCGCTTTAGAGCCGGTGAAAGATTTAACGTAAACTTATCATTAATTTAACATCAAAAATTAGGTTATGTGGCAGGGGGGGGGATATTGCCTATTGATTTACTAAATACTCCTTTTCATGCGCCAATGTTGTCTGTTTGTGATTATCTTAACGACCATGGTTGGTTCAAATGCTCAAATCTCTGTCGGCACTTGTCCGATACCAGATTCTGCACTTCAATGGACAAATGAATCGGCCACTTCTCTTGGTTTAACCAGTTTTGGCGGGCGTATTGATATTTTCGGTTCATTTACGGTGAATGTGGGTACGTTCACATTTTTTGGAGCAGAGGTTGGTGTTCTTAGTGACGGTGACATTATTGTCAACCCAGGTTGCACTCTGCGCGTTTTTGGTGGCAGCATCATTACGAATGTACAGGAACTCTGGAATGGCATCACTGTGTTGCCCGGCGGACGATTAGAAGTAGATGAATCGGATATTTGTGGAGCCGTGAATGCCGTTTATATCAACAATACGTCGTCAACAACACCCGGACAGTTTGATATCCGGGATAGTGGATTGCACCGAAATGTAACGGGTATATGGGTAAGCGATTACGCTTTGGGCACCTATCCGGGCTATGTAGTGGGAACGCATTTCGAAGGGGGGACACTTCCTGTCGGATCAAGCTACACAAACAGCGTATGGGGGGTGAACACCTTAAACATCAGTGGCGGCACCGGCTTGACGATTGGTGTTGACAATACCCTGGCAGCCGCCAATCGGTTTACCCGGATGGACTATGGTGTTTACGGGTTGAACAGCTCTCTGCAGGTTTTCAACAATGAGTTTGAAGATATTCAGGACTTTGTGGGATCAAGTGGGTATGCGGTTTATTCCACGGTCAACTCATCATCAGGGCCTTATTCGCTTGCTGTGGGCACCTCCATAACCAAGGCCAACACGATGTTGGATTGCCGCTATGGCATTTACAGCCGGGGGATGAAAGGTGTGGTTGCCTCAGACAATACGATGAACAGGACCACGGAACCCTTTGTGATTGGTGTATGGATAACCCGTACGGCTGATACGATTGTTGTTCGTGATAACACGATCCGCAATTTCAGTGATGCGGGGATAATTCTGGATGAGAACCCAGGCCCCTCTGGCGGTCCGGTAGATGCAAACGTATTCAATAACACCCTTGACGGCAGTTTTGCTGAAACGCGTGGCATATTGGTAGATGATCTGGTCGGTGAAATCTCAGTGTGGCTCAATGATATTGACGAAGTTCACCGGGGCATCATTGCTCAATCGCTGTTAGGCGCCACTAAAGTGAGGATAGATTCCAATACGATTCAGTTTGGCTATGCCGGTATCAGTATGGAACCGGCGGTAGGCATTTTGGCTGTCCAGGCAGAGAAACCGTTGATCTTTCAGAACACGATAACCGGTAACTGCCCGTATTCGGGCGGTGGAGGTCCCTGCACCACCATCACATCAAACAATGCCCGCATCCGGGGCATACAACTGATTAAAACGCATGATGCTGTGGTGTTCACCAACTATGTGGAATACTGCGGAGCTGGCCTCTACATCTTCAAAGACAATTTTGGGGGTAATGCAGTGTGCAATGAGTTCCACGATTGTTTCAGCGGTGTCGTTTGGGATGATCTGGGGACCGGGGAATTTGGAGTGACCGTGGGTGGCACAGAGCGAGTCTATGGTTATTTGGATACTGCCGCTTCCAGTGATAACCGATGGACGACCTCGTTATTAGGTGGTTTTGAGCCGGACAGATCTTGGAGTATTCTATCATCTGACGCGGGCTCTGTGGATTGGTATTACCGGAATGCTGCTACGTATGATTTTCCAACTGGAACAAATATCCTATTTGGTGGGCTAACATTATTGAATTCAGTTTCTGGATCTACGACCGCCATCTGCGACTCTCTTGCAATATTCCGTGAAGGCGAACTCCCTGGTGGTGAAGGTGAGGGGCGGGCGATGCCCGGCATGAGTTTTTACCAGGAAGCGCAGTTGGACGCTCAAATCTCGGCACCTAATTCTTCCGAAATATCTCCTTCGCTCTATGCGTTTCTGGCAGGTGAGCATCGCGCCGGAAACCGGGATCCAAAGGTTAAATCGGTGCTCTCCACGACCAACATTGCAGCATTTTCCGATGTATCCTCCTTGTGGGCAAAAGGATTAGTGGATAGTGCCTTGGCTTTAGTCCAATCGCTATCACCGATTAATACAGAAGAAGAGCTGCTGCAAAAAGTTTGGGAACTGCGATTAAACACAGAATCAAACCCTTCTGGCCCAATATGGTCTGATGCAGACCGCTCCACATTGCTGAATATTTCCTATCGTGAGTTAAGGGGGGCTGGTACAGCAGCGGTCCTTGCTCAAAGCATGCTTGGCATCACGCATGTTCCCGATGAATGGCTGATAGATGCCACAGAAGAGCGTTTGGCAATTCCAATTGTTCAACATGGTTTGCTTTACCCAAATCCGGCTCAAACCGTGGTTTACTTCCCTTCGAGTGATGTGGATTTTTCAGTAGAATTTAGTGACCTTCAAGGCAGGGTGCATTTAGTAACACGGTTGGGTGCAGGAGAAATACCATCCATGAACATCAATAGCCTGCCAGATGGTAACTATACGGTGCGCACCATATCTGCATCTGGAGTTGTTGCAACGCATAAACTTTTGATTGCGCGATGAAATGCCTAAATAACATAATTATATCTATGGTGCTGCTCTGTTTGAACAGAGCAGCACAGGCACAGGGACATGATGCTCATTGGATTTTTGGGAATGGTTATCATCTAAGATTTGATGAAACCGGACCTACGGTTTTACCTTTTATTGACGATTTCTACGCATTCGAAGGAGCGTCATGTATATCTGATAAGACTGGGGATTTGTTATTCTACTCAAACACCATCCGGATTTGGAACCGAGAATTCTTGCCGTTGTTTAACAGTGACACTTTCCCGGCTTTAGATGTACCGCCATCGTCATCCAAGACAAATGGGTCCATGTTCTTACCTTGGCCTGGTGACACAGCAGGGAGATTTTTTGCATTTTTTGCTATCAACGACACTGACGATAAATTGTATCTTTCAAAGATTGACAAGAATTTAGATAGTGGTTTGGGTGGAGTAGTAGAAGATTGTAAATATAAATTGGTGTGGGAGTTTGAAATTTCTGAACAATTGTGTGCAGTTAAACATGGAAATGGAGAGGATTGGTGGATTATTGCGAGGAAGGGAAGTGTTACAAGCAGCGAATTCATTATTTCATTGTTTACATCTGAAGGGCTTGGTAATACCATGATTGAATCTTCCGGTTTTGAAGGAGGCTTTGCTGGTGAGTTGACTGCTGATTTAAGTGGTACAAAGCTTGCATTAGCAACTACGTACGGCCCTGCCCTTCCCACTGTAGCAGTATATGAATTTGATAGATGTGATGGTTTGGTTGAGTTAATGGATACTATTTTAACACTTAACGGAAGTAATTTTTCTTACGGAATATCTTTTTCGCCAGATGGCAGTAAGATATATTATACAACAATTGAAAAGACAAGGCTATACCAGCTGTCTCTTTTTGAAGGCGCTCTTTATGATTCTTTAATATTTAGGTATGCAGGGTCAGATCATCTATATTTTAATGGAAGTGCATTGCAATATGGAAGTAACGGCAAAATATATATGAATTATAGAAAGGCTACATTGTCAGGTGGATTTGATGGTTTATCGGACCATCTTGGTGTTATCAATTTTCCGAATTTACCTGGTAATTTTTGCCACTTTGATACATTTGGAGTTTACCTAAATGGCAGAGAGAGCACTACCTACTCTCTCCCCAACTTCCCCAACTACGACCTTGGGCCTTTAATAGGCAGCCCCTGTGATACGTTGAGCCCCGTGGATACTACCCAAACCAGCATCCCGGTGTTTCCACAAGGGACTAACATATGGTCCGTGATTCCAACCATAAGTAATGGTCTGTTTGCCATACGGGGTGCAGCAAATGGAACGCTTATGGTTTATGATTTATATGGCCGAGAGGTGTTTCGAAAATCCCTCACGAATACTCCATCCTTTGACCTGAGCACTTATCCGGCTGGTTTATATTGGGTTACCGTACAAAGTGATGAAGGCATATGGTATCCAGCCCTGAAGATTATCCGGCAGTGAGAGGGGAATTTCAGCCTTTTACGGTCTTTAAGGATAGATAGAAAAATAACGTCTCCTTGGTGGGCATGAACACCTGCGGGTGCTGCTTCAGGTAGTCGTATAGGGAAGTGGTGCCGGTTTTAGCGGCCCCGACCACCAGGAAATTGGGTTTGATGACCGTCATGTTAAGGGAGATGCGGGGCAAAGAACGGTATCTTATCTTTGAGTTAGATTACCGAGAGCATCTTTACTATGGATCTTAAAGCAGAAAAACTGGAGCTCATTCAGTGGCTAGCCCAACTGACTGATGAGAGCATCATTGCCAAGATTAGAAATCTGCGCAACGAAAAAACGGATTGGTGGGATGAAATTAGTGAAGAGGAGCGCTCATCCATTCAAGTTGGGTTGGAGGAGATGGAACGGGGCGAAGGAGTTACTCATGAAGCAATTGTTAAGAAAATGAGAGATAGGTATAAGTAATGAATCTTGGCGTTAAGTGGTATATGTTTGTAAATAAAATATTATTAATTGGCAATGTAATAATTTCTTCTTAAACCTATCTTTGCCCCTCTTCAACGCCCGCCCGCTATGAGCAACCACGCCCCACATTTGTCCGAACAAGAACTCGTTCGCCGCGAGAACCTGCGCAAGATCCAGGAACTCGGTATTGATCCGTATCCGGCGGCGGCGTTCAACGTGAGCCACCACAGCCAGGAGGTAGTAGATGGTTTTGAAGACAATCCTGACGCGTATGCGGAGGTGTCGCTGGCGGGGCGCATGATGGCGCAGCGCATCATGGGCAAGGCGGCGTTTATGGAGCTGCAGGATGCGGCAGGTCGAATTCAGTGTTACGTGGCGCGCGACGAAATTGCGCCTGGTGAAGACAAGGCGCTGTACAACGACGTCTTCAAGAAGTACCTCGACCTGGGCGACTGGGTGGGGGTTCGCGGCCATGCCTTTCGCACGCAAACGGGACAAATTAGTATTCATGTAAAGGAGTTGCGATTGCTGAGCAAGGCCCTTCGCCCGTTGCCTGTGGTGAAAGAGAAAGACGGCGAAGTTTTTGATGCGTTTAGCGACCCCGAGCAGCGCTACCGGCAGCGCTACGTAGATTTAATTGTGAATCCGGAGGTGCGCGAGACGTTTATCAAGCGCGCCCGGATGGTGACCAGCATGCGCGATTTTTTGAACGGCAAGGGTTATCTCGAAGTGGAAACGCCCGTGTTGCAACCGCTGTACGGCGGTGCGGCGGCACGGCCATTCAAGACGCACCACAACACGCTGGACCAGACGTTGTACCTGCGCATTGCCGATGAGCTTTACCTGAAGCGCCTGATCGTGGGCGGGTACGAAGGCGTGTTTGAATTTGCCAAAGACTTTCGCAACGAGGGCATGAGCCGTTTCCACAACCCGGAGTTCACGATGATGGAACTCTATGTTGCGTATAAAGATTATCGTTGGATGATGGATTTGGTGGAGGAAATGCTCGAGGGAGTGGCTAAAGCCCTTACCGGTGACGGTGTCGTTACCGTGGGCAAAAACGCCATCAACTTTGCGCGGCCCTGGAAGCGCTACACGATGTACGAAGCCATTCGCGTCTTCACCGACATCGACATCAGCCAGATGGACGAGGCGCAACTTCGCGATACCGCGCGCAAGCTCCACGTCAGCACCGACCCGAGCATGGGGCGCGGCAAGTTGATTGACGAGATCTTCGGCGAATGCGTAGAGCCGCACCTGATTCAGCCCACGTTCATTACCGACTACCCGGAGGAGATGTCGCCGCTGGCCAAAAAGCACCGCGATCATCCCGGTCTGGTGGAACGCTTTGAGGTCATTTGCAACGGCAAGGAGATCGCCAATGCGTTTTCAGAGCTCAACGACCCCATTGACCAGCGCCAGCGCTTTGAGGCGCAGCTGGAACTGGGCAAGCGCGGCGACGACGAGGCCATGGTGCTGGACGAAGACTTTCTCCGTGCGCTGGAGTACGGCATGCCGCCCACAGCGGGCATCGGCATCGGCATTGACCGCCTGGCCATGATCATGACCAACCAGCCTTCGATTCAGGATGTGTTGTTCTTTCCGCAAATGAAGGCGGAGAAGTAGGGGTTAGCTGGTTCTGCAATTGTTTTACTCGTTTTGGGTATCAGGGCATTGATATTTCTTGCTTTTTCGTGAAAATGGCCTATTTTGCGGTAGGATTTCATGAATTGCCTTAATGAGCACTCATTTTTCTCGTGCTACATCTGTTTTTCTTGGGCGAGCGCTCCCGGAGGAGGCCACAGTAGTTGGCTACGGAGCCATCATTGATGCATTGACGCTGGAAGTGCCCTCTCCCCGTTTCCTGGCTGCAATCAGCCAACACAACAGGAAACACGACACAGATCAGTGGAAGGTGTATCCAAACCGGTATTTGCCAACTGATTCGCTGGAATTGAGCCAGATCCAGGCCCTGCACAATCACCTGGTCTTTGCGCTCAAGTACGAAGGAATCAACCTGTTAATTTTTAAGCGACTCACCCAGCATTACAACGAAGCACAATTGCTAACGCTGGTCAGCATAGAGCCAACAGGGCAGTACACGCGAAGGATATGGTTTATAATGGAATGGTTAATGGGGCGTCCGATAGCGGGGAAAAGCGATTTGCAAAGGAACAACTATGTAACCCTGGTGGATGAGTCGATTCAGTATGCAGTAAAGGGAGAGAAATCTAGCAGGCATAAGATTCTTAACAATCTTCCAGGAACCATAGATTTCTGTCCCTTGGTGCATCGGACTCCTGTTCTGGATACTTCTATTCAGCATATAAAGGCAAGGATGGAGCAGGATGCATGGCTCAGTACGCACAAAGAGGTTTGGAAGCGCGCATCTGCGTTTTTATTGCTGAAAGATTACAAGGCCTCTTTTGCCATTGAGGGCGAAAGCCCTAAAAGCATGCGAACTGCGCGGTGGGGACGCGCACTCGGCCAAGCGGGAATGCGTGATTTATCAAAAAGCGAACTCTTTAGACTCCAACAACTCGTTCTGGAAAATTCGCGCTTTCTCAACATGGGCTATCGCACACGGGGTGGTTTTGTAGGAGAGCACGATCGCAGCAGCGGGGAGCCCCTGCCCGATCATATCTCCGCAAAATGGCAGGATGTCGAGATCCTCATGGATGGTTTGCTGGCAACAGAACAATTGTTGTACAAAAGCGAAATGGACCCTGTCGTTTTCGCAACCGTTATTTCCTTTTGATTTGCCTTTATCCATCCGTTTGAAGATGGGAATGGTCGTATGCACCGCTACTTGTTGCATCATATCCTGGCCAGGACAAAGTTTGTAGCTGAGGGAATGGTTTTTCCTGTTTCCGCAGCCATATTGGAAGATATTAAAATCTATCGTACGGTTTTAGAAGCGTATTCTTTGCCCTTGCTTGATTTTATTCAATGGAAAGAAACTGCTGATCACAATGTTGAAATTTTGAACGAAACGATTGATTACTACCGGTTTTTTGATGCCACACAACAGGCTGAATTTTTACACGGTTGCATTAAAAGGACACTGGAAGATATTATACCGAAGGAAGTTGACTATTTGATTCGCTACGATAAGTTTCAGCAGTTGCTGGATGATATCGTAGAAATGCCCAACAGCATGGTGGCATTGCTGGTCAGGTTTTTGGAGCAGCATCATGGGCAACTTTCCCTACTAGCAAGACAAAAGGAATTCGCTGCATTAACCAGAGCCGAGATAAAACTTATAGAAAAATTATACAAAGACACATTTCTGGATGATTGCACGGTCTAGCCCCCAGATACGCGAGGCATTTTAGTCGCCCAACCTGTACAACACCGGATTGCTCGGCGCCGCATCCATGGCCACCTGCGCCACCTGCATGTGCAGCCAATAGCGGCCGTCGGGCAGGGCGTCCGGGACCACAATCATTTCGGTTATGGTGGCTTGCATGCGCGTGGCGTGCGGGTAGCGCCACCAGGCGTGGTGGGCGGCGAGCAGGCCCTGGTCGGCTTCGCGGTCCACCGATGGCAGGTCCAACAGCAGGTGGTCGTAGCCCTGATCGGCCAGCCAGGCGCAGGCGGCGGCCTCCACGTAGGGGGCGTTTGTGCCGGTCCAGTGCCGATTGCGGCGCTCCGCTTCGGGGGCGGTTCGGAGCACGAGGGCGAGGGGGGGAGAGGCGCGGGCGGGAGAGGCGAGAGCGGGAGAGGATTGGGCAGCCGCACCGAGCTTCGCAGTCAAGCCCTGCACCGCCGCCTGCAAATCAGCCGCAGTCACTACAGCATCTCTCCCTGAAAACGGCGCCGGCGCGGGCAACTCCCGCGGCGCAACCGTCACCACATCGGCGTAAAAGGCAAAGTGCGTCAGGCAGTCGCACAGAACGATGCGCTCCTTCGAAATATGGCCGACACACTCCGTATGCGTGCCATTGCCGTGCGGATTCAGCCACCAGTCAAAAAAATTCACGACCCCACCCAGCGCGGTTGCTCCAACAAAATCGCCCATTCGAACCGGTTCTGCCCGGAACGGCTGTGCCCAAAAGGCATTCGGTTGCGGGGGAAGGGCTTCTTTGAGTCCTGCGGCTGCCTCGGAATTTGCAACGGCGTCGCTCTCTGCAGCCTGTTCGGCAGGCCACAGCGCTGTCGGGAGCACAGGCCGGTACACCTGCCCGAGCGGGTAAGGATGGGAGTAATCGGGGCGGGGAAGGGCAAGGGGATCCATGAACAAGGTTTTAGCCGGGTGCAGCGATGCCCGCAAAATAGGCATACCCGTTAAACTGTGTTAAAGGTCGCTTCTCCAGGGTTAGTTCCGGGGTATCTTTAGGGCTTGCCCTTACAGGCTATTCCCCTTTCCTAAAATAGGACCGCCTGGCGGCTGGTTTGTGCATGATTCCTTCTCTCTTTTCACCATTTTTTCCAGGATCCGCCCTGCGAATTCCCGGTCTGGCGCTGTTGCTCCCGATTGGCTTTTTCGCCTTGACGGGGTGCAAGCCTGCCGCGCAGGAGCTGAGCCCGCAGGAGCGCGTGCAGGAACTCGCGGCCGAAGATCCGGGAGGCATTCCGGTCGAAGTTTTTTTCAGCAACCCCGAGCAGACCGACTTCAGGCTGAGCCCGGATGGCCACTACTTGTCCTGGCTGGCGCCCTGGCAGGGCCGGATGAATTTGCATGTTCGCAGCCTGGATTCGGTCATGGAGCCGCTGCGCCTCACGGCTGAAACCGCCACAGGCCTGGGCCGCTATTTCTGGGCCAATAACCACAAAATCGTGTACCTGCACGATCCCAGTGGCAAGGAGGAGTACCGCCTGTATACGGTAGATCTGATGACCCTGCAGGTCCGCGATCTCACCCCTTTTGAGGGGGTTAGCGTGGAGATCATCGATGTCTTGCAGGCGTTCCCGGATGAGATGATCATCTCCATGAACCGCAACAATCCGCGCCTTTTTGAGCCCTACCGGCTGCATCTGGAGACGGGCGAGCTGCGCATGTTGGCCGAAAACCGCAACGTGCGCGAGCCCTTTACGTGGTGGGTCGCGGACCACGAGGGCAAGTTGCGGGTGGCGTTCAGTGTCACGGACGGCATTAGAACCAACGTACTCTACCGCGCCACGGAAGACGAGCCCTTCCGCAAAGTGCTGACCACCGACTGGACGGAATACATGGAGCCGCGCTTTTTTGATTTTGACAATGCCACCGTGTACGCCAGCAGCAACCTGGGCCGGGACAAGGCGGCCATCGTGCGCTACGACCTGGAGAACAACCGCGAAGTGG